>NZ_JAPDPE010000080.1 GCF_026283955.1 Dyella silvatica | reverse complement strand
GCGGCGACGGCATGCGGTGTACGCGTCACTTGCTGTTCGAACAGCAGCGGCAGCGGCAGCACCGGCACTTCACGCGCGGTGGCGTTCCACTCGCGCAGCTGTTGGTGTTCGGCGGCTTCGAGCAGGTCGAGGCAGCCGGCTGTTTGCTCCAGGTCGCCGGCAAAGGCTTCCAGAATGCGCACATAGCGCTCGCCGATGCGGCGTATCTGCGCGGCCGAGAATACGTCGGGGCGATAACCGAAGCCGAGGTGGATCTGCGTGCCCGGCCCGACCACCATGCTTAGCGGATAGTGCGAGGTGTCGCCACCGCAATGGCTGTGGATGCTGATCTGCAGCTCGTCGTGGCTGTCGCCGCCGTCATCCGCGCCGGCCGGGTAATTTTCGAACACCACCTGGGTATCGAATAATTCGTGTTCGACGCCGGTCAGCTGCTGGATCTCGCTCAGGCTGACGTGCTGGTATTCCAGCAATGCCGACTGTTGTTCCTGCAAGCGAGTCAGCAACTGACGCAACGACTCGTCCGCGCGCAGATGCAGCCGCACCGGCACGGTATTGATCAGCAGGCCAAGCATCTGCTCGACCCCCGGTAGCTCGGGCGGTCGGCCGGACACCGTGGCGCCGAACACGACATCGTCGCGTCCGCACAAATGGCCGATCAGCATCGCCCAGGAGGCCTGGATCAAGGTGTTCAAGGTGACGCCGACGGCACGCCCTTGTTGCACCAGGCGGGTGCTCAGCTCCGCCGAAAGCAGATGCGTCTGGGTGGCTGCCGCGGCCGTCGAGGTGGACACCTCGGCCACGCGGGTCGGCTGCTCCACCCCGGCCAGCGCCTTGCGCCAGGCATTCAAGGCGGCATGCTTGTCGCGCGATTCCAGCCAGCGCAGATAGTCGCGATATGGCGTGACCCGCGCGAGGGCGGCGTCGCGACCGCTGCTGCGGTACAGCGCCAGGAACTCGCGCAGAAAGATGGTCATCGACCAGCCGTCCAGCAAGATATGGTGATGGGTAAAAATCAGCCGATAGTGCTGCCGATCCATCCGCACCAGGGTGAAGCGCAGCAGCGGCGCTTGGCTCAGGTCAAAGCGTTTTTGCTGATCGGCCTGCAATAGTTCTTCATAAGCGGCTTCGCGCTCGGCCGCGGGCTTGGCGGACAAGTCGACCTCGTCCCAGGGCAGCTCCACGGTGCGCAGAATCAACTGCACCGGCTCCTTGACCTTTTGATGCACGAAGGCGGCGCGCAGGTTGGCGTGACGCTGCAGTATCGCTTTCGCCGCCTGATGCAGCGCGGCCGCATTCAAGGGGCCTTCGAAGGCCACCACCATCTGCACCACGTAACTGTCCTGCACCTGCTTGTCGTACAGGGCATGAAACAGGAAGCCATGTTGTAGCGGCGACAGCGGCAGCAAATCTTCAATCTGAGGCTTTTGCATACAACGACTCCAGGAATTCAATGTCGGTTTGGTCGAGTGCGACCATGGGTACGTCGGAAGGGGTGAGCGCGACGCTGTCAGAAGCGGCGGCGAAGTCGGCGATATGGCGCAAGGCCTTGAACCAGGACTCGGCCAGATCGCGCACCTCGGCGTCATCCAGCAACTCGCCGGCCCATAGCCAGTGCGCGGTCAGGCGCGGCCCATCCGGTCCGTCTTCGGTGATGGCATTCAGATCCAGCACGTGCGGCAGCGACTGGCCACCGGCGGCGCCGCCGCCCATCGACGGGGTGTCGGCGGCGGCTTGCCAATAAGCCGTCTTGACGTCCTTGGCGCTGCCGAAGCGGCCCAGATAGTTGAAGCCGATCTGTACGGCCGGTGCGGCCTGCAACGCGGCGCGGCCGGGCTTGCTCAGGTAACGCAGCAAGCCATAGCCGATGCCGCGATCCGGCAGCTGCCGCAATTGCTCCTTGACCAGCTTGAGTGCCTGCTCCATCACGCCGTGATCGCGCATGGCCTGTGCCGGGTCCAGGCTGGACAGATCCAGTTGCAGCGGGAACAGACTGGTGAACCAGCCGACCGTGCGGCTGAGGTCGGCGCCATCGACGATGTCTTCGCGGCCATGGCCTTCCAGTTCAAAGCGCACGTTGCGCAGGCGGCTCACGCCACGCCGTTCGCGCCAACCGATCAGCGCCAGGGCGAAGGCGGTCAGCAGCACATCGTTGATGCCGCCGTGAATACGCTCAGGCGCCTGGGTCAGCAGATAGCGCGTGGTTTGCACGTCCAGGGTCAGGCTTAATTGCTGTTTGCTGGCGAAGGTGTCGCGCGCAGGGTCGAACGGACGCCGGCCCAGCAACGGGTCGTCGCCCTGGAACATGGACTGCCACAGCGGCAATTCGGCCGCGCGCTGTTCGGCCGCCGCAGGCAATTGCATGGCCCAGTGGCGCAGCGGCGTGGCCACCGGTTCCAGCTCCACCTTGCGGCCGCTACTGGCGGCCTCCCAGGCGGCCTGCAAATCCGGCACCAGGATGCGCCAGGACACACCGTCCACCGCCAAGTGATGAACCAACAGCAGCAGTCGTGAATCCTCACCGCCATCGAACCACAGCACCTGCAGCATGCGGCCCTCGCGCAGATGCAGCTGTGCCTGGGCGAACAGCAGCTGTTCGCGCATGCAGGCATGGCGTTGTTCTAGCGTGAGGTCGCGGATGTCGTGGCGGGTGACCAGGCCGTCGGCGCGAACGCTGCCGGGCTGGGCAATCGACAGCTGTCGCTGTTCGGGCGTGCTGTCTTCCACGCGCAGGCGCAGCGCATCGTGGTGATCGAGCAGCGCCTGCACCGCGGTGACCAGATCGGCATGCTTGAGCGCGGGCACCTGCAACAACATCGACTGATGGAATACATCCAGCGGCCCATGCTGGTCGAGGAACCAGTGCACGATAGGCGTCGCCGGCAAACTGCCGGTCGATACGTCGGCCGTGCGCTGCACTGCCGCCTGCTGCACCGGCACCGCGATGGCGGCCAGCGCCTCGACGCTGGGATGCTGGAACACGTCGCGCACGGCGATCGCCAAGCCTTGTTTGTTGGCCCGGCTGGCCAGCTGGATCGAGCTGATGCTGTCGCCACCCAACGCGAAGAAGCTGTCGTCGATGCCGACCTGTTGCAGATGCAAGACATCGGCGAACAGCTTGCAGAGGATTTCTTCCTGCGCATTGCGCGGCCCACGCTTGCTGGTGATGTTGAAGTCCGGTGCGGGCAGGGCCTTGCGATCCAGTTTGCCGTTGGTGGTCAGCGGCAAGGCCGCCAGTGCGACAAAGGCGGCCGGCACCATATAGTCGGGCAGGCGCTTGGCCAGTTCGCTGCGTAGCATCGCGCTGTCGATCTGCTCGGCGACTAGGTAGGCCACCAGCTGTTTCTGGCCGGCCTGATCCTCGCGCGCAATCACCGCGTTGCCGGGATGCCCGAGCTGAGCCAGCGCCGCTTCGATTTCACCCAGTTCGATACGGTAGCCGCGCAGCTTGACCTGATGATCGATACGACCCAGGTATTCCAGCTGGCCATCGGCACGCCAACGCGCCAGGTCGCCGGAGCGGTACATGCGTGCGCCCGGCACAAACGGACTGGCGACGAAGCGTTCGGCGGTCAGCGCGGCACGGTTCAGATAACCCCGGGCCAGACCTTCGCCGGCGATATACAGCTCGCCGGCCACGCCGGTCGGTTGCGGCCGCAGCTGCGCATCGAGCACATACAGCTGGGTGTTCCAGATCGGCTGGCCGATGGCCACGCTGCTGGCCGCGCGCATATCGTCACGAATATCCAGCGTGCAGCAGCCGACCGTCGCTTCGGTCGGGCCGTACTCGTTGATCAGCCGAACCTCGGGATGGTGTTGCTGCCAGTAGGCGAGGTCGCTGGGGACCAGGGCTTCGCCACCCAGCAAGAGCGCTTTCGCCGGGGCGCTGGCATTGGGGTTCGCTTCCAGGTTCGCGTTAAGCAGTTTCAGATGCGCAGGCGTGAGCTTGAGTAGCTCATAACCACCCTGCGGTTGTTCGGCAAGCAAGCTGGAGAAGTCGCCGTCCAGCGTGGTCAAGGTTAGCGGTTGGCCAGCCAGTAGCGGACCAAACAACACGGTAACGCTGCCGTCGAAGGTGGCGGACAAGGTGGTCGCCGAGCCATGGCCGTGGCCGTTGAAGTAAGCGTGGCCGCTCCAGGCAAAGTAATGCGCCACCGAGTGATGGCTGACGACGACACCTTTGGGCTTGCCGGTGGAGCCGGAGGTGTAGATGACATAGGCCGGGTGGCGCAGATTAAGCGGCTGTCGGCGGTCGGTATCGGTCGGGTTGTGCGTGGGTGCCTGGGCCAGGTGTGCAAGCGTGGACTCATCGTCCAGCGAAAGCCGGGGAGCATCTGCGGGCAAGATGGCGATATCGCGGTGCGTGATCACCCGCACCGGCTTGGCATCCTCGATCATCAGCGCCAGCCGCTCGGCCGGATAGCCGAGATCCAGCGGCAGATACGCGGCGCCGGCCTTGACCGTGGCCAGCAGCGCGACGATCAAATCCAGCGAAGCCGGCAGCGCAATCGCCACCACCGACTCGGGGCCGGCACCCTCGGCAATCAGTCGGTGCGCCAGTTGGTTGGCACGTTGATTGAGTTGTTTGAAGTCGAGGCGTTGATCGCCATCGATGGCTGCGATCGCCGTTGGCGTTTTCTCCACCTGCGCCTCGAACAGCGAAGGTAGTGTGGCCTCGACGATGGACTGCTCGGTGGCATTCCAGTCGTGCAGCAGCTGCTGCCGTTCCGCCTCATCCATCAGCTCGATGCGGCTAATCGGCTGGCTGGCGTCCTCGGCCATCGCCCGCAGCACCCGCTTAAAACGCTGCGCGAACGACAACGCCGTCGCGTCATCGAACAGGTCAGTGGCGTATTCGATAAAGCCCTGCAAGCCGGCTGGACGGCCATCGTCCTGCTCGTATTCGGCCCATTCAAAACTAAGATCGAACTTGGCTGTGGGCATTTCGAAGCGTTGTTCGCTGCAGTGCACGCCCGGCAGCTGCGGCGGCTCGCCGCCGGCCTTTTGCAAGACCAGCATCACCTGATACAGCGGATGATGCGACAGCGAGCGGGTCGGGCGCAGTGCCTCGACCAGCTGCTCGAACGGCAGATGCTGATGCTCGTAGGCGGCCAGATCGCTTTGCCGTACCCGGGCCAGCAGTTCGTCAACGCGCGGGTTGCCCGAGGTATCGGCGCGCAACACCAGCGTATTGAGGAAGAAACCGATCAGCCCATCCAGCGCCGGATCGCCACGACCGGCAACCGAGCTGCCGATGGGGATATCCGTGCCGGCACCGAGACGGGTCAGCAAGGTAGCCAAGGCTGCATGTAGCAGCATGAATAAGGTGCAGTCGTGCTGTTGCGCCAAGGCAACTAGACGGCCATGCAGGTCGGCATCGATGCTGACGCGACGATGCTGGCCGCGATAACTCATCGCCGAGGGGCGTGGCCGATCGTGCGGCAGGCTTAACTGCTCCGGCAACTCAGCCAGGGCCTGACGCCAATAAGCCAGCTCGCGGGCATGCAGGCTTTGCGCATCGGCAGGGTCGCCAAGCAGTGCTTGCTGCCACAAGGTGTAATCGGCGTATTGCAGCGGCAGCGGCGACCAGTCCGGTGCGCGATCCTCACGTCGGGCGGCATAGGCATGGGACAGGTCGCGAATCAGCGGTGCCAGCGAGGCACCGTCACCGGCAATGTGATGCAACAACAGCAGCAGTACGTGATGCTCATCGCCGAGGCGGAACAAGGCGGCGCGCAGCGGCAACTCATGGCTCAGGTCGAAGGCATGCATCAGCGCCGCATCGAGCGCGGCTTGCAGCTCAACCTCTTCGACGTCGACGACGGAGAGCTCAAGCTCGGCTTGTGCCAATACCTGCTGATAGGCGTTATCGGCGGCCGGGAAAATCGTGCGCAGGCTTTCGTGACGCTGGATCAGATCGTTCAATGCTCCCTGCAAGGCCGGCACCGACAACGGTCCTTCCAGCCGGGTCGCCAGCGGGATGTTATAGGTCGCGCTAGGCCCTTCGAACTGATGCATAAACCACAGCCGGCGCTGGGCATAAGACAACGGCAGGCGCTCGGGGCGCGGCATGGTCTGCAGCGCGGGACGAACCGATACCGTTGCTTTCAACTTAAGCGCCAGGGCGGCGACGGTGCGCGCATCGAACACCTCGCGAATGCTCACCTCGGCCTGCAGCTCGGCACGGATACGCGCGATCAGGCGGATCGCCAGCAAGGAATGGCCGCCCAGCTCGAAGAAGTTATCGTCGATGCCGACACGCTCCAGGCCCAGCACTTCGGCGAACAGCGCGGCCAGGGCGGATTCCTGTGGCGTGCGTGGCGCGCGCTGGCTTGCCGGTTGGAAATCCGGCGCGGGCAAGGCACGCTGGTCGAGTTTGCCGTTAGGCGTAAGCGGCAACGCCTCGATGGCGACAATGGCCGCCGGCACCATGTAGTCGGGCAGGCGCTGAGCCATGGCGGCGCGCAATGCGGCGGCGTCGACTTCCGGCGCCACCACATAAGCCACTAGTTGCTTCAGGCCGGGGCGATCTTCGCGCGCCACGACTGCATGGCGCGCATGGCCAAGCGCGGCCAGCACCGCTTCGATTTCGCCCAGCTCGATACGGAAGCCACGGATTTTCACTTGCTGATCGACGCGGCCCAGGTAATCGAGCTGGCCGTCGGCGCGCCAACGCACCAGGTCGCCGCTGCGGTACATGCGTTCGCCCGTTGCGAACGGGTTGGCGACAAAACGTTCGGCACTGAGCGCGGCACGACGCAGATAGCCGCGCGCCAGGCCCGGCCCGGACAGATACAGCTCGCCGGATACGTTGGCCGGCACCGGTTGCAGGTACGGGTCGAGCACGTACAGGCGCACATTGCCGACGGGACGGCCGATCGGTGGCGCGCCAGCGGCGGCCAGCGGGTCGCTAATCGTTGCGCAGATGGTCGCTTCGGTGGGGCCGTAGGCGTTAACCATGCTGCGCGCCTGCGACCACGCCGCGACGGTCGGCGCCGAGCAGGCTTCGCCACCGACCACCAGGGTTTGCAAGGTATCGACCTGGGCGGCATCCATGCTCGACAAGGCACTGGGTGGAATCAACGCATGGGTGACGCCGAAACGATGCAGTGCCTGCGCCAGTTCATCGCCAAGCAGCACGCCGGGTCGCGGCAACACCAGGGCCGCGCCGGCGGCGAAGGCCATCAGCATTTCCATGCTGGCCGCATCGAAACTCAGCGAGGCAAACTGCAGCACGCGACTTTGCGCGCTCAGGCCGAAACGGCTGATTTGCGTCTGCGCCAGGCTGGGAATGCCCGCGTGCGTCACCATCACGCCCTTGGGTCGTCCGGTGGTGCCGGAGGTGTAGATCACATAGGCCGGATGCTGCGGCGACAGCGCGCGCCTGCGCTGTGCGTCGGGGGGGTTTTCATGCGAGCCGGGTTGGTCGTAGGTGAGGATTTCGGCAAGCGCTTCGTCCATCCACAGGGCGTGCGGATAGTCCGGTAGCCGGTCGGCCGCCGCACTGTTGCTGATCAATAGCTGCGGGCGCGCATCCTGCAGCATGAAGCTCAGGCGATCGAGCGGATAGTCGGGGTCCAGCGGCAAATAGGCGGCGCCGGCTTTGAGAATCGCCAGCAAGGCGATCACCATGTCCGGCGAGCGCGGCAGCGCCACGGCGACCAGATCCTCCGGGCCGATGCCCAGGGCGATCAATCGATGTGCCAGCACATTGGCGCGCAGATTGAGCTGCGCATAGCTGAGGTGGTGTTGCTCGCCGATCAGCGCCGGTGCGTCGGGCGTGGCCAGTGCATGCTGTTCGAACCACTGCGGGAACAGCCGGTCAGGCAGTGCCAGCGCGCTTTGATTGAGCTCGTGCGTCAACTGTCTCCGTTCGCGCGCATCCAGCAGATCGATAGCGAAAATGCTTTGCTGCGGATCGAGCGCTACCGCCTCCAGCAGGCGCTGGAAGCGTTCGAGCAGCAGGCCGATGCTGTGTTCGTCGAACAGGTCGGTGGCGTACTCCAGGACGCCGTGCAAGCCATCGGCCTGGCCGTCGTCGCGCCAGCGTTCCAGCAGCGCCAGGTTGAGGTCGAACTTGGCGATGGTCAGGTCGAGCTCGACCGGCCGATGCTGCAATCCTGGCATTTCCAGTTCGGCGCGGTCGGTGTTCTGCAAGGCCAGCGCCACCTGGAACAAGGGGTGGTAGGCCAGCGAGCGCGCCGGATTAAGCGCCTCGACCAATCGCTCAAACGGCAGGTCTTGATGCTCGTAGGCGGCGAGGTCGACCGCACGCACGCGCGCCAGCAAGTCGGCAAAGCTGGGGTTGCCCGAGGTATCGGTACGCAAGACCAGCGTATTGACGAAGAAGCCGACCTGATCCTCAAGCACAGCATCGGTGCGGCCGGCGATCGGGCTGCCGATGGGAATATCGGTGCCGGCACCCAGACGCGTCAGCAAGGTGGCCAGCGCCGCTTGCAACAGCATGAACATGGTCACGCCCTGGCGGCGCGCCAGGGCAAGCAGGCGTCCATGCAGATCGGCATCGAAGGCGATGGCATGCGAGGCGCCGCGATAACTGGCTTCGTTCGGACGAGCACGATCGGCCGGCAGGCTTAGCTGGTCGGGCAGGTCGGCCAGGGCCAGGCGCCAATAATCGAGTTGCCGCGCCAGCGGGCTATCGGGGTGGTCTTCCTCGCCGAGCCAGTGACGTTGCCAGACGGCGTAGTCCACATACTGCACCGGCAGCGGCAGGAACGCCGGTGCGCACCCTTGGCGGCGGGCGGCGTAGGCAAGGCTGAAATCGCGTGCCAGCGGCGCCATCGATGCGCCGTCGCCGGCGATGTGATGCAACACCAGCAGCAAGATGTGCCGGTCAGGGCCGAGCCGGAACAACTGGGCGCGCAGCGGCAGTTCGCGGTCCAGGGCGAAGGTCTGGGCGATGGCGTTGTGCACATCCTCCAGCCACGATGCGTCGGTGCTGTCCTGGATCTGCAAGGCCAGGCTGACGCCGTCGCGAATATGCTGCACGGGCGTGCCATGGCTGGCATCGAAGACAGTGCGCAGGCTTTCATGGCGCTGCAATACATCGTTAAGCGCATCCTGCAGCGAGGGCACATCCAGATGGCCGTCCAAATGCATGGCCATCGGAATATGGTAGGCGGCGCTAGTGTCATTGAACTGCTGCAAGAACCACAGGCGTTGCTGCGCATACGACAACGGCAGCGAGCTGGGCCGGGGCAGCGCCGCCAGTGTCGGGCGTGCGGCGGTGCTTTCGTCCATGCGCTGGGCCAGCGCGGCCACGGTGGGCGCTTCGAACAAGTGACGTATCGGTGTTTCCTTGCCGAAGGTCGCGCGAATACGGCTGACCAATCGGGTTGCCAATAACGAGTGGCCGCCAAGCAGGAAGAAGTTGTCGTCGATGCCGACGCGTTCCAGCTTCAATACCTCGGCGAACAATCGGCTTAATAATTCCTCCCTGGGCGTGCGTGGCAGGCGGGTGCTGAGCGGGGCGAAATCCGGTTCGGGCAGGGCGCGGCGATCAAGCTTGCCGTTCGGGGTGAGCGGCAGCATGGGTATCGCCACGAAGGCCGCCGGCACCATGTAGTCGGGCAGGCTGGCAAGCAATGCTTCGCGCAGCCTCAAGGCATCCACCGAGGTCGCCACCAGATAGGCGACGAGTTGCGCCTGGCCGGTGTGGTCCTGGCGCGCCAGCACGGCGTTCTGCGGAAAGCCCGCCTGGGCCAGCGCGGTTTCGACTTCGCCCAGCTCGATACGAAAGCCGCGAATCTTTACCTGATGATCGATACGGCCGAGATACTCAAGTTCGCCATCGCGACGCCAGCGCACCAGATCGCCGGTGCGATACATGCGCTCGCCAGTGGCCAGCGGATGTGCGACGAAACGTTCGGCGGTGAGCCCGGGTCGGTGCAGATAACCCTGGGCCAGACAGGCGCCAGCGACATACAGTTCACCTGGCACTCCGGCCGGTACCGCTTGCAAGTGCTCATCGAGCACATACAGCCGGGTGTTCCAGATCGGCTGGCCGATCGGCACCTGGTCGCCGCTGTTCCAGGCCTGGGCGTCCTGCGCCAGCACATGCGCGGTGACGACATGGGTTTCGGTCGGGCCGTAGTGATTGTGCAGGCGGCGGCCTGATCCGTGATCGCGCCAAGCGCGCAGGGACGGGCTCAGATTAAGCGCTTCGCCAGCCTGTACCAGGGTGGTCAGTGCCGGCAGCTGGCGATCTTGCTCCAGCGCTGCGCTACACATGGCGTCGAGCACCAGATTCGGCGCGTACAACTCACTGACTTCGTAGTGTTCCAGCCATGCGGCCAGTTGCGCCGGATCGCGCTGCGTGTCTCGGCGCGGAATCGCCAGGGTCTTGCCGCTGGCCAGGGTCGAGAAAATTTCCTGCGCCGATACGTCGAAGCTCAGTGCGGTGAACTGCGCCACCACCGCGCCTGCCGCGTCGGGCAGGCTGGCGTGATGCCAGTCGAGCAAGTTGACCAGGGCCTGATGCGGCAAGGCCACGCCCTTGGGTTTTCCGGTAGAGCCGGAGGTGTAGATGACGTAGGCCGGATGCAGCGTATGCAGCGGCTGCCGGCGTTCGTTATTGGTGGGATTGCCGGACGCTGCGTTTGACAAGGCCGTGCGCAGCTCTTGCTGATCCAGCCACAAGCTTTCGCCGGCATGAGCGGGCAACAGGGCGGCGGTTGCACGGTCGCTGAGCAACAGCCTCGGCTGCGCGTCGGCCAACATATACGCCAGTCGCTCGGCCGGGTAATCCGGGTCCAGCGGCAGGTAGGCCGCGCCGGCTTTCAGCACGGCCAGCAGCGCGACCACCATCTCGATCGAGCGCGGCAGGGCCAGCGCCACCAGGTCGCCAGGACCCACGCCGCGCGCCATCAGGGTGTGAGCGAGGCGATTGCTCTGTTGATTGAGTTCGGCATAACTGCAGCTTTGTTGCTCGAAGCGCAGCGCGATATGTGCCGGGCTGCGTTCGACCTGGGCCTCGAACAATTCGGCCAGATGGTTGGCCGACAAGGCCTGGTTGCTGGCATTAAGCCCGACGAGCAGGCTTTGGCGTTCCGCGGATTCAAGCAGGTCGATACGGCTGATCGGTTGCAGCGCATCGACGGTGACTGCCTGCAGCAGGCGCAGATAGCGTTGCACGAAGGTCTGCGCGGTCTCGGCATCGAATAGGTCGCTGGCGTACTCCAGCGTGCCGTGCAAGCCTGCCGCGCGACCGTCGGCGTGATAGGTCTCGGTCAGGCCCAGGTTGAGATCGAACTTGGCCAGGCCGGGCGAGCAATCGATCGATTGCCAATGCAGGCCCGGCAGATTCAATTCGGCCTGTTGATTGTTTTGCAGCACCAGCATGACCTGGAACAGCGGGTGATGGGCCAGCGAGCGATTCGGATTAAGCGCTTCGATCAGTTGTTCGAACGGCAGATCCTGATGCTCGTAGGCCGCCAGGTTCGAGGCGCGCACCCGCTGCAGCAGCTCGGCAAAGCTGGGCTGGCCGGAGGTGTCGGTACGCAGCACCAGGGTATTGGTGAAGAAGCCGACCAGCTCCTCCATCGCCGCATCGGTGCGTCCGGCGATCGGGCTGCCGATGGCGATGTCGGTGCCGGCGCCGAGCCGGCTCAGCAAGCTGGCCAGCGCCGCCTGCAGCAACATGAAAAGACTGACTTGATGCTGTTGCGCCAAGGCCATCAGGCGCGCATGCAGTTCGGCGTCAATCTGCAACGGCGACCGTTGGCCGCGATAGCTGGCCTGCGCCGGGCGTGGCCGGTCGCCGAGTAGCGGCAGGCATTCGGGCAGGCCGGCCAGGGTTTGCTGCCAATACGTCAGTTGGCGATGGAGCAGCCGGGATGGACGGTCTTCATCGCCCAGCAAGGCCCGCTGCCACAAGGTGTAGTCGGCGTATTGCACCGGCAGTGGCGCCCAGTTCGGCGCATCGCCTTGCAGGCGCGCGGCATAGGCGGCGCCCAGATCCCGCGCCAGCGGTGCCAGTGAGCTGGCGTCACCGGCAATATGGTGCAGCAGCAGGAACAGCACATGCTCGTGCTCGCTGAGGCGGAACAAGCGCACTTGCAGCGATATCTCGCCGGCCAGATCAAAGCTGTAGCGCGCGGCCGTATCCAATACTTGTTGCAGCGAGGCCGCATCGACTCGCTCGATTTGCCACGGCAGCAACACCTGGTCGGCGGCAAGAATATGTTGCAACGGCCCGCCGTCGCTTTCGACGAAGATCGTGCGCAGACTCTCGTGGCGGCCGATCACATCGTGCAGGGCCAGCCGCAACGCCTCGCTATCGAGCGTGCCGGTCAGGCGCAGTGGCAGCGGGATGTTGTAGACGCCGTCTTGCTGCTCCAGTTGCTGGATAAACCATAACCGGCGCTGGGCATAGGACAGCGGCAGTGCCGCCGGACGCGGCTGTTCCAGCAGCGGCGGCCGCTGCGCCGGCTGTGCCAGTCGCGACGACAGCTCTTCCACGGTGGGGCATTCGAACAGGCTGCGGATCGATACCTCTACCCCGAGGCGGGCGCGGATACGGCTGACCAGCTGGGTGGCCAGCAGCGAATGGCCGCCGAGGACGAAGAAGTTATCGTCGATACCGACGTGCTCGATGCCCAGCACCTCGCCGAACAACCTGCACAACAACGCCTCTTGCTGATTGCGCGGTTCGCGACCGCGGCCGGCGGCAAAGTCGGGGGCTGGCAACGCTTTGCGGTCGAGCTTGCCATTGGGGGTCAACGGCAAGGCATCGAGCCTGACAAAGGCGTTGGGCAGCATGTACTCGGGCAGCTGTTTGCTCAGTTGCCGCCGCAGCGCTACCGGCTCGATGGATGATGTGCCGGCGAGGTAGGCGACCAGCAGCTGCTGGCCTGGCTGGTCTTCCCGCAGCAGTACGGCATTGCGGGTATGGCCGAGTTGCGCCAGTGCGGTCTCGATCTCGCCGAGTTCGATGCGGAAGCCGTGCAGCTTGACCTGGCTGTCCACACGGCCAAGGCAATCCAGGCGGCCGTCGCTACGCCAACGCGCCAGGTCGCCGCTGCGATACATGCGTTGGCCAGGTTCGAATGGGTTGGCGACAAAGCGCTCGGCGGTCAGTGCGAAGCGACCGAGATAGCCGCGAGCCAGGCCGTCGCCGGCGATATACAGCTCGCCGGCTACGCCTGCCGGCACCGGTTGCAGGCGGGCGTCGAGCACGTAGACGCGGGTGTTGTCCAGCGGGCGGCCGATGCTTATGTCACCGTCGACGTCGACGCGGTCGAGCAGCGACCAGACGGTGGTTTCGGTGGGGCCGTACATATTCCATAGCGACCCGGCCTTGGTGGCCATATAAATGGCCAAATCTTTCGGCATGGCCTCACCGCCGCAAAGCAGGCGCAGTGATGCTGAGGCTTGCCAGCCGTAGCTGCGCAGCATTTGCCAGGTAGCCGGGGTGGCCTGGATCAGGTCCGGCGATACGCGCTCGATGTGTGCGGCCAGTGCTTCGGCATCGCTGGTCACCTCGCGGTTCGCCAGATGGATGCAGGCGCCTTGCCACAGCGGCAGGTACAGCTCCAGGCCGGCGATGTCGAAGGAGACTGGAGTGAGTGCAAGCAGGCGCTCGCCTGCCGCCAGGCCGGGGCGTTGCGCCATCGCGCCGAGGAAGTTGGCCAGCGCGCGGTGTTCGATGGTCACCCCCTTGGGGCGGCCGGTGGAGCCGGAGGTATAGATCACATAGGCCGGATGCTCCGGCCGCAGCGGTTTGTGGCGATGCTCGTCACGCGGATCGTGGCTCGCTGCCTGCGCCAGGCGCTCACGCACGCCGGCTGCGTCGAGGCTTAGTACCGGGCCGCCATACTGAAGTTTTCCAGCCAGCGTTTCGCAGGTCAGCAGCGCCGTCGGCTGGGCATCGGCCAGCATGAAGGCCAGACGCTCGCTGGGATAATCGGGGTCCAGCGGCAAATAGGCGGCGCCGGCCTTGAGTACGGCCAATAGCGCGACCAGCAGTTGCGCCGAGCGCGGCAGCGCAATCGCCACGCGCTGCTCGGCACCGATGCCCATGCCGATCAGCGTATGCGCCAGGCGGTTGGCGGCGGCATTGAGTTCGGCGTAGCCAAGCTCGCCATGTTCGTGCACCAGGGCGATTGCATGCGGGGTTTGTAAGGCCTGGTGCTGCAAGCGCAGCGGCAACAACGCGGGCGCCTGTGTTTGTGCGGTGGCATTCCAGTCGAGCAGCAGGCGTTGCCGCTCGTCGGTGTCGAGCAGGGGCAGCTCGGCAACCGTCAGCGCGAGATTCTCGGCGACCGCTTCGAGCAGGCGCAGCAATCGTTGCGCCAGGGTTTCGACGCTGGCTGCGTCGAATAAGTCGGTGGCGTATTCGAGTCGGCCGCGCAAACCGTTCGGGCGGCCTTCGGCGTCGCGCTGTTCGACCCAGTCGAAGCTGAGGTCGAACTTCGCATGATCGAGATCCAGCGATTGCGCCTGCGTTTCGATGCCGGGCAGGCGCAGCGACGAGGGCAGCTCGTTGTGCAAGGCCAGCAAGATCTGGAACAGCGGATGATGCGACAGCGAACGCGCCGGGTTGAGCGCATCGACCAATTGCTCGAAGGGCAGGTCCTGGTGTTCGAAAGCGGCCAGGTCGGTGTCGCGTACCCGTGCCAACAGGGTCTCGAAACTGGGGTTGCCCGAGGTGTCGGTGCGCAGCACCAGGGTATTGATGAACAGGCCGATCAACGGTTCCAGCGCGTGGTCGCCACGCCCCGCCACCGGGCTGCCGAAGACCACATCGTCGCCAGCGCCCAGGCGGCTGAGCAAGGCTGCGGTGGCCGCCTGCAACAGCATGAACAGGCTGGCTTGGCGGGCGCCGGCTTGTTCTAGCAGGCGCCGATGCAAGGCTGCTGGCACGCTTAGCGTGACCCCGTTGCCACGGTAACTGGCCACGGCGGGGCGCGGATGATCGGTCGGCAAGGCGAGTTGTTCGGGCAGCTCGGCCAGCTGCTGTTTCCAGTAAGCCAGCTGACGCGCGGCGTGGCTGGCTGGGTCACGCTCATCGCCCAGTAATTGCCGTTGCCACAAGGTGTAGTCGGCGTACTGCAGCGGCAGCGGCGACCATGCCGGCGCCAGGCCGGCGTGGCGTGCGGCATAGGCCTGGGTCAAATCATCCAGCAACGGCGTCAGCGATACGCCATCGGCGGCGATGTGATGCAGCAGCAATAGCAAGGCGTAGTCGTTCGCTTGCTCCAGTTGGAACAGGCTGGCCCGCAGCGGCAATTCGCTGGCGATGTCGAAGGCATGGCTGGCCGCCATGCGCAGGTCGCTCGACAGCTTGCTGGCATTCGTGTCCAGCTGTTGCCAGACCAGCGTGGCCTGCTCGGCCGCTACGATCTGCTGCAGCGGCTCATCGCGACTGGGGAACACCGTGCGCAGGCTTTCATGTCGCGCAAGCAGGTCGCCCAGTGCCGCCTGCAAGGCGGCGATGTCCAGCTCGCCGTGCAAACGCAAGGCGATGGGAATGTTATAGGTGGCGTTCGGGCCTTCCAGCTGATGCAAGAACCACAGCCGGCGCTGCGCAAATGACAACGGCAACGCCGGTGGGCGCGGCATGGCCAGCAGTGGCGGTCGCTGTGCATGGCCGGTATCGAGCCGCAATGCCAGTGTCGCTACCGTGGATGCCTCGAATACCGCGCGAATCGGCAGTTCCAGTTGCATGCGTGCACGGATCAGGCCCATCAGGCGCGCGGCCAGCAAGGAATGGCCGCCCAGCGCAAAGAAGCTGTCGTCGATACCGACTTGCGCCACGCCCAGCACCTTGGCGAACAGCTCGCACAGCTGTGCCTCGCGCGAGTTGCGCGGTGCGCGGTAGCTGGTCGGGGCGAAGTCGGGCGCCGGCAATGCCTTGCGGTCCAGCTTGCCGCTGAGGCTGAGTGGCAGGCTGTCGAGCACGACCAAGGCGGCGGGGACCATGTACTCAGGCAGCTGGCTTGCCAGCTGCGCGCGCAACGCTTCGATATCCGGCGTGCTGCCCGTGGCCGCGACCAGATACGCCACCAGCTGGGTCTGACCCTGGCGGTCCGGGCGGGCGATGACCGCATGACGCGGATAGCCGGCGCGGGCCATCGCGGTTTCGATTTCGCCCAGTTCGATGCGCAGGCCGCGCAGTTTGATCTGGTGATCGGTGCGGCCCAGATATTCCAATTGGCCGTCTTCACGCCAGCGGGCAAGATCGCCGCTGCGATACATCCGCGCACCCGGTTCGAACGGATTCGCCACGAAGCGCTCGGCGCTCAGGCCCGGTCGATGCAGATAGCCGCGGGCGAGTCCGTGGCCGGCCAGGTACAGTTCGCCTGGCATGCAGGCGGGTAGTGGGCGCAAGGCGGCGTCGAGCACGTACAGGCGGGTGTTCCAGATCGGCGCGCCGATCGGCACGCTGACGCCGCTTTCGTCTGCGCGGCACGTCCAGGCGGTGACGTCGACGGCGGCTTCGGTGGGACCATAGAGGTTGTGCAGCGGACGGTTCAAGACCTCGCGTGCACGGTCGCGCAAGGTGCCGGGCAAAGCCTCGCCGCTGCAGATGACGCGGCGCAGGCTGCTGCAGCCCGCGCTGGCCGGCTCGTCCAGAAAAGCCTCCAGCATGGACGGCACGAAATGCACGGTGGTGATGTGCTGTTGCTGGATCAGCTCGGCCAGATAGCGTGGGTCGCGATGCCCCTCCGGCTTGGCCAGCACCAGTCGTGCGCCTTGCAGCAGCGGCCAGAAGAACTCCCACACCGAGACGTCGAAGCTGGATGGGGTTTTCTGCAGTACCGCATCGTCCGTGCCGAGCTGATAGGCATGCTGCATCCAGCTGAGGCGATTGACGATGCCGTGATGCGTGTTCGGCACGCCCTTGGGTTTGCCGGTGGAGCCGGAGGTGTAAATCACATAGGCCGGATGCAGCAGCTGCAGCGGTCGACGGCGCTCGGCATCGCTGGGATTGTGTGCCGGCATGCGCTGCCACTGGGCGAGCGTGTCGGCGTTGTCCAGCAGCCATAGCGGTGCGGTGTCGGGCAGGGCCTTGGCGATATCGCTGCGACTGAGCACGCGGGTGGGGCGCGCATCCTCAAGCATATAGGCCAGGCGCTCGACCGGGTAATCGGTATCCAGCGGCAGATAGGCGGCGCCGGCCTTGAGCACGGCGAGCAGGGCGACGATCAAATCCAGCGAGCGCGGCAGGGCGACCGCGACGATGCTTTCCGGCCCGGTGCCGGCCGCGATCAAGGCATGGGCGAGACGGTTGGCGCGCTGGTTGAGTTCGCTGTAGCTGAGTTGCTGCGATTCGAATATCGCGGCGACGGCAGCGGGAGTGCGTTGCACCTGCTGCTCGAACAGCGTGGGCAGGGTGGTGGCGGGAACCGCATGGGTGGTGGCGTTCCATGCATGCCACTGTTCGTGCTCGGCCGGGCTGAGCAGGTCGAGGCGTGTCATCGGCTGCGACAGGTCGCTGGCCAGGGCTTCGAGCATGCGCTCGTAGCGTTCGGCGATGCGCTGGATCTGCGCCAGCGGAAACACATCAGGGCGATAGCCAAGACGCAGGTTGAGACATTCGCCGGGCACGAACACCAGGCTTAGCGGATAGTGCGAAATGTCGCCGCCGTGATGGCCGGCGATGGCAACGCTTAGCCCCTGTTGTTGGTCGAATATGCGTCGGTCGGATGGATCGAACGGATAGTTTTCGAATACCAGCAAGCTATCGAACAGCTCGCGCTGGCCGCTTAGTTGCAGGATTTCGGTAAGGCCGAGATGCTGTGCGCGGATCAGCGTCGACTGGGTGTCTTGCAGCTGAGCCAGCAAGCTGCCGAGACTTTGCCGGTGATCGATGCGCAGGCGTAGCGGCACCGTGTTGATAAACAGCCCGACCATACGCTCGATGCCGCTTAGCTCCGGCGGACGTCCCGATACGGTGATGCCGAAGCAGACGTCGTCGCGGCCGGTGGCCTGGCTCAGCAGCAACGCCCAGGCGCCTTGCAGCAAGGTATTCAGCGTCAGTCCGTGCCGGCGCGCCTGTGCCTCCAGTGCATGGCTCAGGCTGGCCGGGAAATCGTGGCGATGCACCAAGGGCATGGCGGGGGCGGCAGGCGCCTGGGTCGCCAGCAGGCAGGGTTGATCCATGCCATCCAGTGCTTGCCGCCACAGCGAGCGCATCTCCTCGCGATCTTGCGCGGCGAGCCAGCTTAGATAGTCGCGATAAGGGCGTACATAAGGCAGCGCGTGATCGCCGCCGGCGTGATAAATGGCAAACAGCTCGGGCAGCAGGATCGGCATCGACCAGCCGTCGAGCAGCACATGATGATGGGTGAATATCAGCTGGTAGCGTTGCGGCGAAAGGCGAATCAACGTGAAGCGCAGCGATAGCTCGGCGGGATCGAAACGGCGTTGCGCGTCATCCTGCAACAGCTGCCGCAAGGCCATATCGCGTTCAGCCATGGGCAACGCGGCAAGGTCGTGGTATTGCCAGCTATTGGGCAGCTTGCGCGGTATCAGTTGCAGCGCTTGCTGGCTGTCGGCCTGATGCACGAACGCCGCGCACAAGTGCGGGTGGCGTGCCAGCAAGGTGTGCACGGCGGCTTCCAGCGCATCGGCCTGCCAAGGCCCTTCCAGCGCGAATACCATCTGGGTGAGATAGGCATCTGCCGCGCTGTGATCATAAAGCGCGTGGAACAGCAGGCCTTCCTGCAACGGCGACAACGGCAGCACGTCAGCCAGCGGGCGGGCACGTTCCAGTTGCTCGATGGCCGGCTGATCCAGCGTCACCAGCGGCAGGTCGGAGGGGCTCAGGCCACCGGCATTCGGCTGTGCGGCATGCAGTACCAAGGCGTCGAGCCAGGCAAACCATTGGCGGCCTAGATCCTCGATCTCATCGGCATCGAACAATTGGCCGGCGTAGCTCCATTCGGCACCGAGCTCGGGGCCGCTGTCGCGATCCAGCACGATGGCGTTGAGGGTGATGGCGTGCGACAGCGAACGGTCGGCATCATCGCCGCCACCGAGCGCATCCAGGCCGGTCTCGCCGGAGATGGCGAAACGTCCCAGATAATTGAAGGCGATTTGTGGCGCCGGATGCTGCCCCAGGATGGCGCGGCCGGCATCATCCAGATGACGCAGCAAGCCGTAGCCCAGGCCGTGATCGGGAATCGCGTGCAATTGCTCTTTGATGCGCTTGAGCGAGCGGCCGAGATCGGCGCCGCCGCGAAGGGCCTGAGCCAGATCGATCGAGCCGGGATCGAGCGCGACCGGATACAGGCTGGTGAACCAGCCGACGCTGCGCGACAGGTCGACGCCGTCGAACAGATCTTCGCGGCCGTGGCCTTCCAGCTCAAAGCGCACGGCCAGCCCGGCATCGGCGCTGCGCTGTTTGCGCCATGTCGCCACGGCCAGGGTGAAGGCGGTCAACAGCACATCGTTGATGGTGGCGTGAAACGCGGTCGGAACATCGCTTAGCAGTCGGGCGCTGATGTCGCCGGGCAGATAGAGGCGTAGCTGGCGTTGCGTGCGCACGGTGTCGCGGCTGCGGTCGAGTGCGCGTTGGCCGAGCAGGGGGTCGGCTGTTTCGGCGATCGCGTTCCAGTGTTCGAGCTCGCGTTGGCGTCGTGGCGTGCGCGCATCTTGCTGTAGCAGTTGCGCCCATCGGCGCAACGAGGTGCCCGGTGGATCGAATGCCGGTTTCTGTCCGTTCGCGACCGCGGCCCAGGCCAGCTGCAAATCGGGCAGCAAGATACGCCAGGACACGCCGTCGACGGCAAGATGGTGAATGATCAGCAGCAAGCGGCCGGGCTGCTCCGTGCCGGCATCGCCCCACAGGGCTTGCAGCAAGACGCCGCCATGCGGGTCGAGCCGCGCCAGCGCCGTGGCCGCGGCATGTTCGAGTTGATGGTCGGCTTGGCTGGCATCGCGCAGGTCGATGCGAGTAAGGCAGGATGCGGCGGTTACCGATCCTGTGGGCTGAATCGTCGCGAAGGTCTGGCCGTCTTGCTGGGTCAGCCGCATACGCAGTGCGTCGTGTCGGTCGAGCAGTGCTTGCAAGGCATCGAGCATCAGCGGCTGCGTCATGCCTGCGGGCACGCTCACCTGCTGCGACTGATGTAGCCGCGCCAGCGAGCCGCCATGCTCGACAAAGCCCTGCATGATCGGCAGCAGCGGCATCTGGCCAATCGCATCGTCGACGGCTTGTGTCGGCGCTGCATCCTGGGTCGCCGCAGTGGCGGCCAGCGCTTCGATCTTGGGGTGCTTGAAGACATCGCGCGGCGCGATCAGCAGGCCGCGCTTGCGTGCGCGGCTGACCAGGCGGATGGCGCTGATGCTGTCGCCGCCGAGCTCGAAGAAGCTATCGTCGATGCCGACCTGCGGCAGGTTAAGCACCTCGGTGAAGAGTTCGCAGAGAATTTCTTCCTGCGCGTTACGCGGCCCACGCTTGCTGGTGGTGTTGAAGTCCGGAGCGGGCAGTGCCTTGCGATCCAGTTTGCCGTTGGTGGTCAGCGGCAAGGCCGTCAACGCGACAAAGGCGGCCGGCACCATGTAGTCGGGCAGGCGCGTGGCCAACTCGCTACGTAGCATCGCGCTGTCGATCTGCTCGGCGACCAGATAGGCCACCAACTGCTTCTGTCCGGCCTGATCCTCGCGTGCGATCACCGCGTTGCCGGCATGCCCAAGCTGGGCCAGCGCCGCTTCGATTTCACCCAGTTCGATACGGTAGCCGCGCAGTTTGACCTGATGATCGATGCGGCCCAAGTACTCCAACTGGCCATCGGCACGCCAACGGGCCAGATCACCCGAGCGGTACATCCGCGCACCCGGCGTAAACGGACTGGCGACGAAGCGTTCGGCGGTCAGCGCGGCCCGATGCAAATACCCACGGGCCAGACCGTCGCCGGCGATATACAGCTCACCGGCGACGCCGATGGGTTGCGGCTGTAGCTGCGCATCGAGCACATACAGCTGGGTATTCCAGATCGGCTGGCCGATGGCCACGCTGCTGGCCGCGCGCATATCGTCACGGATATCCAGCGTGCAGCAGCCAACCGTGGCTTCGGTCGGGCCGTACTCGTTAATCAGCCGAACCTCGGGATGGTGTTGCTGCCAGTAGGCCAGATCAGCGGGGACCAGAGCCTCGCCACCCAGCAAGAGCGCTTTCGCCGGAGCGCTCGCGTTCGGGTTCGCTTCCAGATTCGCGTTAAGCAGTTTTAGATGCGCGGGCGTGAGCTTGAGTAGCTCATAACCACCCTGTGGCTGCTCGGCAAGCAAGCTGGAGAAGTCGCCATCGAGCGTGGTCAGGGTGAGCGGCTGGCCGGCCAGTAGCGGACCAAACAACACGGTGACGCTGCCGTCGAAGGTGGCGGACAAGGTGGTCGCCGAGCCATGGCCGTGGCCGTTGAAGTAAGCGTGGCCGCTCCAGGCAAAGTAATGCGCCACCGAGTGATGGGTAACGACGACACCTTTGGGCTTGCCGGTGGAGCCGGAGGTGTAGATGACGTAGGCCGGGTGGCGCAGATGGAGCGGGCACAGGCGCTCGGTATCGGTCGGGTTGTGTGCCGGTGCTTGGGCAAGCTGTTCTTGCACGTCGGCCTGATCGAGCAGGCACAGCGATGCTGTCGCAGGAAGCTGTGCGGCAAACGCGCTGCGCGTGATCACACGCACCGGCCTGGCATCCTCGATCATCAGCGCCAGCCGCTCAGCCGGATAGCCCAGATCCAGCGGCAGATACGCCGCGCCGGCCTTGACCGTGGCCAGCAGCGCGACAATTAAATCCAGCGAAGCCGGCAGCGCAATCGCCACCACCGACTCGGGGCCGGCACCCTCGGCAATCAACCGGTGCGCCAGTTGGTTGGCACGTTGATTGAGTTGTTCGAAGTCGAGGCGTTGATCGCCATCGATGGCCGCGATCGCCGTTGGCGTTTTCTCCACCTGCGCCTCGAATAGCGAAGGTAGTGTGGCCTCGACGATGGCTTGCTCGGTGGCATTCCAGTCGTGCAGCAGCTGCCGTTCCGGCGCATCCATCAGCTCGATGCGGCTAATCGGCTGGCTGGCATCCTCGGCCATCGCCCGCAGTACCCGCTCAAAACGCTGCGCGAACGACAACGCCGTCGCGTCATCGAACAGGTCGGTGGCGTATTCGATAAAGCCCTGCAAGCCGGCTGGACGGCCATCGTCCTGTTCGTACTCGGCCCATTCAAAACTGAGATCGAACTTGGCCGTGGGCATCTCGAAGCGCTGTTCGCTGCAGTGCACGCCCGGCAGCTGCGGCGGTTCGCCGCCGGCCTTTTGCAAGACCAGCATCACCTGATACAGCGGGTGATGCGACAGCGAACGCGTGGGGCGCAGTGCCTCGACCAATTGCTCGAACGGCAGATGCTGATGCTCGTAGGCGGCCAGATCGCTTTGCCGTACCCGGGCCAGCAGTTCGTCCACGCGCGGGTTGCCCGAGGTGTCGGCGCGCAACACCAGCGTATTGAGGAAGAAACCGATCAGCCCATCCAGCGCCGGATCGCCACGACCGGCAACCGAGCTGCCGATGGGGATATCCGTACCCGCACCCAGGCGGGTCAGCAAGGTGGCCAAGGCTGCATGTAGCAGCATGAATAAGGTGCAGTCGTGCTGCTGCGCCAAGCTAACTAGACGGCCATGCAGCTCGGCATCGATGCTGACGCGACGATGCTGGCCGCGATAACTCATCGCCGACGGCCGTGGCCGGTCGTGCGGCAGGCTTAACTGCTCCGGCAACTCAGCCAGGGCCTGACGCCAATAAGCCAGCTCACGGGCGTGCAGGCTTTGCGCATCGGCGGGGTCGCCAAGCAGCGCTTGCTGCCACAAGGTGTAATCAGCGTACTGCAGCGGCAGGGGCGACCAGTCCGGTGCGCGATCCTCACGTCGGGCGGCATAGGCATGGGACAGATCGCGAATCAGCGGTGCCAGCGAGGCGCCGTCACCGGCAATGTGATGCAACAACAGCAGCAGTACGTGATGCTCATCGCCGAGGCGGAACAAGGCGGCGCGCAGCGGCAACTCATGGCTCAGGTCGAAGGCATGCATCAGCGCCGCATCGAGCGCGGCTTGCAGTTGCGCTTCTTCGACCTCGACGACGGCTAGCTCAAGCTCGGCCTGTGCCAGCACCTGCTGATAGGCGTTATCGGCGGCCGGGAAAATCGTGCGCAGGCTTTCGTGACGCTGGATCAGATCATTCAATGCATCCTGCAAGGCTGGCACCGACAACGGTCCTTCCAGCCGGGTCGCCAGTGGGATGTTATAGGTCGCGCTAGGCCCTTCGAACTGATGCATAAACCACAGCCGGCGCTGGGCATAAGACAGCGGCAGACGCTCGGGGCGCGGCATGGTCTGCAGCGCGGGTCGGGTGCTCGGCGTCGTGCGCAGCTTAAGCACCAGGGCGGCGACGGTGCGCGCATCGAACACCTCGCGAATGCTCACCTCGGCCTGCAGCTCGGCACGGATACGCGCGATCAGGCGGATCGCCAGCAAGGAATGGCCGCCCAGCTCGAAGAAGTTATCGTCGATGCCGACACGCTCCAGGCCCAGCACTTCGGCGAACAGCGCGGCCAGGGTGGATTCCTGTGGCGTGCGTGGCTCGCGTTGCGATATCGGCTGGAAGTTCGGCGCGGGTAGCGCCTTGCGATCGAGTTTGCCGTTGGGGTTTAACGGCAGTGCATCGAGCACGACGAAGGCCGCCGGCAGCATATAGTCGGGCAGCCGCTGGCTGAGTTGCTGGCGAAGGTTTGCGACATCAATGGCGCTCGCCACCACATAGGCCACCAATTGTTTCTGGCCGCTGTGATCCTCGCGTGCAACGACGACGTTCTGGCTCAAACCCTGTTGCGCCAGCGCGGCTTCGATCTCGCCCAGTTCGATGCGCAGGCCGCGAATCTTTACTTGATGATCGGTGCGGCCCAGATACTCCAGTTGCCCGTCGGCACGCCAGCGGGCCAGGTCGCCAGTGCGGTACATGCGCTGGCTGGGTGTGAATGGATTGGCGACGAAACGCTCGGCGGTCAGCGCCGGGCGTTGCAGATAGCCGCGGGCCAGGCCGGTGCCGGCCAGATACAGCTCGCCGGGTACGCCGGCCGGCACCGGTTGCAAGGCGTTATCGAGCACATAGGTCTGGGTGTTCCAGATCGGTGCGCCGATCGGTACGGCGCTGCCGCTGGTTTCTTCGCGGCAGGTCCATGCGGTTACGTCGATGGCCGCTTCGGTAGGGCCGTATAAATTGTGCAGCGGGCGATCCAGGGTCTGCCGCAACCGTTCGCGCAAGGCGCCTGATAGCGCCTCGCCGCTGCATACGATGTGCCGCACGCTGACGCATGCCGCGCTGCCCGGCTCATGCAGAAAGGCCTCCAGCATCGATGGCACGAAGTGCAGGGTGGTCACGCCGTGTTGCTGGATCAGCGCGGCGAGATATGCCGGGTCGCGATGGCCGCCAGGCTTGGCCAATACCATGCGCGCGCCGTGCAATAGCGGCCAGAAGAACTCCCACACCGATACGTCAAAGCTGAAAGGCGTCTTCTGCAACACCACGTCGTCGGCCCGCAAGGCGTAGGCATGTTGCATCCAGGCCAGGCGATTGATCAGGCCGGCATGGGTATTGGGCGCGCCCTTGGGTTTGCCGGTGGAGCCGGAGGTGTAAATGACGTAGGCCGGATGCAGCGGTGCCAGTGCGTGGTGGCGCTGTGCGTCGTTGGGGTTGTCGGTTGGGGCGACGAGCAATG
>NZ_JAPDPE010000007.1 GCF_026283955.1 Dyella silvatica | reverse complement strand
CCCCATCCCACATGCGGATAGTTCGGCGGCAGACGCATAAGCTTGAACGCGCAGACAAAGACGAGGCTCCACAAGGCGGACACCAGCAGCGTACAAAGCAGCAGTGGGCCGAAGTTAGGAGCCCTACCGCTAACGATAGGTAGGCGCTCACGACACCAAGCAACCACAGGCATGGCTATAGAGACAGGCGGTATCAGGTTGAATAGCGCCCAGCTCATGCCGTACTGGCCGACGCATTCGTAGCTGGTGTAGGCCAGCGGGAGCACTTCACCAAGGAGCAGCGCAGGCCAGTAGCGGTACGGAGCGAAAAGTAGGCAGAGTAGGCGAAAGCCGGCGACTGGAAACCAATGCGCAAATGAGACGCTGCGGAACAACGCGAGGCTCAGCGCATAGGCCGCCGCGACGAGAACAAATCGCAAGGCGTAACTCCACTTCCTCCCCAACTGCATATATCCGCTACCCCTTAGCTTTAATAATGCGTCACTGCAAAATCCCCATATCCAACGTTACTAGATATCGGGGATCTGCTACATGAAATGGATGTGAAGACGTCATGCCCGGATGAGGTAGGGCTCACCGTCAAAAGTGACCTCGTTGTAGTCCACTTTCGCCGCCTCTGCTGCCGCTTCCCAATCCATTGCCATGTGACACCAGGGCCACTTATCGCTATCCATGTCTTTCGGCACCTCGTAGCAGTCCTTTACCAGTTCCTCAATGTAATCGGTGAAGTAATCCTCACGGATAAGCACCTCGCCATGAGTCCAGTCGGCGGTGTGCTCGGCTTCCTCAGTAAGCGCGCGGAGAGCGTAAAGCTCCTCGATCAGCTCAATGACTTCAGCGCCCTCATCAGGGAACACGGCGTAGACGGGCTCGCTGTTGTCGCGACTCTGCTCGATCCAGTCATCGAATTCATTCATGAAGCCGCCGCGCTCGTGGAAGTCCTCTAGCTCGACTTCCAACTCCTCCACGCGTGAGATCACATCGCGGCTGTCTATAACGTCTTGGGTGTTGTCGATGGAGCGGGCCATGGGTATTCCTTTGGGCAACAAAAACCCGACCGGTTAGGTCGGGTTCGTTTGGTGTTTGGTTTGTGCGTGCTGTAAGGCCATCACTCGGCCTGTATTAACCGCGTCGTCGATGTCATCGGTGTAATGGGCCACAGCTTCTGCGCGCTCACGCGGCCAGCCCTTAAACGTGACGCGGTATTCACCATCAGTGCAGCGCAGTGTCATGCCATATGAGGCAAGTTCCTCTCGTGCTTGTTTCTGGTTCACGCTGAGCGCCTCACTACGTAGCGTGCCTCACCGTAGGCAACGTCAAGCCTTGTGGCCTGACGACACGCCCGACCGAAAGACACATAACGAAACTTGATGGCTCCCGTGCGCTTGTCGATTACCTGATACATACCGAGTCCTTCGGGTGAGTGTGGGGAGCCGTAATGGCTCCCGTTGGTCTTCTGCGGTGTTTCCAGCAGTCCTGTTTATTCATGTGTCGCGTTCTCCGTCCGTCTATCCATAGCGCCTGACTCAATCAGTCGGCTTCCGGCGCATCGCTCTTTCGTGTGTGTGTTTCCTGTTCTGCCCACTGAGTGCCAATGGACAGGAAAGGGAACACTTAACGCATTCACTTGATAGTCAAAACCAAGCTATTAATTGCGCAAAGTGAAACCTCGCAAGGGCGTCACTCCCTTGCTTAGTCACTGGCTAGGGCGGAACGACACGGCTCTACCGTGGCGCTGGACTCCAGTGCGTTCCCGCTTACTGGCCGAATCCCGCTCGCTACCAATCCGTTTGCCTTGGGCGTAACCCCAAGCCAGCGCCTCTGCTGGCTGTCCATTTCTGTGGACCGTTGAGCCTTAGCTCAGGTGTTGCATATCGTATATCCGATGTGATGATTGTCAAGTCATCAAGTAATTGTCCATGACGATGCCCAGGGATGCGCTGGCATATCCAGCGTTTGCCGCTTGTTTCCCTTGGGGGCCTTCTGGCTAATCCCTTGGTTCCCTTGCGGCTCCACGTTTGCCCATAGGGCGGCCCGCGGTGCATCAAGCTCCATCATCGTGCCGACTGGTGATCTAGTGGGCTGGCCTGTGGCGTCCTGCCTTGGCTTGGATAAAACTCTATCACGGATGTGATGATTGTCAAGTTATCAATCAATTGAGGCGGCCAGGCGCGGCATGCGTGTCGTAAGGCGGTCTGTTGATGGACGAGAGCCGAGGGCAGGGCGTCAGTCGAAAACTACAGATCAGAACAGACACGAACACGAACACGCCAGCGTGATGGCTGATGTCATGAGCTGCTGTGTGGGCCAGAGGTGCAGAAAGGACACGCGCCAGATACAACAGGTGGCGCGAAGTGAGGCAGGGCAAGGGCTGGCGAGTATTGGTGCCGCGCTGGGTGCCACAGATAGCCTGAGGAATAAGCAGCAGGCGCGCATGGGCGTACACGCGGGCACCCGCACGGGGGGATGCGCGCGCTCCTTGACCTTTCGATACCCCTACGGAAATTTGTGGTGAACATTTTCACCAGCTCTCGATAACTGCCTCAATCAATCGAAGCACTTATAGCCAATGCCTGACGCCGAAACCGAATTGATAAATGTGTCGGTGTTGATAAGAGCCAGTGAGTCAACTGTGTCACCCCACTTGGCCGCTGCGGCATCACGCAAGTTGTTCGCGGCCTGTTGGCGTACATCGTCCATGGAGAGCATTCCCCAGCCAGAGGCAGTCGCTGTTACAGGACCGAGCTTCTTGCAGTTCTGGAGCTGCGTGCTTACGCCGCTATGAAGCTGTATGTGTTGGGCACGTGGAGTCATCGAGACACAGCCAGAAGCAGCAAGGACGGTGGTAATAAGTGCAAGGCGCTTCATGCTCTTTCTCAGTTCCTATGGCTGTGTGCTGCTGGAGCAAAGTCGTGAGTAGAGATGGTATCGCAAGAAATTACTTAATGGCATGGGGAGCCGGTCTTCAGCTCCCCGCCACGTCGTCCCTATAGGGCGTCACCTCTAGGGCGGCGAGTGTTCAACTAATTGGAGTTCCATAGTTTGATCTCGGCCTCTCGGCGATTCATGAGGCCCTTGTTGACCACCTTTACACCGTTGATGGTCTCTTTGATCCACATGCATTAGGCACGTTAGCGAAGTCGCCTGCGTTGACCCGACGAAGAACGGTTGAGGTAAGGAATCGAGGGACGCCGATGTTAAACGTGAGAGCTATCAGGGCGTCAAGCTGTGGCCCTGTGAGGGCGACGCGGACAACTCGGATAACAGTGTCGGCAGCGGTTGCTACGTCGGCCACCAGGAGCTTCCTGGAGGCTTCTTGGGTAATGGTCAGGCCCTTATAGACTTCAGGCCCGGTATGGCCGATACCAATGGTCCAAGTGCCGTTTGTGTCGGGGTATGCGGTAAGACGCTCGCCTTCGTTTTCGATGAGGAATGATGAGAGGCGAGGAGTGAGCTTGTAAGGGAAGGACTACTCCTGTTGTTGGGATTGGCTGATTGTTGGTAGATAATGAGTGGGATATGTTTTCTTTTTGGAATTAATCGGCATTAGGATCATTAATATGAAAAAACTTGTGCCACTTCTCTTATTGCTTTCACTGTCCCAGTTTGCTTTCGCGGTAGGGGACCAAGCCACTGGCACCCAAACGGTGAAAAGCGACGTGTCGATCCGCACTGAGCGCTACCCACGTCCGCCGTATTCTGGTGCGACTTACTTCATCTATGAGAAGGATGGGAAGGTCATCTGCACCAAGCTAGCCGTGTGCGATAAGTTCGATGCTTGCGAGTCGACGTACACCCAGGGTAGCTATAAAGCGCCGGAGGACGTCAAAACAGGTGATCCCTATGGGGCAACGCCAGCCGTACTAATCCCTAAAGACAAATTACCGAAACACGTGTGCCTCACGAAGTTTTCCTTGCTCGGCGTCAAGTGACACTTGGGTCGAATAGGTAGGCATCGCAGTCACCCTCAAAAGGATGTGGTTATGGCTACGGAAAGAGAGGCACGGTTGATAATGGAAGCCCGTGCATCAGGTATCACGACGCAAAAGGAAATGGCAAATTTCATGGCTCAAGTCACCCAGGAATCCTTGGGCCTGACTCGACTGGAAGAGAGCTTCAGATATACCCATGGCATCTCACAGATCCCGAAGCCACAACTTCGGGCAGACCACCCCGTAGAGCTAGAGGCCGCCCGCTTAGAGGCGGTGGCTGGCCGACCGGAGCCCCTTGCCGAGTTGATGTACGGAGGCGGGCAAATGGGCAACACGGAGCCGGGTGACGGTTACAAATATCGTGGGCGTGGTTTCATCCAGCTCACCGGAAAAGATAACTACAGAGCCGCAGGCGAAGCGCTAGGGCTGGATCTAGTCAATAACCCCGATCTCGCCGCGAAAGAGGAAAACGCCGGTAAAGTTGCAACGTGGTTTTGGAATGAGAACATTCACCACGTAGCGCCTGAAAACGTCGATAAGGCTACGCACATAGTCAACAAGGGCAACGAGGGTCTCACTAATAGGCGAATGTACTTCGAGCAGTGGAAGGAAAAACTGACTCCAGAGATCATGGAAGGGCTTGCTCGCAACGAGATGCTCCTTCCTATTGAAGCGACCCCAACTCACCAGGGGCACAGCGCGGCACACAGTGCAGTGGCGGGGCTCCGGTTGGGCGCTAACGGTGCCGAGGTTACGGCCCTCCAAACACAGCTTAGCCAGCTCGGTTATAAAGGCGTCGGCGGTAGGGACATCCAGCCAGATGGTGACTTCGGTGCCTCAACTAAAGTTGCTGTTGAATCCTTTCAACGCGACCATGGGCTAGGCGTTGATGGTGTCGCGGGCGATAACACGTTGGCTGCGCTCCGTGGAGTGAACCCCCAGCAAGCCAATGCGACTCCTGCCCAAGCCGTACCACTTCGCCTAGATCATCCTGACCATCCAGGATTCCCCATGTTCCAACAGGCCCGCGCTGGCGTGCATCAGCTTGATGCGGAACAAGGACGTGTGCCGGACAAACTTAGCGAGAACATAGCGGGAGCGCTGACTGCTTCAGCAAAGTACCAAGGGCTTAATCGAATTGATGCAGTTGCACTCAGCGACGACGGCGCGCATGTGTGGGCTGCTCAACACATAATCCCTGGTGCCCTCAATGCTACGGCAAGCGTGCCTACTGCCCAGGCTGTCAATACGCCGCTCGAAAGAAGCACTGAGGTGTTTCAGCAGGCAGCACAGACGCAGACTCAAACCCAACAAATGCAGCAACAGCAGACGCAGCAAGTTCAGCAGGGGCAGCAAGAACAGGCTGGCCCCAGCATTACGCATCAACGCTGACATCGCAAGAACTTGATAGTTGCGATGGCGTTAGCTGTACAGCATGCTCGCACCGGCTAAAAAGCCATGATCGTTGTGAAGGTAATTGCGTATAACCCGCTTTAACCAAGGAGCAATCGATGAACGTGACAGTACGATCCGCAGCATTCTTCGCCCTAGCCATGGGTACCGTGGGACTTTGCGCAATAGCTCAGAGCGCAAAAGCAGATGGCCCACGACATATCGACCAAACCGTGTTTCACGAAAACAACACTTTTATGTGTGACTACTGCGGCGCGGACAATCTAGAGCCGCGTCTAAAGGAGGTGCTGGCTAAAACAAAATACTCTGGCAAGTGGTACGCCATTGATTACTTCGGTGGGTTTATTAAGTTGTTTAATGTGACTCAAGAAGGCGGCTCACCGACGCTTAAAGAGCTTCCGGTAGATGACGCCTCAAAGAAACTTGTTGATGCCTTCCATACCTTTTATCAGGCAAACGGCGGCGAGAGGGCGTATTTCATGGATGTGTACGACAATACGCCCGCCAGAAGTCCAAATATTAGAAAATGATCTGACTTCATAAATTTTAAAAATAAGAACCATAAGGGCAGTTACAAAGGGGTTACTTTTACTAGACTCAAGGAGACGAGTATGTTTCGGAAGGTGGTAATAAGTTCACTCTTGTTTTGTATAGCGATGACTCAAGTGTCATCGCTTTTTGCTCAAGCTACGGCAACGCTAAACAATCAGCCGCAGCAGGTCGAGCCGACTTACCAAGCTGCTGCTGCGGCGCCGGGATCGACGAAGGCCGTTACCGCAACGTATGAATACACATGCCGTGGATGCACTGCGGCTCAGTTAGACGCGCAGTTTCGAGCGTGGCTACCGACCATGGCTCCAGGAGGGGCTTACTATAATAATTTCCCCAAAGACTACTCGGGGCAATACTATGCCTCCGATATCCCCAGTGGCCTTATTTTCTTATATAACGTCAGCTTGTCTAACGGAATTTCCGTGACGCCAATACAGGTCGATGCGCCGGCAGCGGCCATGTTGGGGGCTATGCACTATTACTACGTCAATCGCCCGGGTCAATGGGGTTCAATCGTGGACGCCTACGTAGATGCAAACGGAAATATTACGAGGATAGTTGCGCCTGATGGAAGCGCGGCTCCGTCAAATACACCCGCCGCGATGTTTCATGTCCCGATCAATGACATTAATGGGGGGTGCCCAAGTCCGTCTAAGCCGGGAGCGACCGACGATGGGAAGCCCAACGCATGGGAAACCGTAAACGTTCCGGCCATCGGCTTGCAGATCAAGAACCAGCTTGATGTCCAATCAGCCCAACTCATTGGCCCATATGTGTTGCAGTCAATGATGGCCGCTATTAAGACAATTCTCCAGAGCAGCCCTCTTACCCCCTTCCGTACACCCGATTGGATGACCGGCATTACTTTTCACTTTCACGATGGCAGTTCGCGGAAGTACACGTATGACTACAACACGCGTGGGTATTTCCCTATTCCCAATACGGCTGTTGACTGCACGGGCAATGTGATCCCTGAGAATAAGCGGGCATTCGCTGGTGTGGCGCCGAGCGAGACCGCATATTTCTACTACACCTACTACAGCATCGACTATCTGAACTTCGTCAACTCAGCTACTAGCTACGGACTCATTCAAGGTGGCACCGTATTTATGCCTGGTGCGAGACCTCTTGTCTGCGTGCTCAAGGGTGAGGGTCTGGGTGAGGTTTGTACCGTTCAGTAGAAGAGCTTGTCGAGCGGATACATAACTGTATCCGCTCGCGTGTTGAAGGGCTAATAGTTGTCGTAGTAGTTCGGAGGAGGCGCGCTGAAGCCGAACACGGTTTCTTCAAACCTCCTCAGTTCCTCATCGAACAACTCTTCCATGCGACGGTCTTCTTCCTGAGTCACATCACGACTTAGGTACTCCGTCCAGTACGCAACGGACATTGCCAGAGCATCCAGGCGGTCATCGTGTCGCAAGGCGCCGCGGTCACGAGTGATTCGGGTGAGCTGGTGAAAGAGCTGGTATGCCGGGTCATCTTTCTGGTCGGCCCGCAGTAATGAAGCATCGACCACAAGACGGTGCTGGTTCATCACCGGCTCCAGGGTATCGATGATTCGACGCTCTTTCTGCCCAGTGCTTCGGGTCTCTTCAATGCCACATGGGTAGATGCGACGTAGTACAGGCTCAAGCAGTTTCACGAACATGCCATCGCCGAAGTTACTCTCGACCAAAATGGTCTTGACCTTCTCAGCCCGCGCGATGTGCGCGATCTGTTCCAAGGCGTCGTCTGAGTAACCGCCTTTGATACCCCCGGCTCTCCGCAGGAAGACCATGCCTCGCAGAAGCTTCGTCACTGCATAGCCTGTTTCGTCGCCACCGCGCCCTGACGGGTCAATGGACATGACAGTGCCCGTGTACTCCTCAAAGTCCTTCGAGACGTACATGGGGCGATACAGGCGGTCTCCGGTGAATCCTACGGATGGGATGTCCTGCACGACGTACTCGTGGCCGGATGACCAGGTGATGCGGATGGGGGAGACCTCGCGGTCGATATCCATCACCACCAGGTCAGACAGCTTGAGCGGGTAGCGCTCGGCGTCCGACAGGGTTGTGTCGAGCATGAACTGGAGCATGAAGCCTGAGCGGCCATAGGACGCCTCACGCTTCAGCAGGTCGTCTTCGTGGAACCGGGTGGGCTCTACAGGCGACCAAGGGCGCCCCTTGCCAGACTCAAACGCTTCCGCAATGAACGGAGCGAGACGACCGGCGTACTGCGAGTAGTGCTTATGGTCTTTCGGATACCGAGCGGGCCACACACGGATCTCATAGCCACGCGCGGGCAGAAGGTTGTAGATCGACTCTTCCGTCTGCGGTGTGCCGAGATAGATGATCTCTGCGGACGCCAGGGGCTTGAGGATCGCATCGAACTCTTTGATGAGTTCTGAAAGCTTCTCGCGCTGTGTTACCGTCGCCGAGTTCTTCACGACCTCCACGTCGTCCGCAATGATGGTGTCTGCGCGGGAGCCCGTGAGCTGGCCCGTGATACCCACGGACTTCACTGAGGGTGATTGGTCGGGCAGGGCGGGGCCTACGTCAAAGGCGAGATTGGAGTTTCGTTGGTCACCCCGTGGCTTCAGATGAGCCAGTTCGGGAACGGTTTCGATCAATCGCTTTACGAAGATCGAGAAGGCGTCTGCGCGGTCCTTGGATGCCGAGACGACGAGAATCTTGTGTTGCGGGTCTTTCCAGAGAAGCCAGCAGACATACGCTGCTGTAAGCCAGGACTTACCGATGCCTCGGAATGCCTCAATGACCCGGCGACGGGGGCCGTGTTGCAGATAGACAGAGATGTCGTACTGAACAGGGGTTGGCGACGGGAGATTGAGGTGTTTCCAGATATGGAAAACGAAGTTTCGGAAGTCGAGGAACGGGTGATCCCGTTCTGTCATTAGTGCAGAATTGCCTTATCGGGACTAATTGGGGAGGGGGAATGGACGGGTCAGCATCAGCAGTAAAAAAAGTAAGCGTTCAGGAGCTTTACGAACGCCTGCGTGTTTTAGACAAAGAGCACAGCCCTAGATCAGCCCCGTGGAGCCAAGGAGCGCTGCGAGTGCTGGCTATTCTTATGGCGGCCATGGCGGTTCTGGCTGTGCTTTCTTTCGTGCTCAACCCAGTTGTAATGCCTTACGTTGTGCGATGCTTCAGCCTTCTTTCCATCGCTGTCTACATAGCTTGCGGTGTTATAGCGCTGACGGCTTTGATTCGCAGAATCCCCTGGGCATGGTCGCCGTTCAAGCACCACGCCAAAGATATAGACGATCAGCTGGGCTACGAGAGAGGGCTGATAGCACTATTTAGTCAGTGCGAAAGCAACGATCTGAAAGAAGTAGCCGGACGTATCGAGGTCGAGCTTAAGATTGTCACTCGAAGAATGAACATATTCACTGTGAGCGCAGGGCTTGCATCGCTTTGTTTCGTTGTTGTGTCGAAATGGCCGCATAACACCGTGCCCTTCGTGATGGATGACTCGACGCTTTCTCAAGTAGTCGGTGCTCTTGTAGTGGTGAACGCCATGCTTGCTATGACGCTCATATCTATGGCGTCTCAGTTAGAACGAATGTCGTTCATCCTTGCGCGCGCCGCAGACGCGCCAAAAGGCTAGTTGATCGAGTCACCCTGGGGATCGAAGGGGTACACACTGAGCTTGTCGTTGAGCTTGCCTATCGAACTCCCAGCAGCGGGCACTGCTTCAATGCCGTTGTCCTTCACGAACTGACGGGCAACATTGAGGATCGCAGCTAGCCCACGCTCACCGATAGGCGTCTGCTCAATGGCTTCGGTGAGCTTGTCGGCAATAGCGTCGTGCAGGCGGTTAAGTGACTCGCTACTGGCCGCCATTAGGTGCTCCAAAGATGCGCTGGAAGATTCGTTCGAGTGCTGAGGTGCCCAGCGAAGCAAGGCCGCACGCGAGTGCGACATAGCCTGGAAAGTTGAGTGACGGGAACAGCACCACAGCGAAGGCCGCGAAGATGCTGAGAGCCGCAGTGAGCACGGCTCGTGCGAGCGCGACGTACCACTTGACGTGTTCGCCGGAAGCTAGGGTTTTTGCGAAGCCGATAAGAAGGCCCACAGCACCTAGGGAAGCTAATAGCTTGGTTTCTTGGTCCATGTTGTTTAGGTGGGGACACCCACCCTTGTGATTGAAAAGTTGCAATCAGCAGAGATCCATGTCTGATTGCCGGTAGCGTCTACAACATTGCAGACGACCTTTCCGGTCCAGAAGCCGCCCGAGTTTCGATTCGCTGTCGCGAAGATGTCCGTACCGGTAGGGCCGGGGTTCGATATGCTCGCTGAGCCTCCGCCGCCCGTGTTGGCTTGTTGGAGATACCAGTTGTAGGTATAGGGGCCGCGTCCGCCGGACAACGTAAGTGAGGCACGCGCATTGACCGAACCTTCGCCCGTCATGCTGATGTATCCAGGCGAGATGTAACCTGACATGGGTGTATAGGCAGTCCATGCGAGCACCCACCCGCCACCCTGGCGTCGGTAGATGTTCTGTACGTCGGCCCAGCTACCGCCTTGACGACGACGGATAATAGAAGGGGCAGCGTTGCCACCCCCTTGCTTCCTATAGATGCCCATTCACCAGATCCAGAGATCGCCTTCGCCAGCCGCACCGCCAGGATCGTTGGGCTGCACGAATGTCCGATAGCTGCTGTGGCGGATCTGAAACCAGCCGCCCCAATTGCTGCTCATCTTGTGACGTCGGTAACGTGTCACGTCGGGGCCGTTGGTGAAGTCGAAGAGTTCTTGCTGAATCCAATCGTTGTTGTGCTGGGACACGTAGCCCATGAACCAGCCGCCTCCGGGCGCGTTAGCGGCACCTGCCGCCATGTGCCAGCCGTTCTCAGTGGCGTTATTCCAATCCGTGATCGTTGTCGCAGCTACTCCCAAGCTTGCGCGCCAGTCGAGCTTGTAATTGGGATTGAAGATGTCGGAGGTCCAAATGGTCCCGCCACTCTTCAGATCGGCAACGAAGGACGCTTGTTCGTTCTTGAACTTAAACGCGCTGGCTTGTTTGTAGATCCACGAATCGCCACCAAAGATTACAACGCCATCGGTAGGCGTGCCGCCCCATCCGGCAACATGCACGGCATTGTTCTGAATGAAGACCTTGCCAGTGAACACGGGGCTATCCGTGTTCGCTTTCGTTGCAGGGTTGAATGTCGCCGAAGTCCAGATGGCGCTATACGGCCCGCCGTTGATGGACAACTGTGCGTCATACCGCATCGTAGTGAACTTGCCTTCGCTTGAACCTATCTGGACCGTGCCAGTCGCGAACACGGGAGAGCTGCTGGACGCTTTCCCATCTAGTGCCTGTTGCATACCTGCGATGTCCGCGATGCTTAACGTCACTGCACCTGTCTTTCCAGCAACGCTGGTGACAACTTGCTGGTTATCGATACGGTCCCAGGTGGTCTCCGAGCGAACCACCATGTCACCCGTCGAGTAGGCCACGGTGCCCACGGTGCCTGACTTCGATATGAAGTAGAAGTCACCCAACTTGTATTGAGCGGGCAGGGAGCCTTTCGACGCATCCCAGGCTCCCCGGTAGATCACAGCGCCTGCGGAAATGAGCCGGGCTTGCTCAGCCCAATGCTGAGCCGAGTACATACCGGGCTCCACCTGGACGTTGAGTGGCGCGTTCGCGTACTGCTGGGAAAGCGCAGCAGATGCCGTGGCAGAGGCTTTGCTGGATTGTGCGGATGCTGCGGAGAATCCCGCGTTGTCCATGGATGCCTTCGCGGACTCAGCAGAATCATGGGCTAACGTTGCTGAGGTGGTGGACGTTGCTGCTGAGCTAGTCGCTGATGTCGCTGAGGCGGAGGCCGCAGTGGCTGCGGTGTTGGCCTTCGTGGCATCGGATGCCGTAGACACTGCATCCTTGGCGGATGCTGTTGCAGAGGTCTCAGCTTTGGTGGCTGAATCTTTGGCCGCATTCGAGTAGAACACGGTCTGCGAATTGATCTCGCGGGCCTTGCTAACTTCACCTGTCAGTGCGTCGGTGAGCGACGTCACCAGCTTCTGAAGCTTCGGGAACGAAGGAATAGCCCGGTTCTTTCCGGTTGCATCGGTGACCGTTACATCGCTGTCCTTGGTCAGGACGTCGATCATCTGATACTCACGGGTGTCCCATCGATCCACTAGGGACGTCAGGCGTGCGGCCAGCGTAGCATTGCTCACGTAGCCGGGTGTTGAAGTGTCTGCGATGTTATTTCAGTCCGAAGGTATAAGAGCGAACGTTGTACATATGGAACTCGTTACCACCCACGCCGCCGTCCATCAGCTTGAAGCGGAACTGTTCCGCACGGGATGTTGGCGGTCCAAAGTAGACAAAGGCGTAGACCGCTGAGATCGCGCTACGCAGCGTGTATTGCGAAGAGCGAACATCGACCCACGTTGAGCCGTCGAGGCGCTGAAGTGATATCCAGGCGCGGGCTAGGCCAGAGCCTGTCGAGCTACATGTGATCTCTGCAATAACGGCAGGCATGTGGTACTCGCCTAGCCGAGTAGGTGCGGGGAGCGTGAAGGGATCAGTGGAGCCGCCGTAGTTCGCGGCCATGTCGCCGCTCCACTCGCCGCTTCCGTACACCTGGAGGTTGCCAATCATGTTCTTGGCTTCGATGGTCCCGCCGAACTTGGCGTTGCCACTCCGATCCACCGCAAATACCGCGTTGTTCCAGTTCTTCACCCCGCCGCCAATCCAGAGCGGATAGCCGTCGCCAGGGTTGTTCGTCATCTCCACGCGGAACTCCCGCGGATTGATGATGCTGCCGTTGGCGTCGAGCTGAAAGGTGCGGAACGTGCCGCCGTTGACCTCGCCCATGTTGGCCGTCAGGGCCGATAGGGAGTTCACTCGGATCTTATCTGCCGTGATCGAGCCGTCCACGACGAGCTGTCCTTGGATGCCTACGGTGCTCACGCCGCCGACCGTGCCGATGACGAAGGGGTACTTCATCTGCTGCACGCCGCCTGTGGAGGTGTACGTAGGTGACACGAACGCAAAACGGTCGGCCATGACTACAAAGTTCGAGCCAGTCTTGGAGTCCACGCCCAGGCCGATACCTGCGATAACGGGTGTGCCGTCGATCTTGCCCGCGTTGATGCGGACTGTGTAGTTAGCCTGCCACTTGCCGTCAGGATCGGAAGACCCGGACGCCATGGCTTCAAAGCGTTGCTGTAGGTGCGCAAAGTTGCCACCAGCAAACGCCTGAACTTCTTGCGTTGCAACGCTCTTGGCGAAGTCTTTGGTGGCGTAAGTGGTCGATAGGGTCGAGTTGATCGCTGAGACGTCTTTGCCGAAGTCTGAGCGTGCCCGAGTGATCTCGGTTGTTCGTGCGCTGGTCTCATCTGAGATCGACTGGCGGACGTTGGTAATGTCGGCCTCCTGAGTGCCGAAGCGGGCATTGACGCCTTCAAAGCGTGTTGCCGTCGCTGACTTCTCATCAGAGAGTGCCTTATCGACTGTCCGAATCTGGCCCTCTGCTTTGTCGTACTTGGCGTAGACCTCCGTGACACGTTCGGCCAGGGCGGAGGCATCAGTGACGACCTGAGTAATTGAGGTCTCAACCAGGGCAACACGCGCTTGATCCTCATGGCGGTATTGATACACCTTGTCGCCGCGCAGAATTTCATTGAGCAGTGTTTCCGCATTCTCATCGATCTGGTTGATGCGGCCCAACAGAAGTCCCATCAAAGGCGACTGCATGATTTTGTCGATGATCTGCTGGATCGGTAGGGATGGACTGCCCCCTGGGTTGGGCCAGCCCACGCCGCCTCCGGGGAGCCCGTGGCCGCCGTAAGTGCCGAAGTCGAGTTGCTCTTGGATGATGTAGAGAAGCTGGGTCGTGTTTAGGTTCAGGTCGCGGGCAGGGAGCTGTGCGCCCTCTTGTATGTGGACCAGGTTGTCGTCGCGGGGTGTGAAGCGACGAAGCGTGATGAGGATGCCCTTGGGCACCTGTCCAGTCAGCTTGATTTCTGTGGGGCCGAGCCATGTGAATAGCTGCTCCACCGCATCGCCGACATCCCCCGCAAACATGCGGATATGCTCCGCGTGCATGTAGGGGAAGGGGATGGTGTACGTAGCACCCTCCGCCGTGTACATGGCGAAGGAGTAGCCACGTGCCAGTTGGGCCATGAATCTCCGTAAGGTTAGTTGGACTCTTCAGGGAAGAGCTTGGCGAACTCACTGACGCCGTTACGTATGCCGGTCATGTTCTGAAACCACAGGAGTTTCATCGCATCCTTGACCTGCTTCTGTGTGATATCCGAGTCGGGATCTAAGGCGGTCACAGGCAGCTTTGCGGCGCCCCAGGCGGACTGCGCGAGGCTGAGGGCGGGGATGCCCTTCACGCCGCTATCGAGGCCCGTAGAACGACCGTAGGCGAAGACGGGTTTGTCTTCACCGCCCAATGCCTTCTTCAGGCCAAGATCGTAGGCCATAGTGTCCACCATGAAGGGAATGACCGACGAGTAGCTCGACTGCTGAAAGGCTTGCTTGGCGAGATTCTCGGAGGTCATGAGCTTCTCGCGCATCTCCGTGTCGTTGACTGTGTTCACGTAGTTACGTGCGGCCATGCCGATGCCCGCGAAGAACGTCGATGTCACGACCATGTTGGCCGCTTGCATGTCCCTCATGTGGAGCCCGTTGAGCATATGTCGGGTGTACGAGGACGTCATGAAGGTGCGGAACTGCACGAACACTTTGCCGATGGATGAGTGCATGAGTTGAATCGAATCGCCCACATCGCCCTCCATGACCTGGTGCCGTGTGACTCGCCACATATACGCCGAGAACGCCGAGCGCTCTTTGGGCGCCCAGGTGTCCCAGGATTGGGCTATGTCATCGACCTTCTTCATACCCGCAAGGCGTTTGAAGATGGCCTTTTGATCTGCTTCGTTGAGACCGTAGTTCCTCAAGCGGTGCGTCAGGGCCTCCGGGAGGTCGCCCTTGTTCGCCAGCTCGATCATGCGTAACGCGGAAGCTCGCCCCGCGTACCGTTGCATGGAGGATTGGATGGGGGCCATGCCAGACATGATGCTGAGATAGCGCTGTCCATATTGTTGGGCAGTGTCCACGGTATTGAGCACACGACCTGTCGCGGTGCTGCGGTCCCATACGGTGCTTCCGATGTCGTCGTGACGTAGGTATGGCTGGTTGCGTAGTAGATCCGTACCGGGCGCACAGATGTCTTCCAAGAAACGAGCTTCGGTGCTTTTCAGTTCACCATTCGCCATGCGTCGGACAAGTGCGGCTGAGCCGGGGATCGCCTTGAGGGCGGTTCGCCAGCCGACCGCTGCAACGGTGGGGCCAACTTCGGCGAGCATGGTGTAACCGACTTGGCCCATGGAGGTCAGAAAGGCTTGGCTACGAACCATACGGGACGCGCGGGACCACATGCTATGCGGCGCATCTTCGGTCGAGCGACCCAGCACCGAATTGAAGGCGATGTCGAAAGCCCGCTCCGGCTCGCGGTCTCCAGCTTCCTTGCTGCGCTTCACCAGAAAGCCCTTGTACTCGTCGAGTTGCTTTGGCGTACCGACGCCGACCTTTGACTTCAGCGCCGCCCAGCCGGACATTTCACGGGTGTAATCGGAGACCAGTTTATCGACATTGTTCTCCAGCAGGTCCGCCATAGAGACTTCCACCTTCTCACCCATCTCGTTCGTGAGCGTGGTTCGATAGGACTCGTCCATATCGATTCGATGCTTGGCCCGCGCATGCGTCGATGATTCGGAAACCTCCGTGCGCAATTTGCCGATAAGTGCTTGGGCCTTGTTGTTGGAGATGCCAGCTTCTTTCAGCAGTTATTCGATGGTATCGACGTCGCGCATCTGCATGGCGCCGCCCAGGGTAGATGCCTGGGTTCCCGTAGCCTTGGCATGGCCGCGTTCCGCCCAGGCAGTCGAGACCGCATGGAGGAGGTCTTCATCGACTGGCCCATTCTTGACCCACGCATTGCGCATGGCGGGCTTTACGAGGTTCTCAACAAGGTCATCCCAGCGAATCGCTTTGTCCTTCAGGAGCGACGTGAAGCCCTTTTGTGAGTAAAGGCGCGGCAAGTACCCGCCTGAGGTACGCGGGGTTTCAAACCCAGACACTTGGGCTACATGCAGTTCGTCGTACATTCGCGCGAAGGCATCATCGACGTGCTTACGAACGGCGGCGACTTCCGGTACGACGTCCAGTGACGGGTCACGCATAGAACGGCCCACGGTCTCCATAAAGTCCGCTTTGGCGGCATCACCGCGAAACCCGTTGGCCTTCTTGAACTTGGCCCACTCGGGCTCGACGGCGCGGCGATAGGCGGTGTTGATCGTGGCGTCGAGGCGTTTGGACATCTCACTGGCACTCTCTTGGACCGCTACGTTCTTGTCTGTGTAGCCGACACCCTCGCGAACAATCTTGCGCATCTCATTGCGTACATCGGCGGCTTTGGATTGATCGAAGCGCGCCGCAAGGTCGCGGCGTACCGGAGAGAATGCGGCGCGGATGTCGGCATTCTGTGCCCCCTCGTCGATGATCTGCTGCTGCCAGTCGGGCGTATCGCGTATCGGCCCGTCCATTTGATCGACGATAGAACCTTTCACACGCTGGGCGCCGCCGTTGTCCATCGCTGCTGCTGGCTTGCGAGCATCACGGGCAATGCGTTCAGCAGCATTGGCCATGGTGGCTAACTCACCCGCACGGAATCCAAACGGTGCGCCGATGGCAAAGCCAGAGGCACCGGCCAGGACCAGATGAGAACTATCTACTTCAGGGTCGAACATGCCCACCGCTGCTTCTGTGCCCACGTTGGTGGCACCGGCTACGAGGCCCGAGCGGACCGCATTGGCTACGCGAGATCCTCGCGCGGCGAAGCCTAGGCCACCGGAGAAGGCGCCCACGGCGAAGTAACCGGGATCGCTGAGGCCGAGTGCTAGATTGCCTGCTACACCGAATTGCGCGAGATCTTGATTGGCCTGCATGTTCTCCCGCGCGACACCATAAAGGTAATCCGCGTGTTCACGAGAAACCGCATTCTTCAAGAGAGGCATCTGACTGTCAGCAATGCCGCGCTTTTTCCATTCGTCATACGTGGCATCGACGGGCTTGCCGACGAACGCCGGGTCAAGCTGATAGCCGTGGTCTTGGATGATGCGATCGATAAGACCAATCGACCCCTTAACAGCAGAGGCGCCGATGCCGTCCGAAACCGACGTGTTGTCTCGAAGTTGCTGGGCGGTGGCTTCTGCCGTGCGTTGCTGAGCGGCGGATTCAGTGATGCCCGTAGTGGGCACATAGGGGACGTATTCGCGCTCAGCGACGTCCACGCGCGGCAGGTTGGTCATGTGTTCCTTGGGTTACTTATTGGCGTGAATAAAGTCCAGAAAGCCTTGCGGCTTATGGCCTGGGTCATTGATGAAGGCTTTCGCGGCGGCGCGCTGCTCCGGTGTCCGCAGTGCTTTAGGTAAGCCTTCGCCCGTCCAGCCGGTCATGTAGCTGTCGATAGCGTTCTTCGGAATGCGGTCAAGGTAACCATTGAGGCTCTCAGGAGAACCCTCGCCGAAGGCATGCTTCAAGTCGTACTGACGGACACCTTGTTCGTAGACGGCTTTCTTCTTGGCTTCCTGTGCCTTCCATGCGGAATGGTTGGCTAAGACTGCGCTCGGATTGACAACGATTTGCTGCAAGTTTCCGTGTTCATCCTTCTCTGTAACTGGCAGCGGGCCGCCTGGTGTGCGGGAGTAGAGCTGCCACTTGTCTGGTGAGTCGGGTGTCGGCATGGTGATGAGCTTCTCTTCCTTGTCGATCCGGTTTTCCTTCACGAGTTTCTCGTGATAACTGTTCACGATATCGGTCATAGCTTCACCGAGGGCCTCTTTGGAGCCTCGTTCGTGCCCGTAGGTCCGCACGTATTGGTCACCGACCTGGACGTGATTGGCTTTGAACAGGTCCAGTGCCGATTGCGCCGCCTCTTTGGGCTCGCTGTACTGGCCGGTCTCTAGAAGACGCTGTGTGGCATCGCGCACATAACCTTCGACATAGCCTGCATTGGCAACCGGGGTTCCTCGGAATTTTCCCGAGAAGATCGCGCTGTCGTCGAATCGGGTGGGGATATCTGACTTGATCGCCTTCCATGCACGTCCTAGACGATCCTGCACCACATGGGAGTCGAGACGTTCGGCATTCTTGACAGTAGTGAGTGCTTGGGGAAGTTCGGCACCAAACACACGAACTTCCTTGCGAATGCGATCTATCTTGGCCTTCGCCTCGGTACTCAGACTTTTGTTGAGGTAATCCGGTGAGATGCTTTCGGCTACTTCCAATACGTCCAGAATCTTCTTGGCACGTTGTGGATTGGATAGGTCGATAGCATCACCAAGTTCCTTAATAGCAGGGAGTGGTGCCCCGTTGAAGGCGGCTGAACCAATGATGGAACGGACCTTGTTCATATCACCAGACGAGATGGCCTGGTTAAGCACTTCGGTACCCGCCTTTTCGACATCCTTACGCCCGAAGGCTTCGATCTCGAAAGGATCGCCATTGAAGAACAGGCGTAGGGCGTTGCGACCTCGCTGGGCCTTCTCGGCACCCTTGGCGGCCTTCTCATTGGCATCCCGCGAACGGGAGGCCATGGAGGCGACCCACTCGGGTGATTTGCCGAACCGCTTACCGTCTTCCGCCGCTTGTTTCAGACCGTACATGCCACGCTCGGAGAGCTGGTTAGCGCGATCAAGCATGGTGACTTCATCACCCCACTGTGCGGCCTTGTGTTCCTCTTCCTGAATATGACGGCCATGTTTAGCGGCCATATCAATCTGTTCACGATAGACGTCGCCGAGAACACGACCACCCGCGCCGTAGTGCCCGGATAGGGTCTCCAGTGTCTTGTCTATATTGGCCTTGCCGGAGGCCAGGACGGGAACCACGGCTTTCACCACCATGTCGTCCAGCTCGTATTCTGGTAGACCTTTCTCTGCACCGAACTGCCGCCACGCCTGGAGCGTCTGTGGTTCCAGCGCGCCGCTCTTGGACACTGCATCGGTTAGGATGGCTTGATGGTTTTCCTCGTCCCGCTTGATGGCCTCGGCGGTGGACTGCTTGAGGTACCCCTGCTTCCAGCCGTCTTGAGACTTTGCCACTGTAACCATGAATGTCTTGCGGGATTCTTCGGTCATACCGGAGTTGCCTACAAACGCATTCGCTTCGTTCTGAATCGTTTCGTCTACATTCGCGCCGGGTTCAAGGCGTTGCAGTTTGGGTAATAGCTGGTTCTCGAAATTACCTGCTTGGCGGATGCCCTCTGACTGATAATAATGTTGCTTGTAGACGGCACTCTGTGCTTCAAGTGTTTCAGTCGCTGGAGATGCTCCGGTGACCGCAGCCTCGGCGGCATCCGCCGCTCCGTTACGTGCATCTGACTTGGCTTTCTCTGCATCCTGCCTATGCTGCTTACTTGATAAGGCGTCAGTCTCTCGGGCTGCCAAACTGTTGAGAGCGTTGCTGACAACCCACAGGCTGTCTTTACGGCCTGCATGATCGAGAGAGGCTTGTACGGGAACCGCGACATTCTGAGATCGCGATGATTCGACAGTAGGGCGTGAGGTAATCTGTGTTTGTGTCGGGCGTGGCATAACTTATCCCGTGGTGTTCTGTGTGGGAATCGTTGGGGTACGTTTGGCATAGGCGCTCGCTACAGAGCTAGCCACGCTGGAAGCCAATTGACCGTTGATCTCACCGAAACGGCTGCGGGCTTGCTGGGTGCTTTCGGCAATACCGTTCTGTCGGTTCTTCTCGATGCGTGCGACATCCTGGCTTGATTGAAACAGCAGGTCGTTGAGGACGGCATCGACGGAGTTGCCCGAGACGCCGGACTCCGCTGAGGCGGCACGAGCAGATGCACGGGCTTCACGGGCGGCTTTCATGCGGTCCTCGGTCTGTGCGCTGGCCGATTGGTCAATCTGCTTCTGCTGTTCGCGCATCTGCGCTTCGACAGCGTGTTTGTTCTGATTGGCTTGATAGGCCGCTGTGCCCGCAGCGACCACCGCCATGATGATAGGTACGGCTATGGCACACATGAGGGGGTCATTCCGAATTCAATAAAAGGGTGCGCGTTGACGTGGTGTACGCGCTGGGGCGAGAAGCCAAGCGACATGAGCCAGCGCTGGGCGCGGACATGGCGGGTATCGACGAGGTTGAATAAGTAGCAGTACATCGGCGACCACTCCGCTATGAAACGACGAGAGGTCTTGACGAACTCCCGCCCGATACGTCCGCGCGGTCCAGTGGATAAAAGCCAGGGGACGCCACAGTTCGTGTTGTGCTCATAGTCGGCCACACCAAAGACCGCCTGTGGACGTCCGTACCAGTGAGCAACATAGGCTTCTCGACTGCCTGCGACGGAGGTCTTCATGACCTCCAGCGCATCGGTGTACCCCATGGCGTCCAGTTCGGCTACATCCTCCGCGCACAGCCGCTCGGCGATGTCTTGAAGCGCCTCAGATGTGGGCGTATGGATCGTAAGGATCACTGTCGTACCTTGGTGATGTAGAGGGCTTCCCACTGGACGGATTGCCACCAGCAGGGGTAGGGAGAGTCACTGTCGAGCGCGACATGGACGTGATCGGCGCGGGATGCAACGAGGAACGTGTGGGTGCCTGAGGAGAGCTTCGGGACGTTCAACAGGAACTCGGCATCGCCCGCTGTGCGTGCGGTGTAGGTGTGCATCAGTTGCGGCACGAGCGTATCGATAGCCTCCGTGCGTCCTTTGGGATACACGAGACACCGGAAGTACGCCGCTCGGGCAAAGCGAACCGTCATGCGGCGCATCTGCAAGCGGCCTATGGTCTTGGTATTGCCGTTTTGCTCGCGAACAAACTGTTGAGACAAGGTGACGCGGCGCTTGTACTTGTAGCCGATGACCACGCGGCCTTGCGCCACGTTGCCGGGAAGACGGAGTGTCTGGCCACCATTCACGAGTGTTGCTTGTGTGATGTCGAGATAGGCACCGGGTTCGCTCCAGTCCGTCGTCTTGAGGACGGCGAGGTTTGTCAGCGTGGGCATCACAAAAGGCACCGTGACGTCGGTGTAGTTACCAAACATCTGCCATACGGGTTTCACCAGCTCACGTCGGTCGAGATAGATATCGAACTCGGGAGTGACCGCAGGGAAGGTCGGGGCCGGACTGAGATCCATCGTTAGCATCTCCACGCCGCCTGGTGCTTTGGCAATCAAGTACAAATCAGTGCCGATGGCTCGTAGATGGACGACTTCGCCCACGCCTTCGATCTTCCATGGATGCCATGCGGACTGCTGCTTCTGGTCGGCCACCCATTTGAACTGATGGACGTATACCTGGGGGCCGTTAGGGCTTCGATGAGATAGCAGCACGAGGTCTGCGTCAGGCACGGCGGTCATGCAGCGGGTCTTGCCAGGAACAAAGGCAGGGACGTGCGCGGTGATATTGGCCGCTTCCGGCGTGATGACATCGCTGGATACAAAGTATTCGCGGATGGTGGCCCACGTTTTGTTCGTGGTGTCATCAACAAAGAACACGCTGCTGCCCGCGACGACCGGCTTGATGGTCGGTGAGACCTGATAGGTGGTGACCGGATCAACCTTGACGGTCTTCGGAGAAAGCACCGGATCACCTGTGAGCTGCATCATCGGCACCGTTCCCGAAGCAAACAGGAGAAGGGCTTTCTGATACGGCACGCCGTGCGTCAGTTCGGCCACGCCTTCGGTCGGCATGGCGACGTCGATGGTGTCACTATCAAGTAAGGCGGTGACCGTGGTACGCCAGAAGTTGACGTAATGGCCTACCTCCGACATCAGGACGTTCTCGCCCGCGAGCAACACAAGACGGTCGCGGTGATAGAGCACATTGCCGATACGCTGTCCGACCAGCGAGGGAACCGGGCAGGTCCGCTCGTTACCGGCATAGCGTTTGTCGTAGTCCAGGGGGCCGTAGCTGAAGTAGAAGCCATCCGGCGTAATGCTGTCGGGGATACGCTTGAGGCCATGCGGCATCGTGGCGCGGTTAAAGGTGTTGGGGATGCCGGGCTTGGCGACCTCACGCCATACCTTCGTCGCTTCGCGCTGCACGTAGTAGCCGGTAAAGCCGCTCGCACCGTCACCCCGGATCTCCCATATCTGACCAAACGCGCCGTCCTTGGGCAGGTCTTGAAAGGTTTGTACAGAGCCCGATACCGGAACACTGGCGAGAGTGGGGTTCATGAGAGGGCCAAAGGGGCCAGTGGGTGTTTGACCGGAGTTGCCCATGTTGATGGGCGTGCCGTTCGGGGCCACATCGGTTGCCATCGCCACCACGACTTCGCGGTTCACGAGGATCGTGTAGTCCTCAATTGTCGTCGCTCGTATGGACTCGTGCGGTGCGTAGATGGTGTTGAGATACGGACGGGAGGCTTCGTCCATAACGACGACATGCTCTTTGCCGGTGACGTGATTGAACACGCGCACGCGGCCCTCGTAGATCACGACGAGATATTTCTCGCGGGCATCACGAACGATACTGTGGAAGAAGGCGTCGTCGGGAATGTCGGAGCCGAGTACGTTGATAAATCGTGCCGGTGCGCGTGGACCAGCCCCTGACGCTGGGCTCAGGTCGAGATTCAAACCTTCTTCAAACTGTGCTGGCTGGCGTACCGAAGCGTCTTGCTGGGAGACCCCGCCGATGAGCGACGGGATGGTTCCTGAGATCAGCGGCATTAACGCTGCCAGACCTCGACGACATCTTGAGCATCATTGAACATGTTGGCTTTGCCTTCGTAACGGCGCTCTTCGGCCAACAAGGCATTCCATGCAAACCGTTCGTCGTCTTGAGTGAATTTGTAGCTGGTCTCGCTGCCGAGCTGGTCGGTCTGGAACTTGGTCACAGCGCGGACAACGATGCAGCGGCGGGCGCCCTCCGGCAGTTTCTCGAAGTCGAACATCCAGACCACCTCCATGGTCGGGCCGTCGTCGCGCGGGAACACATCGGTGCGGTCGGAAGCGTTCCATAGGAGGCCACCACGCGGGACGATGCGGCGCGCTTCGGTGGCAAAGGGGAGTACGGCAAGGACGTTGGGTGGCAGAACGACGCGGCCATCCGTGCCGGGTACAAAGGTGTAGCTGGTATCTCGGTTGAAGTACCAGCCGCGCAACTGGAGTTCGCGACATTTGATGCGCAACGTATCGCGCGCAATGGCCGCATCGGTGAAGCCCAAGTGGTCGAGCGAGTTCACAGGGATCTCGCCAATAGCCTTGAGCATCTCGTTCACGGCATCCAGTTCGGTGGTGGGTGCGAGATCTATGGGATTCCTCGAAAAGAAAAAAAACCCGTTACACCGGGTGAGGGCGGTAACGGGTTAGGGTGCTACTTACGGGGCGACTGCAACTTCTACGGCAGCATCACCACGCAGCGTGCCGTGGCCCAAGGCGAACTTAGACAACATCAGCGTACCCTGGCGGCGCATGTCATAGCCGTCTTCGAGTGCGAGATCCAGCAGCTTCAGCGTGCCTACCGCAGACTTATGGAAGATCGACGCAACGGTCTTGCTGAAGTCGCCACGACGCGACTGCGGAATCTTCTGATTCGCGGTGTCGTTCGCCGAGGGGAAGTGGTTGGTCTTCAGTAGCGGGATACGGGCAATGGAGTAAATCGTAGCCTGCGAGAGCGAGCCGTTGACTTCCGGGTTGTAGTCGCGATTCACCAAGTCCTTCTGCTGCGTCAGCTTGTACCACTGCGCGGGCTTCACGACGCCGACACAATCCTCTTCGGGAATGTTCTTCTCGTCGAAGTTCTGTCGTGCGATGAGGAACGCCTCGGCGATCTTCGACGCATCGCTTGCCATGTTGGCGTGCGTGATGACCATGCCGCCTGGAATACCATCGACCGGACCTGTGGTCTGTCGAGCGGCAAGGATGGCGCAACGCAGTTCATGGAACTGCCGCTGCTTTGCCAGTTCGAGGCCCTGTTTGCGCGTGTAATCACTGCGGACATCGTAGTGATTCATCGCTTCGTCGATGTTGGAGATGAAGACGTGCGAGATCAGCATCGGATCGAGGCCAATCGTGACCTCATTGTGCGGTACGTTCAGGCCGGTAATTTCGCTGCCGGGTACGTGATACTCAGAGCCGATCAAGCCGATCACCGGGAACGAGGCCGACTTGCCGTGCGAGATATTGCGCACGGTGATGTGACCTTCAAGCTTGTACTCGTCCATGAACGCGGTCAGCACTTCGCCCGCATAGGTCTTCATGAATAGCGCTTTCTCGTCACCGTTGTTCTGGATCTGACCTAAGCGGTTAGGTGTTGCGTTAGACATCGTGTATGGCTGGGTTCCTAGGGTTACATATCGGTGAGACGGAGGCGTTCAACGACCATCGCGCGGAACGCGGGGTCGGTCTTGTATTGCGGATTACGCATGTCGGCTTGCATGGCCGCTGTGGATGGGTAGCCGGTGACACCTGTGGCAGCGCTACCACCTTTCAGCAGGCCCGGAGGCGGGCTTCCACGTGTTGCCGCTCGCCGTGCGGCAAGCGCTTCCACGGCCAATGCGGCACGGGCGGCATCGCCCGAGCGCACGGCGTCATTGAAGGCTTTCTTCTCGGCGTCGTTGTACCCGTTCTTTGCCCACTCAATCAGGGCGGTGTACTCAGTGGCGCCGCCGACTGCACTGAAGACGGCGTTATCGTAGGCAGCGACTTCGGCTTGCTTGCCTCGAATGTAGGTATCGACCTCGGCCTTCGGGATACCTGATTTCTCCAGCGACTCATAGGTCGCTTCGGAGAGTGCCCCACTGGTCGCGAACTCTTCGTTGAGTGCGTTCCAGTCGAGACCAGCCTTGGCTACCGCCCCTTGAGCCGTTTCGTCGCCACTCGGAATTTCCTTGGAAACCTGAGCAGGTTCGGCAGGCGGGCTCGCCTTCTCGGCCTTGAGGGCTTCATGGGCAGCCACCAGCTCTTCGACCGTCTGGAAGCCGCCAAAGGTGCTCTCGGTACTTGTTACGGGAGCCTGTTCACTGGAGGCGGGCGGCGCAGGATCGGTGCTCAGATTAATTTGCGACTGTTCGCTCATGCGTCTTCACGAAAGTTGTAGACGTTCAGGCCGCTCTCGGAGACGGTCTTGTACTTCTCCAGCGGATCGACTTTGGTCTTCGCTGGCTCAGTGGTTGCGGGTTTTTCATCCGGCTTGGTTGCCACTCGGTTCTCCTTGGGGTGCCATGGCGGCTTGGGCGAGGTTGGGTGCAGCGCGGATGGCCGCTTGCTGCATGGTTTGGTCTTGCTGTTCTTGCTGGAGCGTCTCATCGGACTTGATGAGGCCCTTCATCGATAGGTCGGAAGCCGCGCCGAGTCGGTACATCAGCTCGCCGGCATCGACACGTTGAGCAAACACCTGGTCGCCGAGCGATTGCTTGGCCGCGGTGGCCCATTCGGTGAGCTTGCGCATGTCCTGACCTCGACCCAGGGCCGCTACGCCGACAACGATGCGAGGCTTGACGATGCCTTGGGGAAGCTCGGGGAGTCGATGGGTGCGCTGTAGCCGATCCATGATGCGTCGCACGAGCGGCAGCAGAAGATCTTCAGCGAGGATCGAGTAGATACCACCGAGGACTTCCTCCAGCTCTTGAGCGAGATAGCGGATCTCTTCGGCGGTAACTCGTTCTCCGTTGCGCTGAATCGACGTGCGGACACCGAAGGCGGTCTCCAGGCGTTTGATGAGCGACTCGATATACTCGGTGACGAAACGGAAGTCCGCGTACTTGTCTTGCGTGATCGACTTCAGGTGATCCGCCTTGAAGCGTAGGACGTCACCAGATTCGGCCTTGGTAATGTCAGTGGGGCGGATCTCGGCATTCTGGTCGAGTGCCCACAGCACCTTGGCTGCTGCCGCCGCACCTTTGAGCATGGCTTTGGTCAGCTTCTCCAGGGCATCAAAGTCGCCGAAGTAGTCGAAGATCAGGCCCGCGCCATAGGATTGCGCGTCTTCCTCAGGAATCCGTAGGGGAATCCAAGGACAGGCATCAATGGGGTAGGTGCCTTCCGAGCCGGGAACGATGACGTCGTTCACCTCCTGATAGACCTGCCATAGCTCGGCTTCGCGGTAGATGCGGGTGTAAAGCTCGACATTGACCTCGGCGCTATCGTCCTTGCTGTTGCCTTCTTTCTTCTTGTCCAGGCCAAGGGCCGACTGAAGCTTCGGGTCGAGGGTCGAAGGGGCCACACTATCGAGCGTGATGATTTCCAGGACGCTGCCCATGCCGTCCCGATTGACGACATAGCGCGTCAATGGATAGAACTTGGCGTTCCCTTCATCAGGGATGTAGACCATCCCATTGCCGGTGCCGCACAGGTGCTTGAGGCAGAGTGCAAGGCGTCCGCGCATCCCGGAAGTCTCGATATCGTTGATGACAGTGCGTTCGATCTCGGCAAGGCCGATTTCTAGTTCGCCCTGTTGAATGCCGGCCTGTTCTGCCAGGGCGGACATATCGACGCCATCCGGTGACAGCTTGAAAAAGTTGGCGTTGGCCGGGAACAAGGCCAATAGCAGGCGGGACGACAGGGAATTCACACAACGCGCGCCGGTGCCTTGATAGGGCGTCGTGCGCGTAGAGCTGGATTTGCCCTTGGTGACTTCTTTGAACAGCGTCGGCAGAGTGAGTGCAGCGCATTTCTTGGCGCGGGACTCAGCTTCGTTACGGTCGGACTTGAGCTTTTGGTAACGAGCGGCTGCGGGGACGAGCTGTGTATTGCTGCTCAGGTGGGTATGACTAGGCTGCTGCCGTAGGGGGTTGTGGCGTTGTTGAGGTCCATCCGCATCTTGCGTCGGCCTTGTGCGCCTACTTCAGAATCCGAGATGCCGTCGCGGGCAGTCAGGAGAACGGCAGGTCGCTCTTGTGGACCTGCCGGAGGTGCCTTCGGCTTACTGCCGCACATGCTGCTCCTCTTGTTCACGCGCCATCTTGCGGCGCAGGGTGAGCACCAGGCGCCGTTCACCGGATCGCATCAGGAACTCGTCGTGGTTTTCTTTGGCGTCGTAGACGACCTCGGGGTACGACCTGTTGAGCTGGTCGATCAGGTCATAGGCGTGCAGGGGGATAGCTTCAGAGGTCAAGGGAAACCCTAGGCGTCGTGGGGAGACCTAAGGGAATCCTTAGGGGGGAAACTACGTTTCCTCCTATGCTTGCCACTTAACTCAGGCGCAGGCTGGATGCTGTTTCGTCCTATGCTCCGGGTTTTATTTGGCGGGTATTAGTTGCTTTGTGGACGTATTGTCGCCTTGGTGACTTTTACTCGGTATATTATTTACCTGTTCAAAACCTGGGGGTGCGAATGAGCAAGATAACCGACCAAGTAGTAAAATATCGCTGGCTCCGAGTGAATCAGTACTACGAAGGTTCCAAGTGGAGTCTGTGCAATCGAGTAATTCAACTATCTGATATTGAATACATTAGTACAGTGGTGGTGCACCCTATGGAGGCTGGCGAGGAGACCACGTATCTGCTTCAGGCTGGCGTTAAAAATACTACTTATCGTATTGCTGCCGGTCTGAATAAAACAGAGGCATCCGAGGCAGAGGGTGAACTTATAGAGCTAATCGACACCGTTACAGGGCGATTAAATGCAAAGTGAGTTTTTATGAGTTCGCAGCTTTAAGCCACCTAACGGGCCTATCATCGCCCTCGGGATACGTCCCGGTAAACGTCAGAAGCATCAGCAGATTGCATTTGACATGTGCGAGATGAGGTAAGCCAGATTCCGGGTCATTCTCCTCACCATCGAGAATGGCAAGGCAGTGTCGGATGGCGCAGGCCATCGGGGCAGACCAGGGCATACCCTTGGCCCAATTCCACTCTGCGTACTTCTTGCGGCCATAGTCGAAAACCTTGGCGGCGTCTGCGAGGTTGGGCAGGTCCATAACGCCATAACATGCTTCAAGCATTGCAACTCTTAGCTGGTTATCTTCCCCAGTCTGCCATGCTGCGAGTGCTTCCATGATACGTTCCGGCATGCTGCGGGTTGGGAATGCACGGGCCTTGAAGAATGCTTTTAGCGGCAGCAACTCATACGGCACTTTGCCGGTATTGAAGCGGGCACCTGAGCCACGAGCATCGCTCGTGACATCACCTATACCAGTGTTTACAGGGGTTTCCAAAGATTCACCTCGTTGGTGTTGTAGTTGTAATCGCCATGGCGAAGAATGCGCGCGAGGCGTGCTTGGGTCAGGGCGTCGGCGTCGGAGAATCCCTTGGCCATGAAGGCATCCACGACGGCCAACCAGAGGGCCGAGAGGTGCGTTTCAGCGTCGCCGTCGAGACATGCCTCGTGGATCGGATTGAGCAGCTCATCAGCTTTCTTAGGTCCAATGCCTTTGCAGCCGGGATAGTTGTCCGTCGCGTCGCCCATCAGCGTCTGCTTCATCCAGAACAGGTTCGCGTCGTGAATGCCGATGGTGCGGGTGCCCAGGTCGGGCTTCTGTGGGTTGTATAGGCGACTAGGAATCGTCTGCATGTCTTTATCGATGGACACGATGATCCGCTTGCCGGGGCACCGCTTGGGCTTCGGATGTGTTGCCAAGAGCCCGAGGATGTCATCGCCTTCGAGGCAATCACGGGTGATGATTTTGTCGGCGTACATTTCGTGCAGGAATCCATCTACGGCGGACCATAGGGACGGCTTGGGCTTACCCGCGCGATTGTCTTTGTAGGCCGGATAGAGGTCTTTGCGAAAGTTGGTGGAGACCGACAGGGGCAGCAGAAAGTCGGTAGCACCGAGTGTGTCCACGAGGTCTTCGATGTAGCCCTCAAGGTCCGCCTTGGCCTTCTCTGGATTCGTGATCTCCGTTGCGGAGTCATCGTCGTCGAATTGGAACGACTTGGTGTTGGAGAAGGCGAGTTGGTAGCGGAGAACGTCGGCGTCAATTAAGAGCGTCAGCTCCAACGACGCTGCCAGATTCCCACGAAGACATCGCGGTCAACTTGTCGAATCATGTAGGTATGCGTATTGACCACCGCTGTGTAGTCAGCGAAAGGCGCATGGTAGATCGCAGGGTTATCGAGAACGGCTACCTGGTAGCGGCTCAACTGTGAATCAATGCTATGACGCTGAAGGTCGGCGGGGCCACCCAGCAGGGTTACTTGGATTTGCACTTGGTAGTCCTTTGTTCGATGAATGTCTCGATGACTTCGTTGTAGTCACGCCTTGTGATGGAGGGCACGTCACCGACTCGGCGAGCAATGGCACTTGGGTTGTTCTCGACCCAACAGGTCTTCCATCCGTCATCAGAGAAGACCTCATAATCACCGTTGAATACCCAGCCGCCTGCAACCCATATGAGGACGTTGGAGCCTTCGGGACCGAACTCGTAGATGCCAGCTTTCACTTGCTCTCCTTCGTCGCGCTCGTCTTGTCCGCGTTGCAGCGGATCACGGCGTCCTCGGCGTTACCGGCAAAGTCGAGAAGGTCGCCGCCTGTGCTCCGCTTGTCAGCCATCAGGGCATCCAGGGAGCCGTAGCGGCCTTCAATGGTTGTTGGTTGAAACCACACGCTGTTCGGTGTGGGCTTTGAGGTATGCGTTGCGCAGCCCGTCAGGTAGAGGAGTAGCAAGAAAGTCAGCAGTAGCTTGGTCAGCATGGCTTGCCTCCTGGATGGCTTTGGTGGTGTTGGCCCGCTTGTCGCGGATGGACTGGTCAGACGTCCGGCGCGCAATGACCTCGGCCTGGAGAGACTCGACGGACTTTCTGAGCCCGTCGTATTCCTTGGCCGTCACCTCCAGGGTTTCCACACGGGATGCCATGTGGCGATAGGAGATGATGGCGGAGGTTCCGAGGAGGCCCGCCACGACCAGCAGGGCCGCGTAGACGTGGTAGCGGGTGAAGGTCACTTGTCGTGCCGCGTGACGATGAGCTGATGAATCGTTCGGTTGGTCTGGGCGTCGTAATGCCGCTGCATGTCGGCCTCTAGGCTTCCCACGGCGCCGTCGATGGCCTTGCCCATCGCTGGTCGGATGGCGGCAAGGATTTCTTTTTCGAGCAGCTCTCGGACACGGCGCTTGAACAGCTCAAGCAGAAGGCGATTCTCAGCCTCGGGTGGTGGATTGCTGAAGCTCATTTCGAATCCTCGGGCTTGAAGTGACGACCCTTGGAACCGCAGCGCCAGGGAAGAATGGAGCCGCGCTCGTCTTCGCAATTGCGGTAAGAGCTTAACGGTGTGGTGTTGATCTCTTTGGTACCGCCACGCACCGGGTCAGGAACGGTAGCGAACGTGTGGAGACGTTCGCATCTGTGATTGTCGTAGACATAGATGTAGCGGCTGAATTTGCAATCGATGCAGCGCTTCATTGGTTCTCCTGGAAATATGCGGCAACCCGAAGAAGCTCTTCAGGTGTCGCGTTGGACTTGATGGCATTCGCTCGGGCCGAGATGACCTTCACGTTTTCTTTGACGTAGCCCTTGTCGGGATCAAGACGATCCACGGTGGGCGAGTTGGGGCCTTGGGCACGGCCACCGGAGTTGCGATACAGCGGCAGTCCAAGCACCGGACAGAAACGTGGGATCACGATGTCCTCGATAGAGAGGTCAAAGGGAATCCCACGTTTCTGTGCACGGTACTTGGTGAGTGACAGAAGACGACTAGCCGGTGTGGCGGGCGTCCTCAGTGACACTCTTTCCAGTTGTTGCCGATCTTGTACTCACCATCGAGCGGACAGCGGAAACCAAAGTGGTCACCAGCAGCACGGATCGACTCCACCGCCGTCTTGCCGACGATCTCTGCAATGTCCTCATCACACTCGATCTGAAACTCATCGTGGATGTTGGCGATGAACTCGTAGTTCACACCGGGGACGTAGCCGAGTTCCTGAAGGCGACGGTCGAGGATCACCAGGGCTTTCTTCATCACGACGGCACCTGCGGATTGGAGGAGCGTGTTAAGCGCAGCGTGGTCGGATCGGATATGCAGCTTTCGGCCATCAAGTCCAATCAAATACCCACGCTTGTTCGCAGCGACCTTTACCGCTTGTAGGAGACTGTTGAGGGCAGGGAGTCCGCTCAGGAACTTCTTCTTGAGCGCTGTGCCTGCTAGACGACCCTTACCTACGATGGAGCCGATCTTCGCATCGCCTGCGCCGTACAAGAAGGCGTAGATGAAGGTCTTCGCGTTGTTGCGAGTGGGAAGACCTGCGGCACACTGGTTAACTGTGTGGATGTCGCCTTCGAGGATGACCTTGGCGTACTCGCCTCCGTCCCATTTCGCCATGAAGTGCGCGAGGTTCCGCAGTTCGAGGCCGGAGGCGTCAGCGCCTACCTGTTTCTTCCCCTTCGGTACGCAGAACAACTCACGGCAGTCTTCGCCGTAGGGCGTGCCACAGCTCGGCACTTGCGCCAAGTTGGGGCTGCTGTGAGTCATACGACCCGTGACCGCGCCGTTCTGCGTGACGCGTCCGTGGATACGGCCCGTCCTCTTCTTGATAGACTTGAACCACGCCTGCTTGCCTTCGGAGAGCTGGCCGATCCGCTTCTCAACCATCAGGTACTCCGTAAGCAGCTCCGCTTCCGGGTACTTCAGACCTTCGAGAGTCGTTTCATCGACCTTGGGTTTGCCACTGTCGGTGAACTGCACTGGCTTCCAGCCGTACAGAGTCGTGAGCCGGTTGGCGATGTGATCGCGAGAAGCCGGGTTGAACACGACGGTCTTGTACTTCTGGATGGGGACACCCTTGATGTACCCCTTGGCCTTGTTGTCCCGCTTGGGGACCAGCAGTGCACCCTTTGCTTCCCAGGGTGGGAAGGCTTCGCGCAACTTGTCGGCCAGCTCAGTACGTCGCGTGACGAGAATCTCCTCCAGCTTCCGCGCCTTCTCGACGTCAAAGAGGAAGCCGTAGCGGGTCTGCCGTTCGATGATCGGAGCGACATCGTGTTCGAGCTGTATGGACTCCTCCCCGAAGCCTTTGGATAGAAGTTTCTCCCACAGCTTCCAGGTGACAACGACGTCCTGAAGGCAGTAGTCGTCCATCTCCTGATTCCAGCGCGCCCAGGGATCAATGCCGTTGGCCTTACACTCTTTCGCGTAGTCGCCCTTCCACTCGCCCAGGCGGATGCCCCAGGCTTCAAGTGCGTGAGAACCAATCAGGTTCTTGCCGAACGTTGGGGTCTTCTTGGCGAAGTTGAAGTCGCGCTCCACGAGGTCCGTGAAGATCAGGCGGGACATGATGAGCGTGTCGCGGATCAGACCCTTCGGCTTGAACCAGGGGTAGACCTTTTGGATGGCCGGGATATCGAAGCCGATGATGTTGTGGCCGCCGATGGCGTCAGCTTCCATCAGCATGCGAAGGACTTGCTCGACTGTGAATGCTGCTCCGTGGTTGTTTCCACGGATCGTTTTGCCCGTCAATGTGTCAACGAAGGCGATGCAGTGGATTACGGTTAGTTCGTCGAGGAGTCCATCGGTTTCACAGTCGAATAACTTCAAAGGTTAGTAATCACCGCCCGAAGCCTCACGAGGAATCGCCGCACACTTGGGGAGACTTGCCGTGAACTCAGGTGTTTCCTTGTAGCCATAGCCCATGTAGCGCGCCTTGCGGCGTTCAACGCGGTCGATGTGCTGTAAGTTCTGGAACGACAGAAGCTTGTGGCTTGCGTGATACGGAGCGAGTGGGTGTTGGGTGACGGTCACTACGTCAGGCTCGACGATCTCTGCCACCAGAGCGACACAGGTGAAGTCGAAGGAATTGCAGAGGGCCTCCGCACCCTTGTGGAAGCGGAAGCCGATCAGGTTGAACGGCGGCTCGCCTTCACGCTGGAAGCTTGGATAGGTCTGTTCTCCCTCCAAGGTGGTTTCGACGAAGGACGTGTCGGCTCGGAACCACTGACAAGCAAATAGCCAGTCGTGGTAACTGGCGAAGAACAGATCGTAGTCTTTGACAGGCGTGCCGTCGTAGAACGAACGGAGGCAACCACCGCCCAGGTAGGCCAAGACATCGATTCCAGCCGGTGCCTTCCTGAAGATGTTGAGTGCGTATTGTTGGATCGATGTCATGGCATCAGTCCAGAAGGGACTTCATGCGGCTGGCGATGCGATCAGCCTTGGCGGCTTCATCGGCGTGGTCGCGCGCCTCTGCCAGTAGATCTTGCGCGGCAGTGACCTGCGCCTCGGCGGCAGCTCGGCGGTTGTCGGCGACTTTCTGAAGACGCGTGATATCTCGCTCGTGGCGGGCCAGCACGGTGTCCACCGAATACGGCGAAACTTTGTCGAGCAAGTACGTGAGTAGGTTGACGAGGATCATTCGATCTCCTGGACAGTGATGGTTACGCGCACACGCCGAGCCCCCTCACGAAATTCGGAGGAGGCTGCGGTGGCGGACTTGGGGAGGTAAGGGAAGCAGGCGGATACGGCGTAGCCTGCGGGTGCGTCTTTGGGGATGTAGACGATGTGCTCGACAGGCTCCGACATCAGAAGTCGGGGCGGCCTTCGACTTTCGACTCATCGGCGCACATGTCGTCCTGCTTCAGCTCTTTCTCGTACAGACGCCCGGTGTTCACGTCGTAGCCCATCGGGATCACCTTGCCGGTTGCTTGGCCGGTGAAGCGATCCTTCAGTACGCGGAAGATGGTGGTCTGCCGGACCTCTTCGTCTTCGGCCTGCTGGTCTCGCTCCAGGCCAAACATGAAGTGACTCCAGAAGCCGATAGCACGGGAGCCCTTGAAGTGCCGAATCATGACGCGCCCGCCTTCCTCGTGAGGTTTGCCCTCAGGGGTGGCTAAGTGGGAGATGCCGTAGAAGCAGACGTTGTGCGCTTGGGCGAACGATGCGATCTCTTCCATGATCTTTTCCAGTGCTTTCCTCTCATCTTCCTCGGCGGCCACGACAGCCGTGAGATGGTCGAAGAAGATGTGCTTCACACCCTCGCTGACCACGAGGTACTTCATCTTCGCAAGGATCGTGGGCCACTCAGTAGACCCAAACGAGTCGTACATGAAGACGTTGCCGCTGGCCTCGATACGCTCGAAGGAGGCCGTCAGTTCTTCTTCGGTCCACGAACCGTCAGGTACATGGAACCGCTTGCCAGAGTGTTTGCCAGCAACACGCTTTGCGGTCTCGACGGGCGGCTGCTCCAGATAGAACAGGCCGCACTTCTCATTGAGCGTGATGGCGGTGTGCTCGATCTCCTGCGTGAACCAGTCGGTCTTGCCGACGCCTGTACCAGCACCGAAGAAGTACACCTCGCCGTACCTGCGGCCATAGGTGAGGTCGTTGAGAGATGGCAGGAACCAGGGGAGCCCACGAACGACCTTAGCCAGTGCTTTCTCGCGCACGTCACCAAAGGTCACAATGCCGTCCGGTCGATAGACCTTGGCGTTCCAGATGGCCGTGATGATCTCTCGGCCTCGGCCAGCCTGAAGAAGCTCGTTCGGGTCTTTCGCTGGAAGGTGTGCGATCTTGCACTTGCCAGGCGTGAATAGTTCGCTGCTTTCCTTGGCTGCGTCCTGACCGGGCTTGTCCATATCGAACATGAGGACTATTTCCTCGAACTGTTCGAGCCACTCCAACTCACGAGCCAGCGCCTTCTTGGCTCCGTCAGCGCCGTTTGGGACTGACACCACGGGCCACTTATTTTCTTGTACTTGGCTTACGCTAAGGCAGTCAATCTCGCCCTCAGTGACAACTACACGACGGCCTGGGCTCCAGAGGTGCTGACCGTAAAGTCCGGCCTTCTTCTGGTTGCCAACGACAAAGAACTCCTTGTCAGCGTCTCTTACTTTTTGTGCAACGATCTCGCCGTCGCGGCGGTAGTTAGCGATCTGTACTTTCTTACCACGCGCTTCGCCTACTGTGTAGCCGAACTTTCGACAGGTTTCTTCAGTGATGCCGCGCTTACCAAGAGCTGTGACTTCACCGTGGATGAAGTCGCTCATGCGCTTTCCTCTGGATGTTGAAGGGACGGCCTCGCCGTCTCCCTTCTCGTAGTAGCCACAGCCGAAGCAGTGGCCGTGACCGTCGCTGTAACGTCCCAGGTTGTCTTTGCTGCCACAGGACGGGCAGGGCTCCTTGCGGAGAAACTCAGACTCGATTCTTTCCACGCTGCACGGACCACATGGTCTGTCGCTTGGTCACGCCGACCTTGCGTTTGAGTGCCGACAGGATCAGTTCTGCGGAGCCTTCGATCTTCTGACCTTTCGCAACGGATACGGTCGCGAAGGCTTCGCGCATAGCGGTGTTCACGGTTTGGGTCATGCTTTCTCCTTGAGGGTGGCAATCAGTTCTTTGATGTCTTCCTGCTCGAACTCCATCTCGTCCATCACGTTGCGGATGAGAGCGAAGCTCACGCGGGGTTCTCGGATACGTTTGGGATGCAGCGGGACATCGGCAACACGCTGGCGTTCGCTGAAGGCGTAGCGGATGTAGCGCTGGCCGGTCGCGTCCTGTTGTTCTTCCTTGAGAACCTCGAAGCCGTCCGCAACAAGTTCATCAATGCGAGAGGCGAGGCGGCGGATGCGGTAGACACCCTCGGCTTGCCATGAGGTGATGTGTTTCTCTGCGGCCAGGTGATCGCGCACGGTGCGCGCTTGTCGGGACAGCTTCATAGGTGCTCCTATCGGATGGTCTTGAGGGGGGCTTCAGGGCCGTAGTGAATCGCCAGCACGTCACTCCCTGCGATCTCCAGCGACTCGTGTACGTCCCGCAGGGCTTCGAGCTGGGCAGCAGTGAAAGAGCCGTAGGGCTCTAAAAGATCGGTGAGGCCGCCGATGAGGCAGACCTGGATGGCGCGGTGATTCATGTCGTGCGACATGGCGCCAGGGAGACTGGTCGGGCGTCCTGTTTCAACCACGCCGTTGCGGCGGATGACATAGTGGACACCGATCTGAGAGTAACCCTGGCGACGATGCGCAGCGGCCAACTCAACGGCCCCGATGTCCTCGCTGTCGCGGGTCATGGAGCACGTCACATAGAGCCGGTCCACTGCGGTGAGTGGTTTTAGCTTCAAGGGAGTGTGTAGATATGAATTTCGGTGCGCGCGTCTTCGCCTTTTACTGCGAAGCGCTTGCCCGTCACGAGCCATGTCACTTGCTTATCGTCGTGCCAGTAGCCGGAGGCTTTGGTAATGACGTCGAGTGGTCCCTTTGCGGTGTTGTCTACATCGGGCGTCGGGAAGGTGAGCTTGGAGGTACGAGCTTTGGTAAAGATGGACTCAACAACGACAAACAGCGGCGTTGTCTTCGTCATGTTGAGGGTGCCAGGAGCGCAGTGTTTCTCGGCGAGCTGTTTCCAGGTTCGGTAGGTCTTCGCGTAGAAGACGCCCCAGCGCGTCACGCGCGGACGAGATGCGGGTACAGGTTCAAAAGGGAAGACGAGGGAGGCGACATGTGCCGCCCCCTTCGCCCGTTCGATCAGTCCCGATAAGGCGGGATCAGAAATCGTCGTTCCCTGCGTCAGCCGCATCGCTTTCATCCGATGCTGCCTCGGACTGCTGCATTGTCGAACTCAGCTCGGATTCGTCGGCTTCGTAGCCTTCTTCTTCGTCGCCCAGGCCCAACGCGTCTGCGCTGTAACCACCCCGGCTGACCAGTTCCAACACCTTGACGGCCAACAGGCGACACGAGATGTAGAACTTCTTTGCCGAGGGGACAGGACCGTCGGATGTTTCGAAGCCAATGCGCAACACTGAGCCGCCAAAGATATCCGGTGGGTTTGCCATCTTTGCACCACGTGCATCGAGGATGGTCGGCCTCTGTGTCCAAGGCTTGCCGGTCTTCTTGTTGGTGCCGCTGGCCTTCATCTTGAAGTTGATCGTGATGCGGCCAGTTTCATCACCTTCTTTATCTACTTCTTCGGTGAATACCGGAGCCTTGGAGTAGACCTTCTCGAACTGTTTGCGCTTACCGGCGTCGAGGGTCTGGAGATGCTCGTCCCAAGCGAGGTCGCGCCGACGCTCTAGTTCGGTAACAAGGGCCTGCACATCGGCGGCATTCGGGTCGAAGGCGAGGCGAGCCGTGTACTCACCTTCGGGTTTGAACTTGGTGTCTGGCACATTCAGTGCCGGGAAGACGGCCACGCCGCGTGGAGTGTTGAGCGGCGGGAGCTTCTTCGGTTTACTCATAGATGTCTTCAGGTTCCTTGCTTGCGTTATCGGCGACCTCGATCACTGCCGAATCGAATCCGGCGAACGTGAGGGCATAGTGGGTGTTGCGGGACAGAGAGCCGGTTTCATCAAGCTCTCGATAGGCGTCCCGGAGGAGGGACGTGGGGGTCACAAGAACTTCCTTTCGATTTCGCCACGTGCGTAATCACGGACTACGTTGAATGTGTCCTCGTCGGCATAGGCGCAGTCACAGTCCATCCTCCACAACGTGTGCAACGCTTGGGATCGATCGACATTGAGTGCATCTGTGACGAGGTAGAAGGCCGCCGTCAGTGCGATGACTTGATCGGCTGGAGGGAGGTCTTGCAGAGCGTTGATGACTTGGAATGCACCAGTAGCGGCGTCCACCGGGTGACGGAAGCCGATCTGCTGGCCGATATCAGGCACTCATACGTTCTCGGCGGACGTCTTCAATCACTTCGAGGGCGGCCTGTGCATGTTTGATGTTGGGCTCTTGGCGAGCGACCTGTTCAAGTCGCTGCATGGCCTTTGTGTAGTAAGGGCGGACTGTGCGTTTCTTAGCCATGCAGTCGGCTCCAGAGCTTTTTGAATTGGCGCCGAATCGCGGCATTAGCTTTCGCTACAAGAGCGATGAGGCAGGCAACGAGGAAGGCGAGGGTGGCAAGCGCGAGAAGCACGAGGCCGATCACGCCGTGGGTAGTCCAAATGAACATGTGCTCAACCCTTCACTAGATCGCGGGATGTAGCGCGGAAATTTGCGAGGGTTCCGTGGATATCAGGGTCATAGATCGCGAGGACCACTCCGTAGCGATCAACTGCGGTGTGGGTGTCGAGGGCGGAGTTATATTGAATTCTCATGTCGTCTACTCAACTATCAAAAGGAATCAAGTAATTAGGCAAAGAAATACGCAGACTGCACGACGAGGTTGATGTCCAAGTCGCCGCATGGTGGCAGCGGGGGGAGCTGTGCTGCGATCTCTGGTGGAAGTTGTTCTGCAAGTTCATCCCGAAAATCCGTGAGGACTTCGCGTGTGTACTGCTCAACGAAGGAGGCCCTGAGGGATGCCGCAAGCAGGCTCGTTTCAGAAGCGTGGGTGCCATAGGAATCATGGATCATTGCGAAGCTGCTGATTCCGTTCTCCAGCGCGGTGGAAACGGTGAGCATCATGTGAGAGGCATCACATGAATGAACGAAGTTTGGGGAGATGCCCAATGCCTGCCTGCGACTGTCGAGTTTTGTTCCTTCTACGCTCGCCACTAAACTCATCGAACGCCCGGAAACCACGACTCTGACTCGTTTTCCAAGGCTTTCTCGATACTCTTGAAGGACGGGGAACCCCGCCGGGGTTGTCCAGCTCACAGGCATGTCACCCTGCGCTGCAACTTTTGCTGCGGCTTTCAGCCAATCCATAGCCTCCCGTGCCGCAATCACGACCTGACCGATGCAATCCCACAGGATGTCGGCTAGGTACTGCGCGGACTCCCAAGAGTCATCCTGGCCCTGTTTCTTCATCTGCTCGACGATCTGGTTTCTCATTCCAGCCTTCGTGACACCGTATGGAAGCGTCATCACTGGTCGCTTCACTAGGTCTCTATTGAGCCTCCCGTCCCAAACGGTAGCGAACGGATTACCGCTTTCGGCCTCCTTCTTTACGCGGGCTGCGGCCACGTTCATGACCTGCGTATAGATATCGGCAGGCTTCTCGCGTGGTACTAGGTTGGTCGCTGCTCCGCCGATGGGGTCTCGAAGCATCGCGGAGAAGTTTTGGAGACCGTTGCACGAACCATCGAGCGCGATGGGGAGGTGCGAGATATAGCTTTCGCCCTCAAGGCGGTATCCAGCCCACTCAAAACAGGCAGCCAAAGCCGACCAGGGGGAGTCCGCTGTGGTCCAGAAGCGGTGGCCGTCGAGCGGATCTAGAGCTGAGTCGAGGATCGCCTCCTCATTGTCATGTACCCATTTGACGCGTTCAGCAAACGGAACCTTATCGACCCCGAAGACGTTGGCGAGGTGAATGGCAAGCCATCTGGCTCCGTCCTTACCCAGCGGCTTGCCTTCAGCAAACGTTAATAATGATTTTGTCTGATCGTCGCCTTGTGGATTCAGGATGCCGGGAACCGGATAGACACGGCCACGGAAATCCAGAGAGTGAGGGAAGTAAATCGCCGACTCCGAGGCAAAGCGGCTCGCGAGCCCAATCTTGTCGGACGCCGCCTTGCGCTGTGACACACCACGTGCATTCGCTTCCCACACCTCGGCCCGTTTTCGCTTCCAGTCCTTGAACTCAGTCGGGTGCTCTTCTTTCCAGGCATCCATGAGTTCGGAATCGACAGGCAATCCAGGGAGAGGCTCAAGCTCACGAGAGGGTAGGCCGCCAATGTTCCCGTTTGCATCCCATGCTTCCCGCATGACAGATAGGACGGACGTGTTGATCTTCCAGGCTGTGTCTTGGATCGCGTTGAGGGCCTCAAAGACATTGGGCATGTCCGCGTTGTCCAGTTCACGCAGGTACGCCTTGTTGCGCGTGCGGACGAGCGGAACTAGGCCCCCAGCGTCCGTCAGATATCCGCCGCCCTTTGATGCTGCCCAGGGACGGGGCCTTACGAGCATGGGTAGACGAACAGGCGCGAAATGGGCCGCCGCATCATGGGCTTTATCGAGCCAAGTGAGGATCTGCTCGCTCCCGCGTAGGAGTACTCGCTCTCGGGTCTTCCCGTGGGAGCTATCGTTATAGAGATAGGCAAGGCCCGTTGACGTCATAAACAGTTCGACCAGCTTCATGCCGAGGGTCGGGCCGTCGTTGTCCGGGAAGCTGAATGTCTCAAGCGCTGTGCGACGCATAGCCGCCGAGACTACATTGCGTGAGTGGCGTACTGAGGTGCTCTTCTTCAGGACGTTTTGGAGGTGCTTATATAGACCAGGGGATTCCTCGCGGAAGCGCGAGTAGTTAATTGAGTCCTCGACGGATGTAGCGATGGCCTCTGCCACGGTCTGAACGCGGGTTTCTCCAGAGGAGACCGCATTGAGGCAATGGCGAATCGTGAGGTAGGCCAGTTCGGAGGATGGAAACTCCTCAACCCAACGGACAGATGTGTGCTTCTTTCCGGGCTTCCCGTTGCGGGCAGCGGCTACAAAGGCATCAATGGCTTGGGAGACGGGGAGGATGGTGTCGCGAAGGAGGCGACGGCCAGGGCCACTATCAGCCTCATCCTGCCGGTTTCGTTCTTTCTTGTAACGATCAATCCCGAGGGTCAGGGATTCTTCTTCTAGGGCTACCTGTCTAGCTCTGAGGTCATGCTCGGTTTGTTGCACGGTATCCATGCGGGGTCTCCAGAAACGAAAAAAGCCCCTTGCGGGGCTTTGGTGGCTTGTTCAGGTTGTTCAGGTAGGGATCAGGGCAAGGGGAGGGCTGACCCCAAATAAAAACGCCCCAGCTCCGTGAGGAACCAGGGCGTTCAGGTTGTAATCTTTGGACTCCTTAGGGGTGCCCTTAGGAAGTCTTTAGGGAGGGAACTATCGTTCCCCCTAGGCTCGCCATTTTATTCACTCTGGCACCCAGCCCCGGCACCACCCCGGCACCGTGGCACCAGAGATGTGGTGCCTGTCGTGGCTCCCTTGCGGCGAAACAGTGCCAGACCTTACTATTAACGGTTCCACGCAAGGGTTCCTCTTGGTCGGCGCAGAAAGTTTAGGTTCTGGCGGTTAATCCCGTGGGGGTTCGAGTCCCCCCTTTCGCACCACGTTGATTCCTTTGTTTTTGTTTTATGGGCGGCAAGGGCTGCCATGGCGTCTGTGACGGACGCGCTATCAGGTACTTCAGGAGACGTCATGCAGGTTTCGGTTGAGAACGTCGGCAAGCTTGAGCGCAAGCTCACGGTGAAGTTTCCCGCAGAGCGATTTGAGTCGCAGGTGACTGCGCGGATCGCGGAGATGGGTCGTACCGTTCGCCTTAAGGGCTTTCGCCCGGGCAAGGTGCCCACCACGGTGATTCAGCAGCGCTTTGGTGCTCAGGTGCGCGGCGAGGTGTTGTCGGACTTGATTGGCAGCACGTTGCGTGAAGCTGTGGAGCAGGAGCAACTGCGTCCCATCGCCAACCCGTCGATCGATACCACGGGCCGCCCTGAGAATGGCGAAATTGCCTACACGGCGACGTTTGAAGTGCTGCCGGAGTTTCCGGAAGTCGATGTCGCCGCGCTGGAGATTACCCGCCCGGTAGCAGAAGTGACCGACGCTGATATCGACAAAATGATCGAAACCCTGCGCCAGCAGCGTCGCAGTTTCGATGCGGTTGATCGTGCTTCGGCGGAAGGTGATTTCGTGATGTTCGAATACACCGCGACGGCTGGCGATTACCGTTTCCCGGCCGAGGGCATGGAGCGCGCTGGTAGCGTGTTGGGTTCGGGCAATCTGTTTAAGGCGCTGGACGAAGCATTGACCGGTCACAAGACCGACGACGCTTATGAGGCCGATATTGCATTCCCAGCCGATTTCCGCAACGAGCACCTGGCTGGGCAGACGGCCAAGGTCAGCTTCAAGATCATCAAGGTGCAAGAGCCGAAGTTGCCGGCGGTTGACGCTGAGTTTGTCCAGCTATTCGGTGTTGCCGATGGCGACCTGGAGGATTTTCGCAAAGAAGTGCGCGCCAATTTGGAGCGCGAGCTGAAAGCTACGCTGATGGCGCGGTTGAAGTCTGAAGTGGCGGAGAAGCTGGCTGAATCCAATTTGACCTTGGATGTGCCTAACCTGATGGTGCAGTCCGAGGCGCAAAACCTTGCTGCTGGCAACGTGCCGCGTGGGCAGCAGCCCCCGCCGCAGCTCATCGAAGCGGCCATGCCGATGGCGCGGAAACGGGTTATTGCCGGGCTTCTCATGGGTGAAATCGCGCGTAAGCAGTCGTTGACGATTGACCGTAAGCGCATTGCCGAACAGCTGGCTGCGATTGCTTCGACTTATGAAGAGCCGGAAAAAGTCATTGAACTCTATAACAGTGACCCCCAATTGATGTCCGGGCTGCAAAATCGCGTCATGGAAGATCAGGTGGCAGAGTGGGTGGCAGAACACGCCAAGACCACTGTCCAGAACCTGGGTTTTGATGAAGTGATGCGCCCAGTTAGTGCCTGAGTCGGGTTCGCAAGAGCTGATTCCATCAGGTCGTTCGTCAGGCCCATCAACCCGGAGAGCCGCAAGCATGGCCATGGATCAAATCCAGAACCTCAACTTGGTGCCTATCGTCGTCGAGCAGACTGCTCGTGGCGAGCGGTCATATGACATTTACTCGCGCTTGTTGAAGGAGCGGGTGATTTTTCTGGTCGGTGAAGTGAACGACCAGGTCGCCAATATCCTCGTGGCGCAGATGTTGTTCCTGGAGTCCGAAAATCCGGACAAGGACATCAATCTGTACATCAATAGCCCGGGCGGGGCGGTTACTGCCGGGCTAGCCATCTACGACACCATGCAGTTCATCAAGCCGGACGTCAGCACGATGTGCATCGGTCAAGCTTGCAGTGCAGCATCGCTGCTGCTGATGGCTGGCGCCAAGGGTAAGCGTTATTCCTTGCCCAATTCGCGCGTGATGATTCATCAGCCATCGGGTGGCGCTCGTGGTCAGGCTACTGACATCGAGATCCAGGCACAGGAAATTCTCTACCTGCGTCGTCGTTTGAACCAGATTTATGTTGATCATACCGGCCAGCCGCTGGACAAGATCGAAAAGGACATGGAGCGTGACCGTTTCATGAGTGCTGAAGCCGCCCGTGAGTACGGTTTGATCGATTCGGTGCTGGATAAGCGCGCCGTAGAGACGGTCAAATCGGCCTGATACGGCCCTTCCTGGCTAGTAAAGCCATGGGCTTCGCGTCTGAATGCAGACGCGAAGCCCTGTGCTATTCTCGCCTCGCAATGGATTTACCAGCAGGATCAAAAGCATGAGCGACGAGCGGCAGGGCCGTTCCAACGACAGCGGCAAGATTCTCTACTGCTCTTTCTGCGGCAAGAGCCAGCATGAAGTGCGCAAGCTGATCGCGGGTCCATCCGTGTTCATCTGCGACGAGTGCGTAGAGCTTTGCAACGACATCATCCGTGAAGAGCTTGAGGAGAAGGCTGCCTCAGGGCGTACCCAGCTGCCCAAGCCCAAAGAAATCATGGAAACGCTTGACCAGTACGTAGTCGGCCAGACTCGTGCCAAGAAAGCGTTGGCGGTAGCGGTGTACAACCACTACAAGCGGATCGAGTCACGGCAGAAAAGTGACGATATCGAGTTGGGTAAATCCAACATCCTCCTGATTGGTCCCACCGGTTCGGGCAAGACCTTGCTGGCGGAAACGCTGGCACGCCTGCTCAATGTGCCGTTCACTATCGCTGACGCCACGACGCTTACCGAAGCGGGTTATGTGGGCGAGGACGTAGAGAACATTATCCAAAAGCTGTTGCAGAAGTGCGACTACGATGTGGATAAGGCGCAGTCCGGTATCGTCTACATCGACGAGATCGACAAGATCTCGCGCAAGAGCGAAAACCCGTCAATCACCCGCGATGTTTCAGGCGAGGGTGTACAGCAGGCCCTGCTCAAGCTCATCGAAGGCACGCTGGCCTCGGTGCCGCCTCAGGGGGGGCGCAAGCATCCGCAGCAGGAATTCCTGCAGGTGGACACTAAGAACATCTTGTTCATGTGCGGTGGTGCATTTGCCGGACTGGAAAAGGTTATTCAGCAGCGCTCGGAGAACACCAGCATTGGATTCTCGGCGGAGGTGCGCAGCAAAGAGCGTACGGAGAATCTCGGTAAGGTGCTTGCTGATGTGGAGCCTTCCGACTTGGTGCGCTATGGCCTGATTCCCGAGTTCGTGGGTCGTTTGCCGGTGGTAGCGACGCTGGACGAGTTGGATGAGGCGGCTTTGGTGAAGATTCTTACCGAGCCGAGAAACGCAGTCACCAAGCAGTTTAAAAAACTGTTCGAGATGGAAGGCGTAGAGCTCGAATTCCGTCCAGAGGCGCTGCAGGCCATTGCCCGCAAGGCGCTTAAGCGCAAGACGGGTGCTCGTGGCCTACGCACCATTCTGGAGCAGGTGTTGCTTGAAACCATGTACGAGCTGCCTTCGCTGGAGCATGTCAGCAAGGTCGTTGTGGACGATGCGGTGATCGACGGCCAGGCTGAGCCTTATCTGATCTACCGCGGCAATCTGCAGCAGCAACGCATTGCGGCTGACGGCGGCGACGCCGCCTGAACTCAGGTTAAAGTTCTGCCGAACTCAAGACGGCCCCGGCGTAAGCGTCGGGGCCGTTTTTTTTATCGCCGTCGCTTGCACTTGTGTGCAGGGGCCGGCGCCTCCACTTGACGTATCAGTGCCTCCGGCGCAGTGTCGAGGCGAAACCGATTCACTCCTTTGAGGGAAATTTTTCATGGCAAAAAACGCCTCCCTTCCCGTAGCAGCCGGCGCCACGCTGGATGCTTTGCCCGTGCTGCCGTTGCGTGACGTGGTTGTCTACCCGCACATGGTGATACCGCTCTTCGTTGGCCGCGATAAATCGATGCGTGCGCTGGAGCGCGCCATGGAGGGTGAACGACAGATTCTGTTGGTGGCGCAAAAGAGTCCGGATATCGATGATCCGGAGATCGGCGATTTGCACCAGATTGGTACCCTCGCAAGTGTCCTGCAATTGCTTAAGTTGCCCGATGGCACGGTCAAGGTGCTGGTTGAGGGCCAGTCGCGTGTCACCATCGAGAATTATCACGAAGACGGCGGCATGCTGACGGCCAGCTCGCATGTCATCGAGTCGGTTTACAGCACCAAAGAGCGCGAGCTGGACGTTGTTTCGCGCACGCTGATTTCGCTGTTCGAACAATTGGTCAAACAGAGCCGCAAGTTGCCGCCCGAAGTGTTGGCGACCTTGTCCGGTATTGATGATCCGTCGCGCTTGGCCGATTCCATCGCCGCGCATTTGTCGGTGCGTATGGCGGACAAGCAGAAGGTGTTGGAGACCGCCGACGTTGGGCAGCGCCTGGAGCTGCTTATCGGCTTGGTCGATGGCGAGATGGATTTGCAGCAGGTGGAAAAGCGCATCCGCGGTCGTGTCAAGTCGCAGATGGAAAAGAGCCAGCGCGAGTACTACCTCAACGAGCAGATGAAGGCGATCCAGAAAGAGCTTGGTGAGAGCGAGGATGGCCCGAATGAGATCGAGGAGCTGCAAAAGAAGATCGAATCTTCTGGTATGCCCAAGGCGGTGTTGACGAAGGCGCGCCAGGAGTTTGGCAAGCTTCGTCAGATGTCGCCGATGTCAGCTGAAGCCACGGTCGTGCGCAACTATCTGGATTGGTTGATCGGCGTGCCGTGGAAAAAGCGTAGCAAGGTACGTAAGGATTTACAGCTCGCGCAAGAAGTGCTCGATGCAGATCACTTTGGCCTGGAAAAGGTCAAGGACCGCATTCTTGAGTATCTCGCTGTACAGCAGCGCGTGAGTGTGATGAAAGGGCCGATCTTGTGCTTGGTTGGGCCGCCGGGCGTGGGCAAGACCTCGCTGGGGCAGTCGATTGCCAAGGCGACCAATCGCAAATTTGTCCGCATGAGTCTAGGTGGCGTGCGTGACGAGGCGGAAATTCGCGGCCATCGACGCACCTATATCGGGTCGATGCCGGGCCGCATCGTGCAAAACATGAACAAGATCGGCACCAAGAATCCACTGTTCGTGCTCGATGAGATCGACAAGATGTCGATGGATTTCCGTGGCGATCCGTCTTCAGCATTGCTGGAGGTGTTGGATCCTGAGCAAAACCATGCATTCAACGATCACTACCTGGAGGTCGACCTGGACCTGTCCGAAGTGATGTGGGTGGCAACCGCCAACTCGTTGAATATTCCAGGGCCCTTGCTTGATCGTATGGAGGTTATCCGTATTCCCGGATACACCGAGGACGAGAAGCTGGCGATTGCGTTGCGTTATTTGCTGCCTAAGCAGCTGAAGGCAAACGGCCTTAAGCCGGAAGAGCTGAGCGTTGCTGAAGAGGCGGTTAGGGACATCGTGCGTTATTACTCGCGTGAGTCCGGCGTGCGCAACCTGGAGCGCGAAATCTCCAAGATTTGCCGCAAAGTGGTCAAGGAATTGATGCTAGGCGAAGTCAAAAAGGCCAAGGGCAAGGCTGCTTCTGCAGCCGTAAAGACGGCTAAATCGGCCAAGTCAAAGGCGACTCCTGGCCGGGTTGTTGTTGACTCTGGCAACCTCGAGCATTACCTGGGTGTACGTCGTTTCGATTTTGGCCGCAAAGAGCTGCAGAACGAGGTTGGCCTGGTAACCGGTTTGGCCTGGACCCAGGTCGGCGGCGAGTTGCTCAGTATTGAGGCTTCGGTGGTTGCAGGTAAGGGACGGCTGGTCAATACCGGTCAGCTTGGCGATGTCATGAAAGAGTCGATCCAGGCAGCGTTATCGGTAGTCCGTGCACGTGCCGAGCAGCTGGGTATTGATCCAAGTTTTCACGAAAAGCTTGATCTGCATATCCACGTGCCGGAAGGTGCCACGCCAAAAGACGGCCCGAGTGCCGGTATTGCGATGTGCACCGCTTTGGTTTCTGCGCTGACCAAGGTTCCAGTGCGTTCCGAGGTGGCGATGACCGGTGAGATAACGCTGCGTGGCCGTGTGCTGCCTATTGGTGGTCTCAAAGAGAAATTGTTGGCGGCGCATCGCGGTGGCATTACCACGGTCATCATTCCCGACGAAAACAAGAAAGATCTGGCGGACATACCGAAAAACATCACCGATTCGCTTGAGATCCATCCGGTGCGATGGATTGATGAGGTCCTGGGTATTGCACTGGAGCGCCCGCTACAGCCGCTGCAGGCGACAGAGGGTGAAGTCGTGGCCGCTGCTGTCGATGCACCGACAGAAGATTCGCCCGAGGCGCATACTCGGCCGCACTGAACGGCTTGATTGACGCATGGTGAGTGACGGGAGGCGTGGTGTTCATGCCTCCCGTTTTGCTCTGGCTGTTTAGTGTGCGTGAATACTTGGCGTAACGGTTCGCGTTCCCTAATGCAAGTCACTGAGCTAACCTGCATGGGCCTGAAAGCCTTGGTATAGCTTGTATTGCGGACCCTCGGGGGCACTGGTATAAAGGCGACACCGCAATCCTAGCGCCGCTTTTAGAAGCGCAGAGATGCGGGGTCGCGAGGCGGTGCTACTGGTAACCATCATCCATGGCAGCGCTGTCTTGTCCCAACTGACTGCGCGGGCCGCATAACCGTTTAAGGGAGTGTCTCAATGAATAAAACCGATCTGATCAATGCCATTGCCGAAAAAGCCGAACTCACCAAGGCTGATGCCGGCCGTGCGCTCGAAGCTTTCTTCGAGACCGTGCAGAAGTCCTTGAAGAAGGGTGAGGACGTCTCGGTCGTTGGTTTCGGTACCTTCACTGTGCGCAAGCGCGCCGCTCGTACCGGTCGTAATCCGCGTACCAACGAAGTGATCAAGATCAAGGCTTCAAAGGTTCCGGCCTTTAAGGCTGGCAAGACCTTGAAGGATGCCCTAAACTAAGCGGCTTACGCTTAGTTTGGATGCTTAGCTCAGCGGTAGAGCGTCGCCCTTACAAGGCGAGGGTCGTAGGTTCGATCCCTACAGCATCCACCAAAAACTGCGGAGCGGTAGTTCAGTCGGTTAGAATGCTGGCCTGTCACGCCGGAGGTCGCGGGTTCGAGTCCCGTCCGCTCCGCCACAGTTCGCAAGGGCGCCCGTGTGGCGCCCTTGTCATTTATGGTCGGCGCATTGAGCGCCGGATAACGATCGCGAGAAGACTCTCATGTTGCAGGCATTGCGTAACAAGCTACACGGATGGCCGTCTATCGTCGTTCTTGGCATTTGCGTCTTTGCCGTTGCATTTTTCGGCATCGAGTCGTACTTCATGGCGCAAACCGACACCTTTGTAGCCAAGGTCGGCAAGCAAGAAATTACCCAGAAAGAGTTTCAAGATCGCTTGAATCAGCTTCGCCAGCAGGCTGGCGAGCAGCAAGCCGATACGACGATTTTCGACCGCCCGGAAATGAAGCAGCGTGTGCTTGATTCGATGATCGATCAGCAAGTATTGCTCAAGGCCAATGATGATTTGGGCATGAAAGTGTCTGATTTGGCCATCCGCGACATGATTGCCTCTATCCCGGCTTTTCAGGTCAACGGGCAATTCAACTTGAACACCTATCGCGCAACCCTGGCAGCTCAGGGCAAGACGCCGGCGATGTTCGAGAACGAAGTGCGCTCTCAGTTGGCGATACAGCTGTTGCCGGATGCTTTGACTGGCAGCACGATTGTCACTGACGCAGATATGGATCGCTTCCTCAATCTACGTTTACAGCGTCGCGACCTGCGTTTTGCTGTGCTTCCGCGGCCAGCGCTTACGGATAGCAATGTCACTGATGCGCAGATTGATGCGTTCTACAAAGCACATCAAGCTGACTTCATGAGCCCCGAGCAGGTTTCGGTGAAGTATCTCGAAGTCAACGGCGCCGATCTCAAAGTCGATACACAGCCGGGCGATGCCGAGCTGAAGAAGCGCTACGAGGCAGAGAAGCAGCGTTTCGTGCAGCCAGAGCAGCGTTTGGTTTCGCACATTCTTATCAATGTGCCGAAGAACGCTACGCCGGAACAGCAGAAGGCCGCTTTAGCCAAAGCAGAGAAAATTGCCGCAGAGGCGAATGCAGAAAATTTTGCCAAGTTGGCCGAACAGAATTCGGACGACTTAGGCTCCAAGCGTCAAGGCGGTGATTTGGGCTGGCTCGAAAAGGGCGTGGCAAATCAGGCTTTCGACGAGGCGTTGTTCACCATGCAGAAAGGCCAGGTGTCCAAGCCGGTGTTATCGCCTGATGAGGGCTATCACATCCTTTGGTTGCGCGACGAGCGCAGCGGGCAGGCCAAGCCGTTCGAGGATGTGCGCGAGCAGATTGCCAAGGAAGTCGCGGCGACTGAGTACGACCGCGTGTACAACGAGGTCGCTGGTCATCTGGCCGATAAGACCTATCAGAACCCGCTTTCGCTAGAGACCGCCTCGCAAGAGCTGAAATTGCCGATCAAAACGACCGGGCTGTTCGCGCGCCAGGGCGGCGAAGGCATTGCTGCTAATCCCAAAGTGGTGGCTGCGGCATTCTCCGATGAAGTGCTTGCCCAGGGTAATAATTCGGCTTTGATCGATCTGGGTACCAATCACGCGGTAGTGATCCATGTCGACAAACATGTTCCAGCCGCGGCTCGCCCGTTGGCCGAAGTGCGTGACACGATTCGCCAGAAAATCCTCGATGAACGTGTCGCTACCGCTGCCAAGCAACGTGCCGATGATTTGTTGGCAAAGCTCAACAAGGGCGATGACATGAAAGCGGTGACCGCTGCCGTCAATGCCAGCGTGCAGAGCGTAAGCGAGGCGACTCGTATCCAGCAGCAAGCGGTTCCGCCTGAAGTGCTTGAGAAGGCCTTCTTGTTGCCGCACCCAGCGGCAGGTAAGCCTCAGTATGCTGTTGCTGCAACGCGTGATGGTAATTATGCGTTGCTGGCCGTGGATAAAGTGCAGGATGGCGATTTGTCGAAGATCACACCCGCCGAACGAGATAAGTTGCGCGGAGATATGGCGCAGGCTTATGGGACGCTGGCGACGCGCGAATACATCAGCGCGCTGAAAGCCAACATCACCATCAAGATTGCGAAAGATCGCATGTAGCGGCTCTTTCATAGAAGAAAAAAGGCGGCCATGGGCCGCCTTTTTTTGTGCGCGCTATACCGCTTAAATGCCTGTCATCCCGAGGATGTTGTAGCCGGCGTCGACGTGGGTGATTTCGCCGGTGATGCCGGATGCGAGATCGGAGCAAAGAAAGGCGCCGACATTACCGACTTCATCGATGGTGACGCTGCGACGCAGTGGCGCGTTCTCGTCGACGTGTTCGAGCATCTTGCGGAAGTTTGCAATGCCGGCAGCCGCCAGGGTTTTGATCGGACCGGCGGAAATGGCATTCACGCGGGTGCCTTCCGGCCCAAGGTTGAAGGCCAGATAGCGTACGTTGGCTTCGAGGCTGGCCTTGGCAAGACCCATGACGTTATAGCCCGATAGCGCGCGTTCCGCGCCAAGATAGCTAAGCGTGAGAATGGCGCCACCACGGCCCGACATCATCGAGCGCCCGGCCTTGGCCAGCGCGGCAAGGCTACAGCTGGAAATGTCGTGGGCGATGTTGAAGCTTTCGCGAGTGAGGTTGTCGAGGTATCCACCTTGCAGGGCTTCGCGGGGCGCAAAGCCGACGGAATGGATGAGGATATCGAAACCATCCCAGTGCTTGCGCAGCTCGGTATACATCGCTTCGATCTGCGCATCTTCGGCGACATCACACGGCAGCACGATGTTTGAGCCAAACGTGTTGGCGGCTTCCTCGACGCGATCCTTGAGCCTATCGTTTTGATACGTAAAGGCCAGCTGCGCACCTTCTCGATGCATGGCATTGGCTATGCCCCAGGCGATGGAGCGCTGACTGGCGATGCCGACCACAAGAGCACGTTTGCCGTGCAGGAATCCCATGGCGTCCTCCCGGGCTGACGGCGCGCCTCAATGGCGCGGCGTTCGGGAGTCTAGCAGGCAAAGACTAATGCGGCCGGTTACTTTTGCCGTATGGAGGCGGATAAAAGCTGGCTATCTAGGCATCGCTTGAAGTGATCAGCTCGAGCCGCTTGATTCGCTGACTTGCAACACTTGCCCGAGTTTGAGCTTCTGGCCGTGCAGGTTGTTCCAGTGCTCCAACTGTTTGACGTCGACCGAATAGGTGCGAGCGATATTCCAAAGCGTCTCGCCGGATTTCACCGTGTGGGTTTGCTTCTTGGCCTTGCGCGTTGGTTTAGTCGTGGCGGCGGTCGTGCTCTGGTCAACCATAGGGGCTGACGAGATCAATGCCGTGTCTTCCTGCGCGCCGTCGCTCTTGTCGATGGGCTGCAGCAAGGCCAGGCGAAACTTTTCCGCCTGGCTATTAGGCAGCAATAAATAGGATGCTGCCTGCGGGTCCACCACGCCGTTGCGGAACGCCGCATTGAGATTCTTCAATTGATCCACCGGCATGCCTGCATGATCGGCAGCCTGGGCGATAGGCATGGTCCGATTCACATCGACGGAGACCAGGCGCTGATCCGAGGGTAGCGAGGGCAGGCTTACGTGGAAGCGCTCGGGCTGGCGCACTACGCAAGCCATGGCCAATAGTTTGATCAGGTGTTCTTTGGTGATCCGCTTGACTGGCAGGCGCGGTATGGCGGGTTCACTCGCCGGCATGCCGTGCTGGTCGACCATTTTGCGGATACCGAACTCACCAGCGTTGTAGGCGTAGTCGGTCAGCCGCCAATCTTGTAAATCATCTTGGTAGCGCCGCAGCAGGGCCATGACGGCATCGGTGGCGGCAGGTACATCGAGGCGACCGTCATAGCGCTTATCTACACGCATACCCATGGCATTCGCGGTAACGGGCATGATTTGCCACATACCCGCTGGATTGTTTTTGCTACCGGGGATGGAACGGTAGTGGCTTTCAACCCAGGGCAGCAGGGCAAACTCGCCTGCAACACCGTGTTTGGCGGCTATCTGCTGCACATAAACGAGATGCGGCATGATTTCGCGAACTTGCGCCTCGAACCGTTGCGGCTGCGCGGTATAGCGGTGTGCCCAGTCCATGATGGCGGGATCGGCGTCGCAATCGTTCATGGCGAAACTGCCGCGCAACTGCTCCCAGACATCGGCCTGTGGTTTGGGCACCGCAGGGCTGTTGATCGTGCCGACGTTGTGCGCAATGTCAGCGACGACGGGCTGCGGTGCCTGGATCGCCGGAGTTTGAGGTGATTGAGTCGGATTGCTGGCACATGCAGCCAGCAATATCGACATCGCCAAAGGTAACGGGCGTAGGTGTGTTTTCATCCGCGGAATGCGTCCTTGGCAGCGCGTAGGGCCGCAAAGCGGCTGACGCGGTCATGGTGAGCGCCGTGTTGCCTGCACCAGGCGATGATGGCGTCTTGATCGATGCGCAGAAATGGATTACTGGCCCGCTCGTCGGCAATGGATGTCGGCACACTGGGGCGGCCCTGCGCACGTAACGTGGTGACCTGCTGTACACGTATCGCCAGGTCAGGATTATGTGGTTCAACCGTTTGGGCAAAGCGGGCATTGGCTGCGGTGTACTCGTGGCCACAGCAAACTTGGGTTTCCGGCGCTAGCGCGGCAAGACGGTCAAGCGCGCTTAACATTTGTGCTGGTGTGCCTTCGAACAGTCGCCCGCAGCCTAGGCTGAACAGGGTGTCGCCGCAAAACACCACGCCTTCACCGACATAGGCAATGTGACTGCGGGTATGGCCCGAGATCGCGAGGATCTGAAAGCGCACCCTGGGTGCATCCAGTGTGATCACGTCACCCTCGTCGACACGCTGGGTGGCTTCGCTGATGCGTTCATCATAGGGCGCGAATACCGGCACCTGGTGCCGCGCGCGTAGCGCTTGCGCGCCACCGATATGGTCGTTGTGGTGGTGGGTTAACAGGACCGCGCGCAAGGTCAGCCTGCGCTCGGCAAGCGCCGCCTCGACTGGGGCCGCTTCACTGGGATCGACGACGATCGCCTGGTTAGCGTCGTCGTATAGCATCCAGATGTAGTTGTCGGCGAGCGCCGGTAACGGTACGACGTGCAAGGAAGGCTCCGCTGCGGTTTCGTATCGACTGGCGCAGGCATCGGGCATGCGCAAGGCGCTCGACTATAAAGCGGCGATGTTGTCTTCTCGTTAGTGCAATGTTAATTGCTTGAATGGTCATTCAGGCCGGGACAAATCGGAGACTTTCATCACTTTTGTCCTCAGGTTCCTGCGATGAGCGGTATCTATGACGCGATTGCCATGGGCTGCCAGTACACTGTGAGGCTTGCAATAACGGGCGTCGACGCATGCATCAGCGCGCATGCGCTATGGCTAACGGCGGCCGCCCGCGACATGCCGCCGGTGCTGCCTTTGCTTGGTCATTGGGCTCAGCTAAAACTTGCGAATGGGCGTTTTGATGGCGATGTGCGTGCGCGTGTGGACGAGCCGCTGCCTTTTATCGACGATGCCTTTGACCTAGTGCTTCTGCGTCATGTGCTCGAAGTGGCGCCAGCGTCGCAGTCATTGCTGCAGGAAGCGGTCCGGGTGTTGGCCCCAGGCGGCATGCTGGTCATCACCGGGATTCACCCACTGAGTGGCTGGCTGCCGTGGGCCTATTGGCGTGGGCGTGGTAAGGCCTGGTCGTTGACGTCGCCGTTAAAGCTCGAGCATTGGCTGCGCCGAGCAGAGTTGGACATCGAAGGTGTGCGGCGGGTGGGGCGATGGTGGCCAGGCAGCGAGACCCGTTTATACGGTGAGCGGGCAATGGGCGGTGGCTATTTACTGATAGCCCGCAAGCGCCGACGCATGGCGATACCTATACGTTTGCGGCCGAAAGCGGTGCCGACACGTGTGCATACGGGCCTGGCTCCTGGTACACGGCGTAGTACCGTCGGCGAATGATTTGGATCCTTTGAAGTGCGAGTAGCGATGATTGATGTACAAGCTTTTACCGATGGCGCTTGCCTGGGCAATCCGGGGCCGGGTGGCTGGGCTGCGTTGTTGCGGGCCAAGGACAGTGAACGGATGCTCGCCGGTGGCGAGCCCGATAGCACCAATAACCGTATGGAGCTCATGGCGGCGATTGCGGCGTTAGAGGCATTGACGCGGCCGTGCAAGGTTTCGCTCACTACCGATTCTAAATACGTGATGCAAGGTATTGAGCAATGGGTGCCCAAATGGCGTCTCAACGGCTGGCTTACCGCAGATAAAAAGCCGGTGAAGAATCAGGACTTATGGCAACGTTTGTCGGCCGCGGTTGCCGGGCATCAGGTGCAATGGCATTGGGTGCGCGGACATAACGGCCACGCCGAGAATGAGCGCGTCGATCAGGCCGCGCGCGAACAGGCCGAACAGTTCCGGGATCAGGCTCTACGAGGTGTAGCGTGAGGCAGGTCGTTCTAGATACCGAAACCACCGGCTTGGAAGTTCGTCAGGGCCATCGGCTGATCGAAATCGCCTGCGTCGAGATGATCGAGCGACGGCCAAGTGGGCGTCACTATCAGACTTATCTCAATCCGGATCGCGCAATTGACGAAGGCGCCAGGCAGGTCACCGGTATCGAAGACGAGTTTTTGCTCGATAAACCGCATTTCATTGATGTGGTCGATGAATTTCTCGCCTTTATCGATGGCGCCGAGCTGATCATTCACAACGCCAAGTTCGACGTCGGCTTTCTCGACGCCGAGCTGGCTCGCGCGGGCGAGCAATATGGCCGCATCAGCGATCGTTGCCCGGTGCTCGATACCCTGGTGATGGCACGCGAGCGTTATCCCGGGCAGCGCAATAGCCTGGATGCGTTATGTAAGCGCCTGGGCGTGGACAATTCGGCGCGTGATTTGCACGGCGGCTTGATCGACGCGCAGCTGCTTGCCGAAGTCTATCTGTCGATGACGTCCGGCCAGGTCGGGCTGGATCTGGGTTTTGAAGGTGCCGCCGAGCAGAGCACGACGACGATTGCCATCCCGCTAGTGCTTGACCGCCGGCCGCAGGTGCGTCGCGCCGTTGGCGACGAGCTAGCGGCTCACGAGCGGCGCCTGGATGCGCTGGATAAGAGTTCGGGTGGTGGCAGCATCTGGCGTCGTCAGCATTAGCACCCTGCCGCTTGCAGCGGCTGGGTGGGTTAGTCGACGCGAGCGAGAATCGCCGTGATATTGTCGCTACCGCCACCATCCAGCGCGGCCAGCAGCAGGTGATCGACGCATTCCTGCGCAGCGAGATCCCGGCGCTCGACGATCCGGGAAATCGCGTTGTCGCCGACCTCTTCGGTAAGTCCGTCACTGCACAATAAAAAACACATGCCTGGCTGCAAACGACCACGGGCCATGCCGATATGCAATTGCGCGGTGGCGGTAATGCCCAGGGCCTGGGTGATCACGTTACGTTGCGGGTGCCTGGCGGCCTGTGTGGGGGCCAGCGTGCCGGCCGTAACCAGTTCTTGCACCAGGGAATGGTCGTGACTGATTTGGCGCAGTCCGTCTTGCCATAGGTATACCCGGCTGTCGCCCACCCAGGCCACTTCATAGCTGTTCGCATCGAGCCGCAGGGCAGCAATGGTGGTGCCCATGGGCAGCATGTGATTGCCAATCCGATCTTGCTGGAGACGGGCCTGTTGAATCAGTCGCTCATCTGCGCCGCGCACAGCTTCGACCAGGCTGTGTCCGCGGATGACCAGGTCGGCAATGGCGTCACGTACCAGGGCAGAGGCCACTTCGCCGTGTTGGTGGCCGCCCATGCCATCGGCGACCATGAAGAGGCCGAGCGCTGCGTCGGCGTAGTAGGTGTCCTCGTTGCGCATACGGCGCAAGCCGACATGTGTTCCGTGTCCGAACTCGATCATGAGATGCCAGAAAAACGTATGCGCGCAGAATGCCAGAAATACAAAAGCCCCGCATAACTGCAGGGCTTTGTATTTGGCGGAGAGGGTGGGATTCGAACCCACGGTACGCTTACACGTACGCCTGATTTCGAGTCAGGTACATTCGACCACTCTGCCACCTCTCCAAAGGGGTACACACGGTGGTCCGCGCGAGCCGGAAATAATACGCGGCAAAAGTTATTCTGACAACTGTCCAGTGCAGATCCGCCTGGATCCGCAGCGCCATGGGCTGGCTTGTCGCTAATGGGCCGAATCCAATGGAGCTCCAAACCGGTGCGCTCGCGGTAAATAGTGGTTTTCGGGGTCGAGGGAGACCGCGACATATCGCGTACGGCCGATAATTTCCCGGCGTGGAAAAAAGCCCAGATAGCGTGAATCTTCACTGTTGTCGCGATTGTCGCCAAGCATCAGATACTGTGCTTCGGGCACTTTGATGGGGCCGAAGCTGCGTGCCGGGCTGGGGCGATCCAGCGACAGGCGCACCCGGTGACGCATGGCACCATAGTTTTCGATGACATAGCGGGCGGCGCCTAGCTGGTCATCATGGATACCTGTCTCGGTGGTGTCGGTGTATTCGGCGCGTTGCCCATTGATATAGAGCCGGTTGTCCCGCATGGCCACTTGGTCCCCGGGCAACCCGATAACGCGCTTTACCAGGCGTTCGTGCGCGGCTGCCGAGTCCAGCACGACAATGTCGCCACGCTGCGGATCGGCCAGGTGCAGCAACGACACATGGGTGAAGGGGAGGCGGACGTCGTAGGCTGCTTTATCTACGAAGATGCGGTCACCGATGCGAATGGTCGGTTGCATCGAGCCGGTTGGAACCACGTTCCAGTCGGCTACTGCGCTACGAAACACGATCATGCAAAGCATAAACGTGAAAAACCCTTTATTTCTTGCCAGAAATGCAGTGATGGCGCGCATGAAGTACCCCGTTATCCAGAGCTGGATGATCCGGCTGCCAACAGTACGCTTGCGCTGCCTGGTTCGATAGAGCGGGCTCGGCGCCACGAGCAACAGGTTTGTGATACCGCTGGTCGCTAGGTGTTCTTTAAGGGGCTTTCAAAAACAGCGGGGCGGTGTTGCCACCGCCCCGTTGGGTTTTGCTTAACTGGCTATTCAGCCGGCTTTTTTCTTGGCCAGCCGCAACCAGGTATCGACGACGGTGTCCGGGTTCAGCGAGACCGATTCGATGCCTTGATCCATGAGCCATTCCGCCAGATCGGGATGATCTGACGGCCCCTGGCCGCAGATACCCACGTATTTGCCTTTTTCACGGGCGGTTTGAATGGCCATGGACAACAGCTTTTTCACCGCGGGATCGCGCTCGTCGAACAAGCTGGCAACGATGCTGGAATCGCGATCCAGGCCCAGGGTGAGCTGGGTAAGGTCGTTGGAGCCGATGGAGAAGCCATCGAAGATCTCCAGGAACTCGGCCGCTAGCAGGGCGTTGGAGGGCACTTCGCACATCATGATGATCTTCAGTGCTTGCTCACCTTGCGCGCTGGCACCTTGCTTAAGACCATTCTTGGCCAGCACGTCGATCACCTTGTGACCTTCGCCCAGCGTGCGCACAAACGGGATCATCACCCAGACATTGTCCAGGCCCATGCTTTCGCGCACTTTCTTCACGGCTTTGCATTCCAGTGCAAAAGCCTCGGCGAAGCCGGCGTCGACATAACGGCTGGCGCCGCGATAGCCGATCATCGGGTTTTCTTCATGTGGCTCATAACGAGCGCCGCCGACCAGATTGGCGTACTCGTTCGATTTGAAGTCCGACAGGCGCACGATCACCGTTTTCGGATAGACCGAGGCGGCGATGGTGGCGACGCCTTCGGCGAGACGATCGATATAAAAGCTCACCGGATCGGCATAGCCAGCCCTGCGCTCATCGATCTTGGCCTTGGTTTCGGCGTCTTGCTTGGCATATTCCAGCAGCGCCTTGGGATGCACGCCGATGTGGCTGGCGATGATCATTTCCAGGCGGGCCAGGCCGATGCCGGCGTTCGGCAGCATGCCGAAATCGAATGCGCGTTCCGGATTGGCCACGTTCATCATGATTTTCAGCGGCGCTTCGGGCATATCGCCCAGATCGGCGGTTACGCGATCGAACTTGAGTTGTCCTTCGTAAATGCTGCCGGTGTCGCCTTCCGCGCAGGACACGGTGACGTCGGCGCCATCGGGAATCAGGCTCAGCGCATTGCCTGTGCCGACCACCGCCGGAACGCCCAGCTCGCGCGCAATGATGGCGGCGTGGCAGGTGCGGCCGCCGCGATTCGTGACGATGGCCGCGGCGCGCTTCATCACCGGCTCCCAATCGGGATCGGTCATGTCAGCGATCAGCACGTCACCCGGTTGAACCTTGGCCATATCCGCCAGGGTGCGCACGACGCGTGCTTTGCCGGCGCCGATTTTCTGCCCGATAGCCCGGCCTTCGGCCAGCACCTTGCCGCGCTCGAGCAAGTGGAAGCGCTCGAGCTGAGTCGTGTGTGCGCGTGACTTCACCGTCTCGGGGCGGGCCTGCACGATGTAAAGCTTGCCGGTGTTGCCATCCTTTGCCCACTCGATGTCCATGGGGCGACCGTAGTGCTGTTCGATGATCAGCGCCTGGCGCGAAAGCTCTTCGACGTCGGTGTCGGTGATGCAGAAGCGGTTGCGCAGTTCGACCGGGGTGTCTTCGATCTTGACGCGCTCGCCCGGTGCGCTGGAATAAATCATGCGCAGCTGCTTGGCCCCCAGCTGGCGGCGTAGGACGGCCGGTTTTCCTTGCTTAAGGGTGGGTTTGAAGACGTAGAACTCGTCAGGATTGACGGCGCCCTGCACGACCATTTCGCCAAGGCCGTAGCTGCCGGTGACGAACACCACATCGCGAAAGCCCGACTCGGTATCCAGGGTAAACAGCACCCCGGACGCGCCGATGTCGGAACGCACCATCAGTTGTACGCCGGCGGACAGAAAGACGTCTTCGTGCTTGAAGCCTTGGTGTACGCGATAGGCGATGGCGCGATCGTTGTACAGCGAGGCGAAAACCTCCTTCACCTTGTGCAGTACATCCTCAATGCCCACGACATTGAGAAAGGTCTCTTGCTGGCCGGCAAAAGAGGCATCGGGCAAGTCTTCGGCGGTGGCCGACGATCGCACCGCAACGGCGATGTTTTCGGCGCCGGCGTCCTTGCACAGCTTGATGTAAGCGTCACGGATGGCGTTGTCGAGTTCCGTCGGCAGGGGCGTTTCGGTGACCCATTCACGGATCTCCTTGCCGGCCGCGGTCAGTGCTTCGACGTCGTCTACGTTGAGATCGGCAAGGCGGGCTTGAATGCGCTTGGCCACGCCGCTTTTATCCAGGTATTGCTGAAACGCATCGGCGGTGGTGGCAAAGCCACCAGGAACCGAGACGCCAAGCTTTGCCAGGTTGCCAATCATCTCGCCAAGCGACGCATTTTTACCGCCGACCTTGCCCAGGTCAGTCATGCGAAGCGTGTCGAGCCAAAGCACCAGTTCGTTCAAGGGTGTCTCCTCAGGAGCTCTCAGGGTGTGCGGATGAGTGGCGGGCAAGCAGGGCGAGCCGCAAAGGACTGGTATTGTCCGCTGCCAATGGTGCGCGGCACAAGAAGACCATTGCAGATAAGGGCCACGCCAACTGCATACCAGTCAGGCGAGAGTCAAGCAAAGACAGGTCTGTGCGCTTGCGCTAAGGTGCCGCAGAAGCCGCCACTGCCTTGATGGACGATCTATGCCGCGAACCGTTTTCTTTATCTCTGACTCCACTGGTATTACGGCGGAGACGATTGGCAATAGCATCCTGGCCCAGTTTGAGGGGGTCGAGTTCGACAAGCACCGCTTGCCCTTTATTGATGATGCGAAGAAGGCTGAGGCGGCCGCTTTGCGCATCAAGACGCGCTACGCCCAGAGCGGTGACCGCCCGATCGTGGTCAATACCATGGCAGATCGTTCGTTATGCGAGATCGTTGCGGGCAGTGGGGCGCTGATGCTCGATGTGTTTGCACCGTTCATTGGCCCGCTGGAAGACGAGTTGGGCACCAAGCACTCCGGTGCGGTGAATCGTTCCCATGGTTTGGTCGATTTTGCCAAGTATGAGGCGCGCATCAATGCCACCAATTACGCCCTGTCGCATGATGATGGCATTGATGTGGACTATGCCAAGGCGGACCTGATCCTGATTGGCGTATCCCGTTCGGGGAAAACCCCGACCTGTTTGTATATGGCCTTGCATTACGGAGTAAGCGCCGCCAATTACCCGCTGACCGATGACGATCTCGATAAGTTGGAGTTGCCGGCACGTTTGCGTCCCTACAAGGATCGTTTGTTCGGGCTCACCATTGATCCGCAGCGGTTGGCGCAGATTCGCGAGCAGCGGCGGGCCAATAGTCGTTATGCGACCTTGCAGCAGTGCCGGTGGGAGTTGGAGCAGGCTGAGAAGTTAATGCATGTGTCGATCGAGGAGATTGCCAGCAAGATCTTTGACCGCTTCGGTATCGAGCGGACCATGTTCTGATTCATTAGGTTTGATTGCCGCGAGGAATCTTTGCGATCTATGAGCGCTGTACTGGACAACCGTAACGCCTTACTGCCCAGTCGCTTTGGCTTTTTGATGGGGCTGTATGCAGAGAATTATCACCGTCTCGCGAAACTGTTTGCGCCACAGACGCTGAGTCCTGGGTGCTATCGTTCGGTGGTGGATGATGGCCTCAATGTGCGTCTGCAGGTGCAGGAGCGTCATCCGTATACGCTGGAACTTGAGCTGACCTACGACTTTGTCGATGCGCAGACTGGGCAGCCATCGCCCTCGGCGCAGTTGCGGATGTACACCGACGCCCATGTTGCGGAGGCCTTGCATTGCCATCCCGGGCGTCATTTATGGCAAGTGCTGGGTCCATTCCCGCCAGCGCACACTGTGTTTCAGCATCGCTTGCGCATGAACGGGTTCCTCTCGCGCTGGTTGGAATACCTGGCCGAGCAGGGGCATTCCATCGGCACGCTGGAGCGTGAGCAAGATCCTTCGCTGTAACGACGGCTTTGGGAGCCTCGGTTTTCTTGTGCAGCGTTGATTAAATGGCTTGAGCGCTGCTAAATAACAGGCAACAAAAAACCCGCGCTAGGCGGGCTTTCCGTTAGTGGCGGAGCGGACGGGACTCGAACCCGCGACCTCCGGCGTGACAGGCCAGCATTCTAACCGACTGAACTACCGCTCCACATTTTTTTCCAGCTTCTCGAATCTTCCAATACTATGGCCGCGTTGCCTTGGCTGCAGTGTTGGCGTCCCCACGGGGATTCGAACCCCGGTCGCTACCGTGAAAGGGTAATGTCCTAGGCCTCTAGACGATGGGGACGTATTTTGTTGGTGGAGCCAGGCGGGATCGAACCGCCGACCTCCTGCATGCCATGCAGGCGCTCTCCCAGCTGAGCTATGGCCCCGCCTGCTGGAAGTCCGAAAGAATAAGAGGGGATCGCGATTCCGTCAAGCGTTCGTGACAAAAAATTTTCAAAAAAGTGTCGGGGCGCGATGCTGATCGGTGACTCTTTGCTGCGTTGAATGTCTGCGTTGGTGCGTAAGTGGCTGTTAGTCTTGCGATGCTCCCCGTTGGAATGCCTTATGCACGAGCTGCAATTTATCCAGGACCTTGCCACGGTCATGCTGGTGGCTGGTTTGACCACGGTCATTTTTCAGCGCCTGCGACAGCCGGTCGTGTTGGGCTACATCATCGCTGGCGTGTTGGTGGGGCCTTACACCCTGCCGGTGGTGTTCATCCATAACGAAATGACTATTCGCACCTTGTCCGAACTGGGCATGATCTTGCTGCTGTTCGCGCTAGGCCTGGAATTCAGCCTGAAAAAATTGCGCGAAGTGGGTGGTGCGGCACTCGTGGCCGCCATCTGCGAAATCGTGTTGATGTTATGGATTGGCTACGAAATCGGCCGCTTCTTCGGCTGGAAATCGATGGATGCCTTGTTTCTGGGCGCCATGCTGTCAATTTCCTCGACCACCATCATTCTCAAGGCCTTGAGTGATTTGAATCTCAAGCGCGAGCGCTTCGCGCAGGTGATGTTCGGTATTTTGATCATCGAGGATGTACTGGCCATCGTCTTGATGGCTTTGTTGACCGGTATTGCCAGCACCGGCGATCTAGAGGCTGGCGAGGCGATGAAGGTGATTGGCCGGCTGGCGCTGTTCATGGCCGTGTCGATGGTGGTCGGGCTGCTGCTGGTGCCGCGGGTGGTTGACTACATCGCTCGGGTCAGTCGTGATGACGTGCTGCTGGTTGCCGTGCTCGGTTTGTGTTTTGGCTTCTGCCTGCTTGTCACCGAAATGGGCTACAGCATTGCGCTGGGCGCCTTCATGATTGGCGCGATCGTTGGTGAGTCGGGGAGTGTCAAACGTATCGAGCGAATCATTGGCCCGCTGCGCGATATGTTCAGCGCAGTGTTCTTTGTGTCCATCGGCATGCTGATCGATCCTGGCGTGCTGCTGCAGTACGCGTGGCCGATTACCGTGGTAACCATCGCGGTGGTGCTGGGCAAAATAGTGACCTGCAGTTTCGGCATTTTCGTCGCCGGAAATGACGGGCGTACCTCGTTGCGGGTGGGCATGGGGCTGGCGCAGATCGGTGAGTTTTCATTCGTCATCGCCTCGCTGGGCCTGAGCCTGAAAGTGACCAGCGGCTTTCTCTATCCGGTGGCCGTGGCGGTGTCGGCGATCACCACCTTTCTTACCCCGTACTTGATCCGCTCGGCCGATCCACTGGCCGAAATGCTCGCTCGGCGCCTGCCCAGTGGTCTTACCGGCACGTTTGCGGCCTATACCGACTGGATGGGCAGCATCAGCTTCAAAGGGCAGGGGGCGGTGGTGATGAAGATGATCCGTCGCCTGGTTTGGCATGTCATCGTCAACATGATGCTGGTGGTGGCGGTCTTTCTCATCATGGCCTACGTGTATCGCCGCGGTTTTTTCCGCTGGGATGTCCTGGATGGTTATCCACTGGTTGCGCGAAGCGTAGCCTGGTCGCTCGCTGCACTTTTTTCGCTGCCGATGATCGTGGCGGCGTATCGCAAAGCGGCCGCCCTGGGCATGTTATTGGCCGAATTAAGCATACCTGGGCACATCGGCGGTTCACATAACGTTCGTATTCGTGGCGTTTTGGCACGGATTATTCCGTTGGCGGCGATGGCCGTGCTCGGGCTGCTGGTGGCGGCTTTGGCCTCAACCATCCTGCCGCCCAGAGAGGTTGCGGTCGTGTTGGTGATGATTGGCCTGGTGCTGACATGGCTGCTATGGCGAGTGCTGGTGCAGGTTCACGCGCGGCTGCAGGCTGCGTTGCGGGACACCCTGGACAAGGTCGAGCATCCGGATGGTCCGTATTGATTTTCACGGGCCAATCGTAAAAATCAGCGATTCTCGATTTCGTCACGAACCTTTGATATGAGTTCATGTCGAAGCGCTTGCTCGTTGCTAAGACAGGAAAGGCGCCGCACAATGCGCGTGCTGCCTCCATCGGGGAGGCCCGTCCGGTGGCACCGGGACATTCAATATGAGGGAGTTTCACATGAAGCATTTTCTGCGTCCCACGCTAACGGCGGCCGCATTGGCTGTGGCGCTGGGTATGACTGTTGGCGTGCACGCTCAGGCTGCCAAGGCCGGTGGCGCTGCTGCTGCAGGCACGGTTGACAAGAACAAAGCCAGCTATGTCGTTGGTTGGGATTTGGCCAGCTCGTTGCCGCCGATCGTGCGCGACGAAGTGGATCCGGCCATCGTTGGCAAGGCAGTGCAGTCTGCTCTCTCCGGCCAAAAGCCGACCATGAGCGAAGCCGAATACAAGTCGACGAAAGAAGCTTTCGTGTCCCAGCTGCAGGCCAAGGCCAAGGCTGAGTACACCCAGGTCTCCAGCAAGAACAAGAGCGAAGGCGACGCTTACCTGGCCAAGAACAAGTCCGCAGCGGGCGTGAAGACCACGGCTTCGGGCCTGCAGTACCAGGTGATCAGCCAGGGCACCGGCGCACGTCCGGGTCCGAACGACACGGTCCAGATCAACTACGTCGGTAGCTTCGTCAATGGCGAAGAGTTCGACAATTCGGCCAAGCACGAAGGTGGTGGTCCGGCTTCGATCCCGCTCGCTGGCGTGATCCCGGGTTTCCGTGAAGGCCTGCAGTTGATGCAGACCGGCGGCCACTACAAGTTGGTCATCCCGTCGAATATTGCTTACGGTGCCCAGCCGCAGAACGGCTTTCCGCCGAATGCGACGATCATTTTCGACGTGACCTTGGTCAAGACCGGCCCGACGCCAGCTGGCGGCGACCAGGCTGGTGCTGCAGGCGCCGGCAAGTAAGCCCATTCGGCTTAACGCTGGTCAGCTTCACTGTATAGGTATAGCGACGGGGCGCGAAGCGATTCGCGCCCCGTTTGTTTTGCAAGCGACACATACAAGCGCGATGCTTGCCGGCGTCGCCTGCTAAAATCCCCGGTTCTTGCTCATGAGACATTCTCCTCGATGATGAATATCACCGTTTTCGGCACCGGCTATGTGGGGCTGGTTACTGGTGCGTGCATGGCTGAAATGGGCAATCACGTGGTCTGTGTCGATATCGACCAGGCGAAGATCGAGCGCTTGAAACGAGGCGAAATCCCGATCTACGAGCCGGGGCTGGAGGCGATCGTCAAGCGAAATCACGCTAGCGGTCAGCTCGATTTCACTACGGATCCATTGCCCGCCATTGCTCATGGGCAAATCATTTTCATTGCCGTTGGTACGCCACCTGATGAGGATGGCAGTGCTGATTTGCAGTATGTGCTCGGTGTAGCCAAAAGCATTGGCCAGCACCTGGACTGCTACGCCGTGGTGGTGAACAAATCCACCGTGCCGGTAGGGACCGCCGATCGCGTAAGGAATGCCGTGGCGGCCGAGCTGGCGGCGCGAAGCGCAACGGTTGAATTCGACGTCGTGTCGAACCCCGAGTTTTTGAAAGAAGGTGATGCGGTCGAGGATTGCCTGCGTCCGGATCGGATCATCATCGGTAGCTCGAGTGAGCGAGCAGTGGGTATGTTGCGCAAGCTATACGCACCGTTCAATCGTAACCATGAACGCACCGTGGTGATGGATGAGCGTTCGGCTGAGCTGACCAAGTACGCGGCAAACGCCATGCTGGCGACCAAGATCAGCTTTATGAATGAGATTGCCAACATCGCCGAGCGGGTAGGCGCCGATGTGGAGCTGGTGCGGCAAGGTATCGGTTCCGACCCACGTATCGGCTACCACTTTATTTATCCAGGCGCGGGTTACGGTGGCTCCTGTTTCCCCAAGGACGTGCAGGCGCTGGAGCGTACGGCACGTGATGTGGGCTACAACGCGCGTTTGCTCAATGCGGTTGAGTCGGTCAATCACGATCAAAAAAGCAAATTGTTCGAGCTTATCTCGCGTCACCTTGACGGCCATCTTGCCGGTAAGACCGTGGCGCTATGGGGGTTGGCGTTCAAGCCGAACACCGACGATATGCGTGAGGCCTCCAGCCGTTATCTGATGGCGGCACTATGGGAGGCGGGGGCCAAGGTACGTGCTTTTGATCCGCAGGCCGCCGAAGAAACCCGGCGCCTTTATGCAGGACAGCCAAATTTGCAGTTGTGCGATAGCGCCTATCAGGCGCTGGAAGGCGCGGATGTGCTGGCGATCGTCACCGAGTGGAAAGCGTTCCGCAGTCCCGATTTCAACCGTATCCGCGCCGCCCTGGCCACCCCGGCTATTTTCGATGGACGCAATCTGTACGACCCGGCTCAGGTGGAAGAGGCCGGTCTGGCGTACTACGGCATCGGCCGTGGCCGCAGTTTGAGGGCTTGATCGTGTCCGAGCTGTCATTGGATCAACGTCTGACCGAGCTGGAAGTGCGGCTCACTTTCATCGACGATACGGTGAGTGCCTTGGCTAACGCCGATGCCGATCAATCACAGCGTATCGCCATGTTGGAGCGTTTGATTCACGATTTGCGAAACGAGCTTTCGTCGATGCGTTTGTCTCACGGGGACGACCCGCATAATGAGCCGCCGCCTCCACATTATTGATCTTTGTTCAACGCTACTATTTAACGCTAACGAGTTCCGACCATGGCCGAATCCCTGCGCGATCAACTGCTAAAAAGCGGTATCGTCAAACAGGTCACCGAGCAAAAACGCCCGCCGCATCAAGGAGGCAAGCCGCCATACAAAGGCAGCAAACCTCAGGGCGGCAACGGCAAGTCGCAGGGTGCCCGACCGCCTAATAAGGACCACGCTCCACGCAAAAGCCAGGACGAGATCGACCTGGCCAAGGCCTATGCGATCCGTGCCCAGACCGAAGCTGGCGAGCGTAAGCGCGCAGAGCAAGAGGCCGCCGAGCTGGCGCGAATCAAACGCGAGCGCAAGCAGAAGATTCATCAGTTGTTGCTCGGCAATGCTCTGAACAAGGCGGATGCCGATCAGGTTCGTCATTTTGAGTACGGCGGAAAGATCCGCCGTATGCATGTCGATACCGCCCAGTTGGCAGCGTTGACTGCGGGCGAACTTGGCGTGGTGCAGCAGGCCGGGCGCTACATGCTGGTCAGCCGGGAAATCGCCGAGCAGGTGCGCGATATTGATGCGCAGCAATTGGCGTTATTGGTCGAACCGGGCGCTGCCGGGGTGGGTGACGACGGTGTGCCGGACGATTTGATGTGGTGACACGCCGTACGTGGTGCAGGGTATGGCGCTAACGAAAACGCCCGGTTTAGACCGGGCGTTTTGTTTGCTCAGGATGCCGTCAGTGACTGTCGGATGATGTCGGTGGACGGGCAGGTAAATCGAAGCCGCTTTGTGTGAGCGCAGGGTGGTCCCATCCGCTTTTTGGCGAGAAGCGTTCGCCGTATCGTTGGGCCAGAGTCTCTAATTTGCTCTTGATGACGCTAACGCCCTCGGCGCGCAAATACTGGATCGGGCCGCCGCGGAATGGTGCGAAGCCAGTGCCGAAGATCACCCCGGCATCCAGTAGCTCGGCGTCATCAACGACGCCTTCATTGAGGCAGGCCACGGCCTCATTCACCATGGGCAGAATCATTCGGTCCTGCAAGTCGGGCGGCGTGACGTAATCCGGATCCACTTCGGGTTTCAGCGGCTTGCCTTCTTGCCATATGTACAAGCCCTGGCCGTCTTTCTTGCCACGCTTGCCGTTTTGCAGTTTGTCCTCCAGCCCCGCAGGCAATTCCAGGCCGAGGAAGGGGGCCAGTTCTTTACCCACCGAGGCGCAGACATCCAGGCCAACCGTGTCGGCTAGTTCGATCGGTCCCATCGGCATGCCGAACTTCTTTGCTTCCTTGTCCAGCACCGGGCCAGGCACACCTTCGCTGTACAGGCGGATAGCCTCAAGCAGATACGGCATCAGAATGCGATTGACCAGAAACCCAGGCGTGCCTTTAACCGCCACCGGCAATTTGCCCAGTGCCTTGCAGAAGGCCAATGCCCGTTTCTCGATCGCCGGATCCAGCTGATCGTGGCGCACCACTTCAACCAGCGGCATCTGTGCGACGGGGTTGAAAAAGTGCAGGCCCAGAAAGCGCTGTGGTGATGTCAGGCCGTGGCGCAACTCGTCGAGCGGGATGCTGGAGGTGTTGCTGGCAAGGATTTCTGTCGCCTGAAACTGCGGCTCGATGATGGCGTAGAGCGCGTGCTTGGCTTCAGCGTTTTCGAAAATAGCCTCGATCGCCAGATCTGCCGAGCTCACGCCGTTGCCGTCGACGTCTGCGCGTAGTCGGGCGACCGCGGCCTCGACTTTTACGGGCGCCTTGAGCTTCTTTTCGTATAGCTGTTGTGCACGATCAAGAGCGGGCTGAATGTATTTCATCTCGCGATCTTGCAGGGTGACCTGAAAGCCTTTCAGGGCGATCCATGCCGCAATATCGCCACCCATGACACCGGCGCCGACGACATGCACATGTTCGATGCCGTGTTCTGCGCCACTGCCTTGACCCTTCAGGCGTTCTTGTAGAAAAAACACCCGGATCAGGTTCTGCGCCGTACTGGTTTCGGCCAGCTTGGCGACGGAGCGTGCCTCCAGTTTCAGCCTTTGCTGGATGCTGGAGCCGCCTCGCCGCCACAGCTCGATCATGGCGAAGGGCGCGGGATAATGTTCTTTGCGCACTTTGGCGGCGGTCTGCTTAAGCACCATTGGCGCCAGCAGTTGACGTACCGGCCACAGATTGGTGGCCCAGGCTTTGGCGCGCAAAGCCAACGGACGTACCTGCGGGCGACGCAACAGGCTGCGAGCTTCGGCCAGTAACTCATTGGCTGCCGCGAGCCGGTCAACCACGCCCAGGGCCAACGCCCGCTTGGCAGACAGCGCTTTACCGGTAAGCATGACCGGTAAAGCATCGGTGGCGCCAATCAGCCTTGGCAGGCGTGCCGTACCACCCCAGCCCGGGTGAATGCCCAGCATGACTTCGGGCAGACCAATTCGGGTGTTGTCGTCATCTACCGCAATGCGTTGACGGCAAGCCAGGATCAGCTCGGTACCGCCACCCATGCAGGCGCCGTGTATCGCTGCGATCGTAGGGCAGGGCAGGCGCGCCAGCGCTTCGTACACGCGTTGACCGTTCTCGATGTTTTCGAGCACCGTGCCGTGTTTGGCGTATTCGACGAACTCTTTGACGTCGGCGCCTACGGCAAACCCGAACGGCTTGGCCGAGTGGATAAGTACCCCGGCCGGCTTCTCGATAGCCAGTCGCTCGACGATCTGGCCCAATTCGTCGAGCACGGCGCGCGAGATGGCATTGACGTTGCTTTCGGCCCGGTCAAGGGACAGGGTGACAATGCCACTGTCATCCAGGCTCGTTTTCCAGTGATTGAAGCGCAATCCTTCGAACATAGGGATATAAAGCGTGGCTGAGAATCGTTGCACCATACCTTCCCGTAGCGATGATTGCGAGACACTGGGCACCGGCGGCCCACTCATGAAAATTCTGTAAAAGTGAGATGCTATCCAGGACCGGCCGTCGGGCACACCTTGCCGTGTGGGCCTAATCGTTTCAGCTCTTGTGCACTGACGCATGGAATTGAGCGGTGATTAGCCCGAGGCTTGCATGCCGCTATTGTGATTCCCTGGAGAGTGCGTACTTTACGTCGCGATGGACATGACCCTAACCACTGCACCCATCCAGACCGGCGCCGAGATTTTCGAGAGCATCCTTGCTGCCCCCGGTAGCTTGGTGGTGCTTGAAGGGGGCGACTCCGAGGTGCTGATCGATCAGCTCAGAACATTGGTGCGGCATTCCGGGCAATCGGTTTATCTGTGGCAGCCGGAGATCGGGCTCGATAGCCTGCGAGAGGCCCACGCACGTGTGCCCGGCAGCCAGCGGCTGGGTCAGGTTCTACGTTTGGTGCAACAAAGTATCCATTTTGGTGTGTATTTGTTGCAGGGGCTGCAGCAACCGTTGCTTCCGGTCGACCTTAATTTGCTACGCCAATTGGCGCGGGTACAAACGGGGCACGTGCGCCGGGTCGTCTTGCTGGATGCCCCCGCCGGGCTCATCAATAGCCTGAGTGATGTGATTGTGCGGCTCGATTGTGCGCTCAAGCCAGAGCTGCGGCCGCGCTTGCGCGACGGCCGCTGGCTGCTCTGACGTCCTTGATGACGACCCATGCAGGCATTCTCGTGGTCGCTGCCCAGCGTGAGCTGCGCCGGGCGCTGTTCGAGATCATGGATCGGGAGGGGCACCTCACGGTTCATCTGGCTAAAGATGCGGCTCACGCAAGCGTCTTGTTGGACGGGCGGCCGCCGCTTTCGCTTATCGTCGTGGTGTTTGCCGGGAATGGCCGCGACGCACTGGCCAGTGTCGAGTCATTGCGGCGCCTGTCGGCATGTGCCGACGCACCGTTGATCGCCGTGCTGACAGCAGATGCCACGGTAAAACCAGCCCAGCTGCCCGCAGGGGTATTCGATTGGCTTCACGCTTCGCAAATCGATAGCGAGCTCATTGCGCGCTGGCGCTGGCTGCAGCGCACCGAGCCGCAGGCTGGGCAAGCCTCAACATCCGCGGCTGAGACCTGGGATTATCGATTCGCTTTCGAAGACATCGATAACGAATGGTTGATTGCCGACCCTGTGCGTGACCGGGTGCTTGAGTTGAGTCCGGCCTTGATTCGGCATAGCGGCTTGCCCGCCGCAGGCTTACTTGAGCTGCCGCTGCACGAAGTACTGCCTATCGACGATGGGGTAGCTACGCAGTCCCTGGTTGAAAATCCCCGGCATTGGCATGTTTGTCGCCGGCGCTCGGTGCACGGTTTCGATAGCGGTGAGGTCAGTGCAAGGCGGATACGTCACAGCGGCCGCGAGGCCGTGGCGATGGTCTTTCGTAGCGATCGCGCTTATGTGCGAGCGGAGGTGGCGCTGCCGCTGGTTGCACGTATCTTCGGTTCCAGCAACGACAACGATGGTCTGGCGACGACCGCGCATTTGCTCTACGAGGAACTGGGCCTGGATTATCTGGCTGTCTGGTTTGCCCGACCCGAAGATAGTGGTGCGCCAGCTCAACTAGTGCAGCTGTGGCGCGGCGCTGAGTTGGCTTGGCCTGGCCCTGGCCTGCAAAGTTCCTTGCGCCTGGTGCTGGCTGGTCAGGCCATGCTGCACCAGAGTGATGCCGGGCGCCTGGCGGCGGTGGACCCATTACTCGATCAGCTCAAGCTGAGTGGTTTTGCCGGCATTCCTCTTTTGGACGAGCGGCGCAGCGTGCTGGGGGCATTATTGGCAGGCAGTCGCCGGCCCTTTGGTGAGCTAAAGATTCTCGAGCCGGTCCTGCGCTGCGCGGCTGCCCGTTTCGCGCATGCGCTGGAGCTGCGCCGCACGCGAGAGCAAGGGCGCGCGGAGGGCCTGATCGACGCGCTCACCGGGTTGCCAAACCGTTTGTTGTTCAACGACCGCCTGGACATGGTCATCCGTGAGGCCAATCGCACGGGTGAGTGCTTTGCCATGTTGTTCGTCGACCTGGACCGCTTCAAGACGATTAACGACACGCTTGGGCACAGTATTGGCGATCAGGTGTTGGTGACCACGACGCAGCGCTTGCGCGGAAGCGTTCGCGCCTCCGATACGGTCGCCAGGTATGCCGGGGACGAGTTCATCGTGATCCTGCGGCATATCGTGAAAAGCGAAGACGTGCTGCGCATTGCTGAGAAAATCGTTCAAGTGATGGAGGCGCCTTTACGTATCGATGACGGTACCGAACTGCAAATTACCGCGTCGATCGGCGTCAGTTTTTTCCCCGACGACGCCACTGATGCGGAAACCCTACTCAAGCACGCCGATGAGGCGATGTACGCAGCCAAGAGTCTGGGGCGTAACAACTTCCAGATTTACGAGGTAAGTACCGAGCAGGCCCAGCAGCAGAATCTGGCGTTGAAATCTCGCCTGCGCCACGCTGAGCATAACGGCGAGTTGCGCGTGTTCTACCAGCCGCAGGTTGATGCAGTAAGCGAAGACATCGTCGGGATGGAGGCCCTGGTGCGCTGGGAGCACCCAGAACTGGGTTTTATCGGCCCGGGTTTTTTCATCCCCCTGGCGGAGGAAACCGGCCTGATCATCTCGATTGGCGAATGGGTGCTGCGCACCGCCTGTCGCCAGGCCGAGGCATGGGAGCGTCAGTTTGGCTTGCGTCTGCGCCTGGGCGTGAACCTGTCGGCGGTGCAGCTGATGCAATCCAATCTGCTGGAAATAGTCTCCAGAGTGCTGGACGAGACCGGGCTGGACGCCAATTTGCTGGAAATGGAAGTTACCGAAAGCATCAGCATCAAGGCGGCCCCCAATCTGGTCGAGAACCTGCAGGGGCTGCGGCGATTGGGTTGCCGCATCGCCATCGACGACTTCGGTACCGGTGCGGCTTCGTTGGATTATCTGCGCAAATTGCCGGCCGATCGGATCAAGATCGACCAAAGTTTCGTGCGCAATATTGGGGTAGACCCGGACGATGAGGCGATTGTCCGTACCACGATCGAGATGGCGCACCGGCTTAAGCGCGGTGTGGTAGCTGAAGGCGTGGAGATCGAACAGCACCTGCGCTTTCTTCAGGCCAACCATTGCGATGAGCTGCAGGGTTACCTTTTCTGCAGGCCGCTGCCCCCCCCAGGCTTCGAAAAACTCCTGTTTGAGCGCCAACGCTTACTTACCTCGACAGCGCCTTAAAGCGATTAGCGGCCGGCTTGCATCGCCGGCCCATGCCCGCATTTCTGCCACTTCAGGGGCTATGCAGGTCATTTGAGGTGCTGCTATTCATCTCGCAAGAAGCCGGCATGCCTTGCTCGAGCCAATGCTGGCTATGATGCTGAACTTGGAAGCGAGATGCTTGTCTGAGCACATCGTTCCCATCCAGCGGCATCCAAGCGAGTGATAGAAGTTACGAAGGAGATGGCCCGGATGGGCGAGAACGAACTGGATCGCGCATTGGTCGAGCGTGTCCAAAACGGGGACAAACGGGCTTTTGATCTTTTGGTGCGCAAGTACCAGCACAAGATCATTGCCCTGATCTCGCGTTATGTGAACAGCTATGCGGAATGTGAAGACATCGCGCAAGAGGCCTTTGTGCGCGCCTGGCGGGCAATCGGCTCGTTCCGCGGCGAGAGTGCGTTCTATACCTGGATGTATAAGATCGCCGTGAACACGGCAAAAAATCACCTGGTGGCGATGGGGCGCCGCCCACCCACCGGCGACATCGATGTCGAAGATGCTGTTTTCGTGCCAGGTGCCGAGCGGATGTACGAAAGCGCCACCCCTGAACGTGAATTAATGCGGCAACAGATTGAACAAACCGTATTTGCCACTGTCCAAGCCCTGCCTGAAGAACTACGGACGGCAATTACGCTGCGCGAAGTGGACGGACTGAGTTACGAAGAGATCGCAGAAGCGATGTCTTGCCCTATAGGCACGGTGCGTTCACGTATTTTTCGCGCACGCGAGGCCATTGATGAGAAGCTGCGGCCGATGCTGTCGGACCGCGAGGATCGGACACCATGACTGAAGCCCATCGCGAAAACCTTTCCGCCGCTATGGACGGCGAACTATCCGCCGAGCAACTGCGTTTCCTCTTGCGCCGGTTGGACCACGACAAGCCGCAGCAGCAGGCCTGGGCTCGTTATCACGTGGCTCGTGACGGCTTGCGCCGGGAGCTGCCGCCGCTGGCTTCAGCTGGATTCGCCGCTAGCGTCATGGCTGCAATTGAACTAGAAAGCGGCGTTGCCCAGCCAGCCGCACGCAGGCATTGGCTGCGCTGGTCAGCCGGTGGCGCCATTGCCGCCAGTGTGGCGGTTGCCGCCCTGATGGTCGCTCAGCCGGCAGGGCCGGATGCAGATCGCTCCATGCCTTCGGTTGCAGCCAACAGTCAGGGGATGACCACGGCCTCTGGATCCGTTGTCCAACACAGCCCAGCTTCGGCGCCGCCCTGGTTGAGCAGCTATACCTCTTTGCCCTCGCAGCTCAGTCAGCCGGCCTCGGCTACCCTGGACGGCAGCGATGGCACGCAACTTTTCTCGCCCAATAATTTGTCGCCGTACCAGTTGTCGCCAAAATTTGGGCAGCGCCCTCGCACCATTAACAATGGCGATGGCAGCTACCTGTTGTTGATTCACCCGGATCAATCAACGGTGCCGAACCCCTCGCAACAACGGGTACCCGCTAGCGCCGCCCAATGACCTGAGTTTTGTATCAGGTGCTTTGAATGCGTACGGGCATCCTTGTGTACCAGCCAAGTTGACGCGTGCTTTTTGCGCAAACAGTTTCACTTGGAAAACATGCCTTGGATTCGATCCTTGGCTTCTTAGTCAAATACCTCATCGCGCCCGGTACTCATCGTGGGTCGGACGCGGTGTGTCCGATAACCCGAGGAGGAGATAAATCATGAGTCGACCCATGTTGCGTACCTTGGCTTGTTGCGCACTGGTGAGTCTTGCAGCCGCTGGTGGGGTGCAGGCGCAGAATGCTCCGGCCATGTCCGGCTTGCCAGATTTCACTGGTATTGTGCAGACGAATGCGCCTGCGGTAGTCCATGTCGAAGGCAAATACACTGGCAAGCCAGCACGCAAAAATCGTGCGACTACGCAAAGGTCGATGCCGGGCATGCCGGACGACGATGCGCAAATGGATATGTTTCGGCGCTTCTTCGGTATGCCGACGATGCCCTCGCCCGAGGAGCAGGCCCGGACCTCGCTGGGGTCGGGTTTTATCATCTCCAGCGATGGTTACATCCTGACCAATACACATGTGGTCGATGGCGCCGATACGGTAACGGTACGACTGCAAGACCGGCGCACACTGACGGCCAAGGTGGTCGGCAGCGACCCGCAATACGATATCGCGCTGCTCAAGGTGGACGCCGGCGGCAACCTGCCGGCGGTAAGCATTGGCGACTCCCGTGGGCTGAAGCCGGGGCAATGGGTGCTGGCCATTGGCTCGCCCTTCGGTTTCGACTACACCGTGACCCAGGGCATCGTGAGTGCGGTGGGACGCAACCTGGGTAGCCAGGATCAACCCTATACATCATTTATCCAGACCGACGTTCCGATCAATCGGGGCAATTCCGGTGGCCCGCTATTTGATTTGCAGGGCAAGGTGGTTGGCGTCAACTCACAGATTTACTCCAACACCGGCGGTTACCTCGGCGTGGCCTTTTCGATCCCCATCGATGTGGCCATGAACGTGGTCAAGCAAATCAAGGGTAAGGGCTATGTTTCGCGCGGCATGCTGGGTGTGTCCGTGCAGCCACTTACCGATGACGCGGTTAAGGCGCTCAAGTTAGGCGACAGCAATGGCGCTATTGTGGCCGAGGTGACTCCGGGTGGTGCGGCAGAAAAGGCCGGCATCAAACGCGGTGACATCATTCTTGCGTACAACGGGCAGAGCATTAATCAGTCCGTGGATCTGCCTCCACTGGTCGGCATAACCCCGCCAGGTAGCAAGGCCACTGTACAAATTTTGCGCGATGGCAAAAAGCAGGATGTTGGCGTCACGATCAGCGAGATGCCGCGCGATAAGAGTGCCTTGCTTGCCGACAGCGGCAGTGGGCAGCCCGCGGCCCATGGCGGTTCCAGCGCCTTAGGGATCACGGTGCAAGATCTAGACGGCGACGCGCGCCAGCAAGCGGGCCTGAAGCCAGGTGAGGGCGTGGGTATCGCCAATATCACCGGTGGGGTGGCAGCCAAGGCAGGGCTGCGCCCGGGCGATGTGATTCAGATGGTCAACCAGCGACCGGTAGGCAGTGCCTCTGCCTTTCACGATGCAACCAAGGGTCTGAAAGCTGGCGATACGGTGCTATTGCTCGTGCGCCGTGGCGATCAGAGCAGTTTTATCGGCCTGACCACCCCTGACGATAAGCAAGACAATTGATTCGGCGGCTGGTCGGAGGTCAGTTCCCGACGGGAGCTGACCTCCTCTGGCGGTAGCTTGGGTGACGCCATCCCCGAGCTTCAGCCTTTCCCTGCGATAATGCTCAGTTCGTATCGCCATCCCGGCGATACGCTGCCTGCGTACCGCGCATGGCGGTAAACGCAGCCAGCGTAGTCCATGGAACTGATCCGTAACTTCTCCATCATTGCCCATATCGATCACGGCAAGTCCACCTTGGCCGACCGCATCATCCAGATCTGCGGCGGTTTGAGCGAGCGCGAGATGGAGGCACAGGTGCTCGACAATAATCCGATCGAGCGCGAGCGTGGCATCACCATCAAAGCCCAGTCGGTATCGCTGCCGTATACGGCGCGTGACGGCAAAACCTATCAACTGAATTTCATCGACACCCCGGGCCATGTCGATTTTTCCTACGAAGTCAGCCGCTCGCTCGCTGCCTGTGAGGGCGCGTTGCTGGTAGTCGATGCCGCTCAGGGCGTTGAAGCCCAATCGGTCGCCAACTGCTACACCGCGGTAGAGCAGGGCCTGGAAGTGGTGCCGGTGCTTAACAAGATCGACTTGCCGACCGCTGATCCAGAGAAGGTCAAGGGCGAGATTGAGGCGGTCATTGGTATCGACGCCACTGATGCTGTGTCAGTCAGCGCCAAAACCGGGCTGAATGTAGTCGAGGTGCTGGAGGCCATCATTGCGCGCAGTCCGCCGCCCAAGCCGCGCGATACCGATCGTCTGCAAGCGCTGATTATCGACTCCTGGTTCGACAATTATCTCGGCGTGGTTTCGCTGGTACGCATCATGCAGGGCGAGATCAAGCCCGGCGACAAGCTGTTGGTGATGTCCACCGGACGCACCCATGAAGTCAGCGACGTCGGTGTATTCACGCCCAAGCGTAAAAAACTTGACCGGCTGGGGCCCGGCGAGGTGGGCTGGATCAACGCCTCGATCAAGGATGTTCATGGCGCGCCGGTGGGCGATACGCTGACCCAGGCCAGCAAGCCAGCCGATAAGCCGCTCCCCGGCTTTCAGCATATGCAGCCACGTGTCTTCGCCGGCTTGTTCCCGGTGTCCGCAGACGATTACCCAGCCTTGCGCGAGGCACTGGATAAGCTGCGCTTGAACGACGCGGCGTTGTTCTTCGAGCCGGAAAGCTCCGAGGCCATGGGTTTCGGCTTTCGCTGCGGCTTTCTCGGCATGCTGCATATGGAAATCGTGCAGGAGCGACTGGAGCGGGAATACGACCTCGATCTGATCACCACCGCCCCGACCGTGGTCTACGAAGTGCTGAAGACCGACGGCTCGATCCTGATGATGGATAACCCGGCCAAGTTGCCGACATCACCGCAAGTGCAGGAGATTCGCGAGCCGATCATCGTCGCCAACATCCTCACGCCGCCGGATTACATCGGCAACATCATCACCTTGTGTGAAGAAAAGCGTGGCGTACAGCGTTCGATCCAATACCTGGCGACCCAGGTGCAGATCAGCTACGAGATGCCCTTGGCCGAAGTGGTGCTCGATTTCTTCGATCGGTTGAAATCGGTTTCGCGTGGCTATGCCTCGATGGATTACCACTTCGAGCGGTTTGAAGCAGGTCCGTTCGTGCGTACCGATGTGCTTATCAATGGCGACCGTGTCGATGCCCTAAGCCTGATTGTGCATCGTAGTCACGCTGATCGCCGTGGCCGCGACCTGGTCGAGCGGATGAAAGATCTGATCCCGCGTCAGCAATTCGATGTGGCGATCCAGGCCGCTATCGGTGCCCAGGTCATCGCCCGCTCCACTGTGAAGGCGCTGCGCAAGAACGTGCTGGCCAAGTGCTATGGCGGCGATATCAGCCGTAAAAAGAAATTGCTAGAAAAGCAAAAAGAAGGCAAAAAGCGCATGAAGCAGGTCGGCCGTGTGGAGATCCCGCAGGAAGCCTTCCTTGCTGTGTTGAAAGTAGACAAATAAGGCAGGATCAAGGAAGAGAGCGTGGAGAATGGTTAAAGTAACCTTGCAGCGGGTTACTGGCTTTTTTCATTCTGTACTTTCCATTCGTCATTCCCTGCTTCACTAGGAGCAAGTATGGATTTCGATTTTTCGGCGATATTGCTCGGCCTCACCGTATTGTTCGGTGTGGTTTGGGCGTTGGATCGCCTGTTTTTTTACAAGGCGCGCAAGGCCAAGGCGGTAGCGGCTGGGCAAGAAGTCGGCGAACCCGTGGCGGTGGACTGGGCTCGTTCGCTGTTTCCGGTGATGTTGGCGGTACTGCTGTTGCGCTCTTTTGTCGCAGAGCCGTTTCGTATTCCATCCGGCTCGATGATGCCGACCCTGGACGTGGGCGATTTCATCCTGGTGAACAAGTTTGCCTATGGTTTGCGCGTGCCTGCGTTCAATAACAAGATCATCAGCCTGGGCGAGCCCAAGCGCGGTGACGTGGTGGTATTCCGCTTTCCGGGCTATATCTGCACGGATGGCGGCAAGCAGGTACGCAGCGGCGATCAAAGCTGCGCCGATCCCCATGCCCCCGTGCCGAACCAGAACTGGATCAAGCGAATCATCGGCTTGCCCGGTGACCACGTAGAAATGCACGGTGATCAGCTGCTTATCAATGGCGAGCCGGTGAATGCCGATGAGGTTGGCCCTTATGTGGGTAATCCGAAGCGTGACGAATCGCGTCTGATGCTGGATATGGGCGCCACCGTATGGAACGAGCACCTGGGCACGGTCAACCACCTGACCGCGCGCATGCCGGCCTACACCACGCCACCACCGATCCCCAATCAGCGGGTGCCCTCGGAGGTGCCGGCAGGCTGTTATCTGGTGATGGGTGATAACCGCTACAACAGCACCGACAGCCGCTGGTGGGGTTGCATGCCGGAAGAGAATCTTGCCGGTAAGGCGTTCCTGATCTGGATGAGCTTGAATGGCAGCGGGATTGCCTATGACCGTATTGGCCGGGTCATTCATTAAGGCAATAAAGCAGGTCACGGATGTTGCGATCCGTGACCTGGTGGATGGCAGTATCGATAGCCGCTAGGCAGAGTACGCGGCGGCGGTTGTGCTGGCCGGGGGAGCGTTGTTCCGGCGGTGCAACCAGCCATAGACAAAGACAGATAACGGGCGGTGAAACACCGCCTAGAACCATAGCGAGGGGACTATGAAAGCGAAGCAATCGGGCATCACGTTAATCGGTTTTTTGTTTGTGTTGGCGATTGCAGGCTTTTTTGCCTACATGGTCATGAAATTGCTGCCGCCCTACACTGAATTCATGGGCGTGAGCAAAGCCATGACCCAGCTGGCGACGGAAGGGGTGGAAGGTAAGTCACTGGAAGACGTCCGTCGCGATTTGATGCGCAAACTGGATTTCCAGTACGCCGACGGCGCCGTGCAACCCAAGGACATCACCATCAAGCGCGCCGGCAATGCCGCGCAGTTGAACGTGACTTACGAAAAGCGCGTACCGTTCCTCTACAACATCGATTTCCTGCTGCATTTTGAAAAGAGCGTGACGTTGCAAGGCAACTTGGCTCAATAGACTTAGGCTGACAGTTTGACGAGACTTACATACCGCTTTCGTGATGCATCACTGGCCCAGCTGGCGCTTACACACCGCAGTGCCGGCAAGCCAAATAACGAGCGGCTGGAATTCCTTGGCGACGCACTGCTTGGTGTAGTCGTCGCCGAATTGCTTTACGAAGTACATCCCAATGCCAGTGAGGGCGAGTTATCGCGACTGCGCGCGCAGCTGGTCAATGGTCAGGCCTTGGCGGTTATTGCTCGCGAACTAGAGCTGGGCGATGAGTTGAAATTAGGTCCTGGCGAGTTGAAAAGCGGTGGATTTCGCCGCGATTCGATTCTTGCGGACGCCTTCGAAGCGGTCGTCGCCGCGGTCTATATGGATGGTGGTTTCGCCGCTTGCCGCGAAACGGTGCGAAACTTGTTCGAGCCGCGCATTGCCGCGATACCTCGTTCGTCCAAGGACGCAAAAACCCGGTTGCAGGAGTGGTTGCAGGCGCGTGGATTGCCGTTGCCGCTTTACGAACTGAAAGATAGCCGTGGCGAAGATCACGCCAAGACCTTCGACGTCTCCTGCGAGATTGTCGAGCCGATGCCCATCCACGCCCAAGGCCATAGCGGCAGTCGCCGCGCCGCCGAACAAGACGCCGCTGAAATCGTGTTGCGTCAATTGCAGGAACTGAAAAAATGAATGACAACGACGACATCAGCCTGGAAGGCACCGGTGCGCTACCCTTGCCGCACGATGACTTCCGCTGTGGCCTGGTCGCCTTGGCCGGCCGCCCGAATGTAGGCAAGTCGACCTTGCTCAATGCATTGATCGGCTTCCGCTTATCCATCGTAAGCCCACGGCCGCAGACGACCCGCCACCGTATTCTCGGCATCGCCACCAATGAGGCTGGGCAGATTCTCTATGTCGACACGCCAGGCCTGCACCGAGGGGCCAAGCGGGCGATGAACCGCAGCCTCAACCGAGCGGCTCGTTCGGCGATCAGCGAAGTGGATCTGGCGGTGCAGGTGATCGAGTCCGGTCGTTGGACGGATGAAGACGAGGCACTTTACGATGCCTTGGTCGAGCAGAAAACGCCGCGCTTATTGGTAATCAACAAGGTTGATCTGACCAAGGACAAAACGGTAATGCTGCCGTTTGTCGCCGACCTGGTCGCCAAGCACAGTTTTGACGAGATCTACTACGTCAGCGCGCTTAAGCAAAAAGGCCTGAAAGAGCTGGAGAAGGGCATTCTCAGCCGCTTGCCGGTGCAGCCGCCGGTCTATGGCGATGATGAGGTAACCGATCGCAGCGAGCGATTCCTGGCCGCAGAAATGGTCCGCGAGCAATTGATGCTGCGGCTGGATCAGGAGTTGCCTTACGCCACCACCGTCGAAATCGAACAGTTCACCGATCGTGACGATGGCATCGCTGAAATCCATGCATGTTCGAACGCAAGGTTTTCTTGAAGCTGTGGGTCAAAGTACGCGAGGGCTGGGTCGACGACGAGTCCATGCTGAAGAAGTTTGGCTATACGGACTGAGTGCGCAGAATAGGGCGCGCGGAGAAGGCCACCCGTGGCTGTTAACGTGTAAGGCAGGCTCAGCGCCAACTTTCCTCACTCTGGTGTCTCCTCCACGACATGCGCCTCGAACAGCAACCTGCCTACGTGCTGCATGCGCGGCCTTACCGCGAAACCTCGCTGCTACTTGAATGCCTCACCCGCGATCATGGCCGCTTGGGTGTCGTGGCGCGTGGCGTACGCCGCGAGCGATCGCGGTTGCAGCGTTCGCAACTGGAACCGTTTCAGCCGCTGGCGCTGGATCTGCTCTTGCGTGGCGAGCTGGCCACGCTGCTAAGCGCAGAGACCATCGCGATGCCGCCGCGGCTTCTGGGTGATGCGGGCCTGGCCGGGCTTTATCTCAACGAACTGGTGGTGCGCCTGACTGGGCGCCAGGATCCGCATCCTGAGTTGTTCACTGCCTATGCGCAAACCCTGCCCAGGCTGGCCTCGCGTGAATCGCTGGCCTGGAGCCTGCGGCGGTTTGAGCGCGACTTGCTAGAGGCACTTGGCTACGGCCTGCAACTAGAGATCGAGGCCGAAACGGGTGACCCGCTGGCGCCGGGACAGTTTTATCGTTACCAGGTCGAGCAGGGCGCGGTGCCATGTGCTGCCAGTGCGCCGCCTGCCTCGCGCGGCAGCGACCTGCTTGCCCTGGCGCAGGATAGGATGCCGGACGCCGCTGGCCTTGCCGCGTTACGCAACATGATGCGCGAGGTGATTCGGTTTCATCTGGGTGGCGCCGAACTACGCGCTTGGCGCGTCCTGGCGGTCGCCATGTCATCCAGAAAAGGCAACGGTCAGAAGCCGGGCGGTGGGTCGCCTGCTGGCTGACCCCGCGCATCCGGGCATCGTTCTAGCTCTCTTTTCCCTTCAGTGCGTCGATGGTGGCGAGCAGTACGGATCGAAAACGCTGGATCGGGGCTTGAAGGTCCGCATGATCGCGCTTT
>NZ_JAPDPE010000079.1 GCF_026283955.1 Dyella silvatica | reverse complement strand
TCTTGAGCGCCATGCGGCTGGCGTTGATTGCCTTCACCGAGCCCATGGCGTTGCGTTCGATGCAGGGGATTTGCACCAGGCCGCCGATTGGGTCGCAAGTGAGGCCGAGATTGTGTTCCATGCCGATCTCGGCGGCGTTTTCCACCTGCAACAGGCTGCCGCCAAGTGCGGCGGTTAGGCCGCCGGCGGCCATCGAGCAGGCCACCCCGACTTCGCCCTGGCAGCCCACTTCGGCGCCGGAGATCGAGGCATTTTCCTTGTACAGGATGCCAATGGCTGCCGCGGTGAGCATAAAGTCGATGATCCCGTTCTCGTCCGATTTCGGGCAAAAGCGGTAGTAGTAGTGCAGTACGGCCGGCACGATGCCGGCGGCGCCGTTGGTTGGCGCGGTCACCACGCGGCCGCCGGCAGCGTTCTCTTCGTTCACCGCCAGTGCGTACAGGTTGACCCAGTCGAGAATAGTCAATGGGTCGCGCAGCGCGGCTTCGGGTTGGCTACGTAGCTCCTCGGCCATAGCCGGGGCGCGCCGCGCCACCTTGAGCCCGCCCGGCAGCACGCCGGGAGAACGCAGGCCGCGATTGACGCAATCTTGCATGGCCGTCCAGATGGTTAGCAGTCCGCTGCGGATCTCGGCCTCGCTGCGCCAGACCTTTTCGTTCTCCAGCATCAACTGAGCGATGGTGAGGTGGTGTTGCTCGCATAGCTTGAGCAGCTCGCCGCCGCTGGAGAACGGGTACGGTCGCTCCGTGGTGTCGGCGACGATGCGGTCTTCAGCTGCCTCATCGGGGTTGACGACGAAGCCGCCGCCCACCGAGTAATAATCGCGGGTGGCCAGCTCATGGCCTTCGGCGTCATAGGCCGAGAAGCGCATTCCATTGGTATGGAAGGGCAGTTTCTGGCGCTTGTTGAACACCAGGTCGCGCTTCTCGTCGAACTCGATCTCGCGCTTGCCCAGCAGGTTCAAGCGGCCGGTGCCGCGGATGCGTTGCAGAATCTCCGGTATGTGGTCGGGGTTGACCTTGTCCGGCCATTGACCTTCAAAGCCAAGCAGTACGGCTTTATCGGTGCCGTGGCCACGACCGGTCATGGCCAGCGATCCGTAGAGTTCGGCGCGCACCCGTGCGACCCGGTCGAGCACCCCTTTTTCTTCCAGCCAGTGCTCGCCGAAACGTGCCGCCGCCCGCATTGGGCCTACGGTGTGCGAGGAGGACGGCCCAATGCCGATCTTGAACAAGTCGAATACGCTGACGGCCATGGCGCTGCTGCTGGTGGCTGGGGGAACCCGCTATTCTACGCGTGCCCTACACGGTTGATAGTCATGCCCGGCCTGATTTTGTACCAACGCGATTACTGCCATTTATGCGATCAGGCACTGGCCGTCATGGCTGAGGCACGCGCACCGGATTTCGACAGTATCTGGGTCGACGATAGCGACGAGCTGGAGCAGCGCTATGGCACCCGCGTGCCGGTGCTGCGCGACTCGCTGGATGGCCGCGAGCTCGACTGGCCATTCGATGCGGCGGCCGTGCGCCGTTTCCTGGCGGTCGCCCCCTAAGGTGCTGGGTCATCTCGCGGCGATAAGCCTCAGCGCGACTTCAGCCGCTTGAGAATTTCTTCGCGCGCTTCGCGCAGGATCGAGTCGCGGTCGAGGCTGGCGACAATCTCGGCAACCGCACGTTTCGGGCCCAGTTCGCCCCATGATTTGCCGGCCACCAGATAACGCTCGGCGGCGCGGCCGATCAGCACCGTGGCATACCAGCCCAAGGCACCCTGGGCTGCCGCGGTCACCACCACGGACAGGCCTGCGCTAACCCCTTTGAGGCCGGAGGCGAGTAATTGCACGCCCCAGATCGCCCCCATCAGCGCGGCGAGCTGGGCGGAGATCACCGCGACCAGGCGGCCTGATTCGGCCCGGCTCAGCGGCAAGCCATACACCCGCGAGAGTTGCAGCACCATGGCGGCATCGAGCCCGGCAGCGGCGAGCAGGTCGGCAATCGGAATAGGGTTGAGTGCGACCGCTACGCCCTTGGCCAGGCAGTAGTGACGGATCAGCCGGCTGGCCAGGGCGCGGCGGCTTTCCGCGATACGCGCGCTGACCTGGTCGGTAAGCCGCCCGGCATAAAGGCCGGCATTCAACGCGGAAAGTGTCTTGCCTTCGCGCTGCGCAATCGCCAGCAATCGCTCACGCAAGGCGACGACCTCGGCGGTGCGTACTTGACGATGCGTGTGCTCGTGTCCCTGCGCGTCGGTATCGACGACGGTGCGTGGCGAAGGTTGCGCGGCCACCGCGATCACGTCTTCGTCGTGGATGAGGCCATGTACGCGCTGACGCAGATGCGTCAACAACGATTCGCGCTCATCGTCGCCGTAGCGATCGGCCTTGTTCAGGGCCAGCAGCAACGGACGCTGTGTGGCCGCCAGGGTTTTCAACGCATCGAGTTCGTCGCGGGTGAGGTCGCCATCGGCCACGAAAACCACCAGGTCGCTGACTTCGGCCACGTCAAAAGCCAGCCGTTCGCGCGCTTCGCCATCCAGTTCGTTGATGCCTGGTGTATCGATAAGCACTAGGCCGCCCTGGGCGGCTTCGTTCAACGGCGACAGATTCAGCGAGGCGTGCTCGGCGGTGGTAGTCGTGCCATGCAGCACGCCTACGGTAAACGCCTGGCGGCCCAGCAAGGCATTGCCCAGGGCCGATTTTCCGGCTGAAACCCGGCCGAATACCGCGACATGCAATTCTTCGCGCTCGATCCGCGCAAGCATCGATTCAATTCGCCCGAAATCGGTGGCGAGTTCGCTGCGGATGCTGGGCGGAATGGTCGGGTCATCAAGCAATTGCCGCAGGCTTTCGGCCACCTTGGCATGTGCCCCGCTGGCCCGTGCGCTGGCCGAAGGCGTGGTGGCATGGGCTGCGTCAGCTGGTTTCAACCAGCCGCGCAGTCGCTGCCACAACGTATCGGCCATGGTGCGTGGTGCTTACTTGGCGCTGAGTACGAGATGCGCGGTGACTTTGATGTCCGCGCCGATCACCGAGGTGTCGGAGTAGTCACCGCCGCCGACGCCGAAGTCGAGGCGCTTCACGGTGGTGGCGACGTCCAGTGTGGCACCGGTGCCCTGCGGCTTGAAGGTGACGTTGAGGCTGACCGGCTTGGTCACCCCGCGCAAAGTCAGGTTACCGTCGGCAATCACTTGCGCACCATTTTGATGAAAGCCAGTGCTGACGAAATGCGCTTTGGGAAATTTTGCGATGTTGAAAAAATCGGTGCCGGGCAGCGCGTTATCGCGATCATGATCACCGGTCTTGACACTGGCCAGATCCACCTCGACATCGAACTTTGACGCCGCCAGCTTGGCCGGGTCGTAGCTGATCGCGGCGGTCCACTTCTCAAAGCCGCCATCAAAGCCGGTGCCCTGGAAATTACCGCTGAAACCGAGCTTGCTCGATGCGGCCTGCACGTTGTAGTCAGCGGCGCTGGCGATGCCGGTCAGGCCCATGCCCAGGGCGATGGTAAGGCTTAGTGGCAACAGGTATTTCATGGTCTGACGTTTCATGAGGGGTCTCCTTGAGAAGTGGTCGATGCACGACGAACTTTGGTAAACGGAAGCATGCGGCGCAGCACGTTGTCCTTATCGAAGACATGATGCTTCAAAGCGGCGCCGGCATGCACAACCATTACCAGGATCAACAACCAGAACAAATACTCGTGAGCGGCGTGCGCCAAGGGTGCCAACGCATCGCTTTTTTCGGCCAGCGCCGGCACCGTGAATTGCTTAAACCATTGCAACGGGTAACCGTGCAACGAATTGAACAGCCAGCCGCTCAGCGGGACGGCTGCGATCAATACATACAACACACCGTGCGTAGCGTGAGCAGCAAATTGTTGCCAGCGCGGGGCCGGTTCATCGATAGGGCGACGGTCGATCAGGCGCCACAGCAGTCGCAGCAAAAACAAGGCGAGAATGGTGAGCCCGGCGGACTTGTGCAGCGCGTAGATATTGATCTTGCTCATCGACGGGCTCATGTCGGTCATCAATAAACCGACCGTGCCGATGCCGATAATGCCCAGGGCCATCAGCCAGTGAAAAAACTTGGCGACGAACCCCCATTGGTGGTCAGTGCTGCGCAGGCTCATGGTTGCTCCTTATTCGTTGAATCTGTTTGAACAGCGTCATCGCGAATCGCCTCCAGCTCCAGCCATACCGATACGCTCCGTCCGATCGAGCCCTGATTGGCGGTGATGCCGAAATCGGTGCGGTCTAGCATAGCGGTTGCGGAAAATCCGGCGACGGTATGCAGTCCGTAAATGGTTTTGGCGAGTCGATTCAGGGTGAACGACAGGCTTAGCGGGCGGGTTACCCCGCGCAAGCTCAATTGACCGTGCAACAGGCCATGCTGGTCATCCTTGCGCTCCACCGATGTGCTGACAAAGTGGGCATAAGCGGTGTGGCCACTGTCGAGAAAGTCGGGCTTGCCCACCGCTTTGTTCCAGGCTTCGTCGCCCATGTCCAGGCTGGCAAGGTCAATATCCAGCTCGGTGGCCGCCTTGCTCCAGTCATCCGGGTCAAAGCGCAACCAGCCCTTGGCGATGTGCAGCCGCCCGAAAGGGCGGGAGTAGCCGTTGTGATCGATGCTGAAAACGATTTGGCTGTGCACGGTATCGTAACGATAGCTTGCCTCGGCGGCGCGGGCCGCGGCCAACGGCAGCGTCGCCGATACAGCGAGCAGGAGGAGCTGGCTTGTCAGGCGCTTGAGCAACATGGGGCGCAGTCTGGCCGATCGGCTACGGCGATGCCAGCGCCGGCTTCCGAACAGATCGTTTCTGTCACGCGATGGCGGCATGGCCAAGGTGGCTCTTATGGCCGGCGCTTTCGACCAGGTGGAGCACGGAGCGTTCCGGCCCATCTCTCGACCGACGTTCCGGCAGCACGACCAAGTCGTGTCTGGGCACGCTTGAATGCCAGGCCGTGTCGATAGAGCGGCAGGCTTGGCTGGGTCGCGCGGCTGAAGGCTGGTAGCGAGACGGTCGGGCAGCCATGGACTATTTCTGCGCGGCATTTTTTAAAGCCCCGGCCTAGCGCACTCGAAGCGATGGTTGCGCGTCGATCTATCCGCCGATGTTGTCCATCGCCTCGCAGCTATCGGTTAAGCATGTGGGTCACATTTTCAGACCTGGCCCCTATCGGGATGTCGCATGGTCATGGACCATAGGCTGGCAGCCTACTCTCACGATTACATGACACGACAAATGTCATTCTCATCAGGGTGGCTTATGCTGTTATGCAGATGCACAGTATTCGTTCGAGGAGTCATCCTCGACAACCAGCTTCCGAAAACCATGCAGGGCAGCGCGCCCGTCTCGCTCGTGGAGGCATGGCGGTTCGGAAGATGTACGGTTCGACCCCTGCGAGCCGTACGCCGATGGGAGCGCTAGCTCCCGTCACCGTGACAGCAAATGGCGCGGTATGGCCCGGGTGTACAGACCCGGGCCATTTTTATCTAAGGATGGCTAACCGACCTCAGTGAAATCGGGCTTTGCTACTTAGCTTGTAAGCCACCAAATGGCGCAGCGTCTTGCAGAGCTCAGGGTGTTCCGCCCGCGCGGATCAAGCTCAACACTTCGTGGCAGGCACCCATCGTGTGGTAATCCGTTTTGCCGGCCGGGCTTTTTTCATCGTCGTATTTGCGGTTGTCCTGCGTGAGTATGCGATACCACGCGCCATACTGATGATCGACGAAGTGTTGCCAGGCGTAGTTCCATAGCTTGATGTACCACTCGTCGTATACCGCCTGGCCCGTACGCGCATGAAGCAGCGCCGCGGCGGCCAGCGATTCGGCCTGAACCCAGAAATACTTGTCGCCATCGCAGACGCTGCCGTCAGGGGCGAAGCCGTAGCAAATGCCGCCGTGGGTATCGTCCCAGGCGCGAGCCAGTGCCGTATCGAAAAGATGTTGCGCGGTCGGTAGCAGCCAGTGCTCTTCGCGGTTACGTTCGAGCAGCAGCGGTTCGAGAATAAGCAGCAGTTTGGCCCATTCGGTTTGATGGCCGGGCTGAAAACCCCAGGGACGGAACAAGTGCTTGGGATCGTCGCGATGATAATCCCAGTCGATATTCCACTGCGTGTCGTAGTGCTCCCACACCAAGCCTTGAGTCTTTGCCGTTTGGCGCCGGGTCATGTGGTCGGCAAGGGTGAGCGCACGGTCGAGATAACGCACCTCGTCGCTGGCTTGGTACGCCGCCAGCATCGCCTCGCACATATGCATGTTCGCGTTTTGGCCGCGATAGCTGGTGAAGTTCCACTGCGCGTCGGCTTCATCGCGGTAGAGGCCTGCGCTGGCGTCCCAGTAGCGTTGTTCCAGTAATTGCCAGGTTTCGTCCATCCAGGCCGCGGCTTCGGCGACACCGGCTTTCAATGCGCAGGAGTAAGCAAGCAGTACGAAAGCCACGCCGTAGGCGTGATTGGTGCGGTCCTCTGGCTTGCCGTCGCGAATCGTCCAGGCATAGCCGCCGGTGCTCGGGTCACGATGCACGCCGCGCAGGTAATCCAGGCCGTGCCGAACCTGATCGAGATACTCGGGTTTGGCGAACTCGATCGCCGCCATGGCGTAATTGAAGACGAAGCGCGTACTGCTGACCAAATGGCGATGGCTGCGATCGTAAATGGTGCCGTCATCTTTGAAATAGTGAAAAAAGCCGCCCGTCGGATCGATAGCTCGCGGGTGATAAAAAGCCATGCTTTGGGCGATGTGATTGCGCAGGAAGGTTTCGCTGCGAAAGTCGGGGGCGGTCGAGGTATTCATGCGTAAGCTTCCATAAAGGCGAGCACGTCGGTTTCGTTGGGCATGGCGGTGAATGAGCCCTGGCGGGTCACCGTAAGCGCCCCGCAGGCCGCGGCAAAACGCAAGGTGGCATGCAGGCGCGGCAGCTCGGTGACTAAGTGATTGAGCCGTTCGCTATGCGATTGATCCGGCGCGGCGTCGAGCGTAGCCAATCGGTGCAGCAGGCCACCGACAAAGGCATCGCCGGCGGCGGTGCTGTCCACCGCGGGCACAGCATAAATCGGCATTTCGCCATCGGCATCGGGATGGAACCAACGCAGCGGCTTGGCGCCATCGGTGACTACCAACAAGCGCGCCTGGCCGGCCCATAACTGTTCCAGGGTGGCCTCCTCACCATCGACGGCGAGATAGGCGAACTCCTCCGCACTGAGCTTGACCAGGTCGGCCAGATGCAAGGCAGGCCACAGCAATGGGCGCGGATCGCTATCTTGCGGCCACAAGGCCGGCCGCAAGTTGAGATCGAAGCTGACCAAGGCGCCCGCGGCGCGCGCACGGCGCATACCTTCGCGAGTGGCTTCGGCCAGGCTGGGGTCAGTCATGCTGTTGGAGCACACATGGAATACCGCGGCTTTCTGGAAGCTTGCTTCTTGGAAATGCTGCGCTCGCCATGCGCATCGAGCGTGACGAAGGCCAGCGCCGTATGCGCTTCGCTGGTACGCGCGACCGCCGTGCAATCGACCCCGGCCTCGGTGAGGCTATCGAAAAGAAAGTCCCCGAACAGGTCCTGGCCAAGCATGCCGGCGAAGGCGGCCGCACCGCCAAGCCGCGCCACGGCCACTGCGACATTCGCCGGCGCACCGCCGGCGAATGGCACGAAACTGCGTGGAAAACCTCGTGAATCTTGTCCCTCATTGTGAAAATCAATCAGCGCTTCGCCGAAGCAGAGGATGTTCCGTGGCATCAAGCAGTTCTCAATGGGTAAGTGTGGCGGTGTCGTGGATTCGCGAGCCGCGCAGGCCGTAGAACACGATGTAGGCGTAACAGAGCAAGGGCAGGAAGAATGCGTGCTGCACGCCGATGTGATCGGCAAACATGCCCTGCACATACGGCACGATGGCGCCGCCGACGATGGCCATGATGAGCAGGCTCGACGCCTTGCCGGTCAGTGGACCCAGGCGTTCGATGCCCAGCGCGAAAATGGTCGGAAACATGATCGAGTTGAACAGGCCGATGGCAACCACGCTGTACACCGCGGTCATGCCTTGGGTCAGCATGGTGGTCGTGACCAGCAGCATGTTGACGGTGGCGAACGCGGCCAGCAGCTTGCGCGGCGACAGCCGTACCATCAACGCCGAGCCGATCAGGCGGCCGATCATGGCGCCGAGCCAATAGGTCGACACGTAGTGAGTCGCTTCCTGTTCGCTCATCTGCCCGATATTGGGCAGCGACAGATAATTGACCATGAAGCTGCCGATGGAGACTTCGGCGCCGACGTAGAAAAAGATCGCCAACACACCAAACAGCACATGCGGGTGGCGTAACGCATCGCTCAGCGTGTGATGGGATGCACTGGCTTGCTCAGTGGTCCCGGTCAGTGCGGGCATATTGAATAACCACACGCCGACGGCGAGCAGCAGCAACACGACGCCAAGCCCGACATAGGGCAGTTTGACCACATCAGACTGATGTTCGCGATACGCCTTCAGCCGGTCGCTGACGCTAGTTGGCAGGCTGTCGCGAAACTGCTTGAGCTGAGTCGTTTGCGCATCGTCGAGATGGGACGCGGTGAGGCTGTCGAGCGCCTTGGCCAAGGGTTCGGCGGGCAGCGCCGCCAGGCGGTCGGCTGACTGGGCATGCAAGATGGCGAGTAGCTTGTCACTGGGCAGCTTATCGAGCACGGCGCCGAGCAGGGGCGGAGTCAAGCGATCGCTTTGGGTGATCAGCGCATCGGTGGGAAGGTTGGCCAAGGTCGATCCGGCGATACCGCCTAGCGCAGCGGCAAGGCGATCGGCAGGGGCTTGTTGCATCGTCTGAATGGCTTGGGCTGCAGGTTGCTCATTCAAACTGTTGATGAGCTGGGTGGTCTCGGGTGCCTCCTGGACCTCTTTCGGAATGGCCGAAGAGACCGCCGCCAGAATCAGCAGTCCGCCGAGATAGGGCGCCAGCGTGGTGCCCAGCGAATTGAGCGCCTGCGCCAGGGTCAGCCGGCTTGAGCTGGTGCGTTCGGGGCCAAGCAGGGCGACATACGGATTGGCCGCGACCTGCAATACCGTAATGCCTGTCGCCAATACGAACAGCGCACCGAGAAACGCCTCATAAGAATGCAATTGCGCCGCGGGCCAGAAACCGAAAGCACCCACCGCCGCAATGGTGAGGCCGGCGACGATGCCACGTTTATAGCCTAGTGCCGCTACCAGTCGGCCTGCGGGCAACGACATCAGAAAGTACGCACCGAAAAACGTGAACTGCACCAGCATGGCGCGGGCGTAGTTCAGTTCGAACACTGCTTTCAGATGCGGAATCAGGATGTCGTTGAGGCAGGTGAGAAAGCCCCACATGAAAAAGATCGTGGTGATCACCCCCATCGCCAGCGGAAAATCGGTATAGCGCGCGCTTTCGGCGCCGCTCGACGTGGATGGGGTGGACGATGCCGAAGGTGGGGCGGTGAAGGCCATGAGCGTTCCTTGTGCGAATCAGGACGAACGAGGTGGGGCGCTGCTTTCACGCACGACGAGTTGCGCGGGGGCGACGATGAAGCTGGTATCGGCTTCGGGTTCACGCAGCCGGACCAGAATGGTTCGCGCTGCCTGCCGCCCGCGTTCGCGCGGGCCGGTGGCCAGCGTGGTCAGGGCCGGCGTGCTGAAGGCGGCTTCGGCGACATCGTCAAAGCCGGTAACGGCGAAGTCGCGGCCAGGCTGCAAGCCGCGCTGATTCAGCCCCAGCATCAGGCCCAGTGCAACGGCGTCGTTGTAGCAAACGGCGGCGGTCGGTGCAGGCTCATGGGTGAACAGCTCGCCGCAACGATGAGCGGCATCCAGGCGAGTCGGTGCGGTCTCGACACGCCATTGCGATGCCATCGTCAAACCTGCCGCCGTCATCGCCTCGACATAGCCGGCATGGCGTTGACGACATGAACTGGAATCGCGATGGCCGCCGAAGAAGGCAATGCGTTTATGCCCTTGCGCAATCAGATGCTCGGTGGCGAGGCGGGCGCCACGCTGGTTATCCAGCATCAGGCGATCCCAATGGGCGAACTCCGGCAGGCTGCCGCCGAGTTCGCGGTTGAACAGCAGCAACGGTGTCTGCGCACCGACAGTGGCCAGCACTTGTTGCGCGTCGCTGCCTTCGGCCGGGGACAAGATGATGCCGCCGGGGCCATGCTCGATCAGCGAAGCCAATACCGCTTGTTCGCGCTCGATGGATTCACCGGTACTGCCCAGCAAGGTGACAAACCCCGCGGCTCCCAGGGTTTCGTCGACGCCAGCGGCGAATTCGGCGAAGAAGGGGTTGGCCAGTTCGTTGAGTACCAGCGCGATACTGGACGAGGTGCGTCGTCGTAGATTGGCGGCGGCACGGTTGTAGACATAGCCTTGGCGGCGTAACTCCGCTTCGACTTTGGCGCGGGTGAGCTTATTCACCAGCGGGCTGCCCCGTAAAACCAGGGACACGGTTGCGCGTGACACTCCGGTGCTGGCGGCGATGTCAGTCAAGGTGACCTTACGGCGTATCGGTGTGATGCTTTCCATCGTGATTGTCTCGATTGGAACGATCTAAATGTAACTACAGTTAGGTACACGGTCTATCGCGCAGCGCAACATGACGCTGTTATCAGGCGATGGTAGCGTGCGGCTTTTGTAACGATCTAAATCTTTGCATGGGGCATGGCAAAGGGGCGTTAGTGAAATCGTAAATTCATGCGTTTCGAACGAGCAGGCAACACGCTGATACGACGGCTGTCGGCAAGCCGTACGTTTGTTTCTTGCGCAGACGGAATCACTGAAATACAGCGTTTCGTTGCTCATCCCCCATCCCCGTTCCCCCACGTCCCTGCGTAAAGGTAACTCGTATGGCTATCCGTCTACCGTTCCCTTGGTTACTGAGTCTACTGACCGCCGCCATCAGTTTGTCGCCGCAGTTTGCCGGGGCGGCGACGTCGGGCCATGCCAGCGAAGTGGATCCGCGCATCGGCACCGGTGGCGACGGACATACCTTCCCTGGCGCAACGGTGCCGTTTGGCATGATCCAGCTGTCGCCCGATACCGGCATGCCCGATTTCAAGCATGGCTATAAATGGGCTGCAGGCTATCAGTATGGCGATACCAGCATCATGGGTTTCTCGCATACGCATTTCTCGGGTTCGGGTCATTCGGATCTGGGCGATGTGTTGCTTATGCCGATCAGTGGCGCGGTGCGTCTGGAACCCGGTGACCCGGCCCAGCCGGGCAGCGGTTACCGTTCGCGCTTCAGCCACGACAGCGAAAAGGTCGAAGCGGGCTACTACGCCGTTACTCTGAGCGACTACAACGTACGGGCCGAACTCGCCGCTGGTCGTCGCATTGGCTGGCATCGCTATAGTTTTCCCACTGGGCAGCCGGCGCATGTGCTATTGGACCTGCGCCCAAGCATCTACGACTACCCCGGCAAAGTTTTGTGGAGCAGTTTGCGCGTGCATGAAGACGGCACGGTGACCGGTTGCCGCCAGACTCGCGGCTGGGCACCGGGACGCGAGCTGTGTTTCGCCATGCGTTTCTCGCAGCCGATGCAGTCGCGTACCTTGTACGACCGCGAGACCGAGCAAGCCTACAAAGGCTTCAAGGGGCCCGGGCATCAAGCAGAAGATCACGATGCGCAGAATGGCCGCGCCCTGGTCGGGGTGTTCGATTTCGGCGCATTGAAAAAACCACTGGGAGTAAAGGTGGCGCTTTCGACCGTGAGCGAGGCCACTGCGCTAGCCAATCTCGACGGCAGCGATGGCCAGGGCTGGGATTTCGATGCGCGTCGCGGCGAAGCCTATGCCGCGTGGAACAAAGCCTTGTCAGTGATCGATGTCGAGGCTACGGCAGCGATGCGCAGCAACTTCTATACCTCGCTTTATCACGCGATGCTGTCGCCGACGTTATCGATGGATGCCAATGGCGACTATCGCGGGCCAGATCATCAAGTGCATCGTGCCGATGGATTCGAGTTCTACTCCACCTGGTCGCTATGGGATGTCTACCGTGCCCAGCAGCCCTTGATGGCGCTGTTGCTGCCTCATCGCAGTACCGATTTCATCCGCTCGCTGATCGCCGCACGTGAGGCCAGTCCCTTTGGCATCTTGCCGGTGTGGGCGTATCAGGGGCTGGAGACCTGGTGCATGATCGGCTACCACGCGGTGCCGGTGATCGCCGATGCCTACATCAAAGGTGTGCGCGGGTTCGATGCACAAAAAGCCTTGGACGCGATGGTCGCCAGTGCCAGCTATGCGCCGTACGGCGGCTTGGGCGAGTATATGAAGCTCGGCTACGTGCCGATCGATAAAGAGCCCGAGGGCGCATCGAAGACCTTGGAATACGCCTACGACGATTGGTCGCTGGCACAAATGGCCAAGGCGATGGGCAAGAGCGAGGTGGCGAAAACGTTTGCGCAGCGCGCGACCAACTGGCGCCATGCCTACGATGCGAAGACCGGTTTTATGCGCGCACGCAAGAGCGACGGCAACTTCCGTGAGCCTTTTGACCCGGATGCGGCCGGCTATGGCAGCGACTACACCGAGGGCAATGCCTGGCAATACTCCTGGTATGTGCCGCAAGACGTCGCCGGCCTGATCGCCGCGATGGATGGCGACGCAACTTTCGTCCGCAAGCTCGACAGTGTGTTCGACGCCAAGGTCGACCCCGCCCATTTCGAGCACGTCGAAGACATCACCGGGCTGATTGGCTGGTATGCGCACGGCAATGAGCCCAGCCATCACCTTGCATACTTATATGACTATGCCGGTTCGCCATGGAAAACCCAGGCGCGCCTCAAGCAAATCATGGATAGCCAATATGCACCCAAGCCCGACGGCCTGGCCGGCAACGACGACCTTGGCCAGATGTCCGCGTGGTACATCTTTACCGCGCTGGGTTTCTATCCGGTGACCCCGGCCAGTGACGAATACGCTATTGGCCGGCCGTTCGTCTCGCGAGCGACCTTGCACCTGGCCAATGGCAAAGACTTCATCGTCAGCGCGGCGCCGGTGGATGATGCACATCCTTATGTGGGGCAGGTCACTCTCAACGGCCAGCCGCTAAGCCGGGTATTTTTACGTCACGGCGAGATTGTCGCCGGCGGCGAGCTGCACTTTACGATGCAGGCCGAGCCGAACCGCGAGTGGGGGCAGGCGGCGGCGAGCCGGCCCACGGCCATGAGCGCTTATCCCTAGAGAGGCAAGTGCGCAGAGTCTGAAGTCTGTAGCAAGGTCATGGTCGTTCGCGTGCCTCGATGGATGGGGCCGCTGTTTTTGCTTTCCGCACATTGAGTTATTCAACGCTTCTCGACCGTATGGCCCTAGCCTCCGCATAGGCATATCTGTAACCATGCGCGGGTGCATCGGAGGCATAGCCGGTGATTCGTAGGGGCATGAAAGACTCAGTGGTATTGCGCTGGCGCGTAGGCGGATTGTTGCTTGCGGTGTTAGTCATCGTTGCGTTGCCTTATGCGGTGACGCGTAGCGGTGCGCGCGATGCACTCAAAGCGGGTGAGCAAGTAACTCGCTCGTCCGAGGTGAAATCGCTTACGTACCAGATCGCCTATGAAACCCGCGACAGCGAGGCGGCGTTGTATCGGATGCTTAATGGCGATACCGATCCGCTGATCCAGGCCCGCGCCGAGCAGACCGGCAAGAACGTGCCGGCCCTGCTGGGCAAGCTACGGGAAATGACCCGCGAAAACCCCGATCAACAAGTATTGATCGGTGCGCTTGGCGCCCGCGTCGATGGGCGCCTGGAGCGTATGCAGCAGGCCATGCTGCAGCATAAAAAGGGCGACAACGTGGCTGCCAATCAGGCCATGCGCGACGCCGGCATCCTGTTCAAGATGGACGATGTGGTCGAGGGTATTGTCCGCAATGAGGACGCCACCTTACTCAGTCGCCGCACTGAGGCCCACCGCCAATCGCTCAATAGCAGCCTGGTGCTGGGCATTACCGCGGTGGCGCAAATCGTCTTGCTGGCGATCGTGGTGATTGTCTCCGAACGGCAGATTGGCCGGCGCCTGCAAGCGGAGGTGCGCGAGAGCCTGGCGATCAAGCGCTCGCAGTTAATCGTGCAGGCGGTGCGCGAGCCGATTGCCTTGCTCGATGCCAATTTGCATACCTTGCTGGTGAATGCGGCCTTCGGCGAATTGTATGGTTTGCCCTATAGCCAGGGGCATGCGCAGACCCAGTCATTGCCTTTGGCCGAGCTGGGCTATGGCGCCTGGAGCGACAGCGCGTTGATACAACGGCTCAACGACGTGTTGCTGCTGGACCGCGAACTATGGGATTACGAGCTGATCCAGCGCACCGTCGATGGCATCGATCGCCATGTGGTGATCAATGCACGGCGTTTGGCGCAGGACGATAGCGGTGACCCGGTGCTGCTGTTGACGGTAAGCGATATCACCGCGCGAGCGCTGGTCGAGCATCAGGTCAAAGAGCTTAATCGCCAACTCGAAGGCAAGGTGCAACAAGTCTCCGATGTCAATCGCGAACTGGAGGCCTTTAGTTATTCGGTGTCGCACGACTTGCGTGCGCCGTTGCGGCACATCGCCGGCTTTACCGACAAGCTGGAACGGCACCTCAATGAGCAGGCGGACGAATCGTCGCGGCACTATTTACAGGTGATCAGCGATGCAGCCCATCGCATGGCTTTATTGATTGACGACTTGCTGGTGTTCTCGCGACTGGGCCGTGGCGCGCTACGGCTGCAGCCGGTGGATATGCGGGCGCTGGTCGACGAAGCTCGTGTGCTGGTCGAGGCTGAGGCGCAGGATCGCCAGTTGCTGTGGCACATCGAGCCGCTGCCCATCGTCATTGGCGACGAGAACATGCTGCGCACGGTCTGGCAGAACATGCTCGGCAATGCGGTCAAATACACCGGCCAGCGCGAGGTAGCGCGGATCGAAGTGCGCATGGTGCGCGGCAATGAGGGCGAGTACGAATTTATCGTGGCGGACAACGGCGCCGGTTTTGACATGCAATACGCCGACAAATTATTTGGTGTGTTCCAGCGGCTGCATCGCGCGTCGCAGTTCCCCGGCAATGGTATCGGTTTGGCCAATGTACAACGCATCATCACCCGGCACGGCGGGCGGATCTGGGCGCATGCCGAGCTAGGTATGGGGGCGCGTTTTCATTTCACCTTGCCAGCCTCTGATCTGGCCGAGACGTTCGCCCAGGAACGTTCATGATGTACCGTCATCTGCGCACCATCTTGCTGGTCGAAGATAGCCTGGCGGATGCCGAGCTGGTTGTCGATGCGCTGCGTGAGGTCAAGCTGGACCATTCGCTCATACACGTCGAGGATGGCGTGGACTGCATGGACTATCTGCAGTGCCGTGGCGAATGGAGCGCGCGTGAGCCGGTCAATCCGGTCGTGGTGTTGCTGGATATCAAGATGCCGCGAATGGATGGTCTGGAGGTGCTGACCCGGATGCGCGGCGATGAACGGCTACGGCGGGTGCCGGTGGTGATTTTGTCGTCGTCGCGTGAAGAAAGCGATCTGGCTCGCGGTTGGGATCTGGGCGTGAATGCTTATGTGATCAAATCGGTCGACGTCAGCGAGTTTCTGGAATCAGTGCGAACATCGGCGCAATTTTGGGCAGTGTTGAATCAAGGTCCGGGCGAGGAGTGAGGGTGGTGCTTATCGGTAGCAAGAATGCAGGTGCAGACAAAGTCGTGACGGCAAGCGCAGTTTCGACCATCCTTGTCTGACCTTGTTGCTTGAAGCCCATTTGTGGTTCCCCGTCGCTGCAGGAGTTTCTTTCCGTGCCAGAGAAGCAAAGCCGAGCATTGCTGCCTTGTGTGCGCATTTTGCAGGTCGAAGACAGTCGCCCCGATGCCGAACTGGTGTTATCGGAGTTGGATGCCGATGCGATTGAATACACTGTGCAGGTCGTCGATGACGAGGCGGGTTATCTTGCCGCGCTGGCGGATTTCAATCCGGATATCGTGCTATCCGATTTGAGCCTGCCCGGCTTCTCCGGGCGGCGCGCGCTGGAACTGTTGCGGGAGCGCAATCAGGATCTGCCTTTTATTTTCGTGTCCGCCCGGCTTGGCGAAGAGGCGGCGATCGAAGCCCTGCGCAATGGCGCGACCGATTACATCCTCAAGCAGAACATCGCCCGTCTGGCCAGCGCGGTACGCCGTGCCTTGCGCGAGGCCGAGGCGCAGCGAGCGCATTTGCGCGCCGAGGCCGAATTGATTCGGGCGCAGCGCTTCGAGAGTTTGGCCATGCTTGCCGGTGGGCTGAGTCATGACTTGCGCAACTTGTTACAGCCTTTGTTGCTGGCCGGCGATAGCTTGCAAGATTATCAAGACGATCCACGGCTGGCCCGGCTCGGTGCCTTAGTGCGCGATTGCGGCAAGCGTGGCCTGGACATGGTGCAGTCGATGCTTTCATTCGCGCGCGGTGCGCATCGCGCCGAACAGGTGCGGCTGGGCGCCTTGCTCGACGCGCTTGGTTTGCTCATGCAAGGCAGCGTGCCCAAGACCGTCACCTTGGAAATCGAGGCCGAAGATCCCGAGCTTTGCTTTGAAGGCAACCATACGGAGCTGCAACAGTGCCTGCTTAATCTCTGCCTCAATGCTCTGCAGGCGATGCCGGCGGGCGGTATCTTGCGGGTCGAGGCGGCGCCCGTTACGTTGCCGGTGGGCTTTTTCCGCAGCGGAGAAGACGCCCCGCCGGGACGCTATCTGTGCCTGACCGTCGCCGATACCGGCATCGGCATGGGGCAGGAGGTGCTTGAGCGGTTATACGAACCGTTTTTCACCACCAAGATCACCGGTACCGGCCTGGGCTTGCTGTCGTGCAAACGCATCGTGGCCAGTCACAACGGCATTATGCGGGTAGACAGCGTGCCTGGCAGCGGCACACATTTCTATTTGTATATACCGTTGATCGAACCGCGCAGCGACGCCGCTGAACAAGACGAGCAGGACAACCTGCAAGGCAGCGGTGAGCGCATCCTGGTGGTGGTGGAAGAAGCCGCGCAGCTGTCGCTGCTGGTCGATACCTTGGACGCCTGGGGTTATCAGGCGCATGCCAGTCAGAGCGGCACCGCTGCCTTGCAGTGGATCGAGGCGCAAGGTGTGCCGGACGCGGTCGTGGTCGATGCCGATATGAGCCTGTTCACTGGCGTGCGTACCTTGGCCGCCTTGATCGAACATGGTTATCGCGACACGGCTATTTTACTGACCCGGCCAGACACCCCGCCGGACCTGACCGGCTTGCCTGCGTTGCGGCATATCTACCAGATCGAAAAGCCGGTCTCGGCACGCAGCCTGCTGCTGACCTTGCGCGAAGTGCTGCAAGGCCGCTGATAGTCATGCTTGGTTTTCAGCTGGCCCCTATTCACCGCATGCGGTGAATAGGGCGGCGTTCGCTGTTTAGTCGATGCCGAGCTTTTTCAGCTTATAGCGCAGGGCACGAAAGGTGATGCCGAGTTTTTTGGCAGCGGCGGTCTTGTTGTAGCGGGATTCTTCCAGCGCCTTGATGATGGCGGTGCGCTCAAGGTGGCTGATGTAGTCGTCGAGTCCGCCATCGCTGGTGGGGGCCGCCGCCGGTAGGGCCGGCGGCGCTGCGGGGGCGGCGGACTCCGCAACAGTGCCCACCTGGCTACGCGGTGCGCGCTGCGGCAGCATCAAATCGATAGCGTCGATGGTGTCGCCGTCGCACATCGCCATGGCGCGTTCGAGAATATTCTCGAGTTCACGCACATTGCCGGGAAAATCATATTCTTCCAGCGCGCGTTGCGCCGCCGGCTGCAAGTGTCCCGCCGCCGCACCACTCTTGGCGGCGAGCTGGCGCAAGATGAAAGCGGCCAGCAGCGGCACATCGCCGCGCCGTTCACGCAACGGCGGCACGCATAACTCGATCACATTGATTCGATAGAACAAATCCTGTCGAAACTGGCCCAGGTCAACCAGTGCACCGAGATTCTTATGGGTGGCGGAGAGAATCCGCACATCCACCGGAATTTCGTCGCGGCCGCCGATCGCGCGCACGGCTTTCTCTTGGATCGCGCGCAGCAGCTTGACCTGCATATGCAGGGGCAGCTCGGCCACCTCGTCCAGGAACAAGGTGCCGCCATGCGCGGCCTGAAACAGCCCTTCCTTATCGCTTACGGCGCCGGTGAAGCTGCCTTTGCGATGGCCGAAGAACTCGCTTTCCATCAGTTCGGAGGGGATTGCGCCGCAGTTCACCGGTACAAAAGGGCCGCCCGCACGCGGGCCTTGCTCGTGAATCAGTCGGGCCACCAGCTCTTTGCCGACGCCCGATTCGCCGGCGATGTACACCGGGGCCTGATTGCGTGCGAGCTTGGTGATGGTGGCGCGAACCTGCTGCATGGCTGGCGAGTCGCCCACCAGCCGGTCGCCGCTGCTGCCGGTTTTGGCGGCAGCGAGATCGTTGCGTTTTTCTTCGGCCAGCTTCAGCGCGGTGCGCACCAGTTGGCGCAGCATCTGGATGTCGACCGGCTTGGAGACAAAGTCGAAGGCGCCTGCCTTGAGGGCATTCACGGCGGCGTCGACATTGCCATAGGCGGTAATCATGGCAACTGGCGTATCGGCATGGTGGGTGGCGATCAGCTCGATCACCTCCTGGCCATTGCCGTCAGGCAGCCGCATGTCGGTAAAACATAGGTCGTAACTGTGTTCGGCCAGTGCGCGTCGAGCCTCGGTCACTGTTCCTACCGCATCCACGCGCAGATCCATCCGGCCTAGCGTGATGGTAAGCAGTTCGCGAATGTCGCGTTCGTCGTCGATGACCAGTACGGTCTGTTGGCTCATGCGCTTCAAGCTGGGATGTAATCGTCACAAGAATACCCGGCGCCTCTCCGAGGGGCAAAGGCTGTGGCACTCGTATTGCTTGGAAACTTGGCCGTGGTGTCCACGAAGTCGCTTGGGTCAGCTACGTGATATGAAAAATGTGATGCGCATCAAGGACAACAGTAAAGAAGCAGGACTCGTGCTCCGGTTAGCCCTCACCTCCTGGTGGCAGGAGCGAGAGGCGCGCTCAATGACCCAGATGGCGTTCGAAGAACTTCACGATCACCTCGTAGGCCTCTTTCGACTCCGGCAGTTCTGGCGCGGAAAAGAAAGATGCCATATGCCATCCCATACCTGCAGCTCACTATCGACCCCGGCCCGGGTCGGCAGGGTGTCGCTTCGTATCGCCGAGCTCATGGCGAAATCGCGTGTGCCGGTGATCAGCAATGTCGGGGGAGACTTGGCCGGCAGGGCGGGCGATACGCCAGGAAGCACTTGCGGATCGGTGGCATTGGCGCTCGACGCTGGCGTCGCGGCAAGTAAGGCATGGCACTGACCTGCGAGTAATAGCTGCGCCCCAAGCCGTCGGCGAGTCATGCGCTTGGACATAGGCTTTCTTTCTGGCATGTGATCAGAGCTGTGCGGCGCTCAGCCTATGTCTCGGCCATACAGCTCAGGGGCGGCTTTTAATCGATCGCGCAGCCAGCAGTAGCCAGTTGCGATTCGCGCTTGAACACAAACAACGCGCCGATGATTGCTGCCATGGGAATCAGCGTGGTGTAGAACGCGCTTTCACCGCCGATGTGGGCGAACACCATGCCGGTGATGAACGATCCCAGCGTGCCGCCCAGCGCGGAAAACACCACGATAAGCCCGGTCATGGCGGCGTGTCTTTCGGTGGGCAAGGTACTCAGCATCACTGAGTTGATCACCGGGTAGATCGGCGCCATCAACAAGCCGATCAGTGGCAGCAGATAAGCTACCAGCGGCGCATTGAGCCAGTTCACATCAGGCTGCAGCTGCACCCGCGCGGCCATCGGCAATACCAGCAATACCAAGGCGGCCATGGCGATGACGCAGCCGTTTAGCAGGTAGTACCAGGAGATCCGCCGCAGCAAATAACCTGCGATCAGCCTTCCCAGCGCCAGTGCGCCGGCATAGATGCTGGCCACTTGCACGCTCATCGCCGGTGGCAGATGAAGAATCTCGCGGTTGAACGTGGGCAGCCAGGTACCCAGGCTTTGTTCGATCAGCACGTACATGAAAATTGACAGTACGAAGGCGTAGATCAGTGGCTTGAGCAAGAGCCGCAGCATGTCGATAAAAGCGCCATGTTGACTTGGCGCAATCGTCTTGGCGGCGGACTCGTCCAGTCGCGCCGCAAGCAATATCAGGATGACCAGCACGCAAGCGCCGACCAGCACCCAATACACGTTGACCCAGTCGAGCCGGGCGGGATCGTGCGGATCGATATAAGCGCCGAACAGCCAGTAGCCACACAGCACGCCCAGCATGAACAGGCCTTCGATGATGTTCATCAGGCTGGCGTGATGCTGGCGGTTTTCGGTCAGCAGGCCGATCGAGGAATACACGCTGACCTTGACCAGCGCAAAAGTCACGCCGATCACCACGAACAATAATTTGGTCATGGCAAAACTTGGCGCCAGTGCCATCAGTGCACAGGCGATGCCGACTAGCGCGTGTGCCAACACCATCGAGCGGCGATAACCCAGGCGCGGTAGATACGAGGCGGCGACGAACGACACCGTAGCGATCGACAAATCCTTGCACGCCTCCAGAATGCTGCCGCTCTGTTTGGCGATGCTGAAGCTGAGAATACTTTGCATGATGACGGTGCCGACGCTGTTCAACAGCACCGCGTAAATCATGTAGCTCAACCCCAGCGAGGCAATGATCAGGCCTCGATTCAAGCGCACTCAAGATTCTCCTCGGCCTTCGTGCATCGAAGCGGCCGGGCCGATGGCCATGGCCGCAAGGGCCGGCGCGACGATGCGCGCCGGTTCATCGCGGTGCTGTCCTTAGAAACGATACAACGCCGAGAGCTGGTAGCTGCGACCGAAGATAGCGCGGCCGTAGACGATATTGCCGCTGCTAGCCCCGCCCAGTACGCGGTTGTTGCCTTCGGTCAGTCCCAGCTGGTTGGTGATATTGCTGCCAGTGAGGCGCAGGTTGAAGTGCTCGCCGATGTCTGCCTCGGCACCGATATCCAACGTGTAATACGAGGGCAGTATCTGGTTATTGGCCAGATCGCCATAGCGCTGGCCGACATGAAACCCCAGTCCGTAGGAATGAAGTAGCTCGGCATGACCCGGTATTGCAGCTTCGGCTGGCGCTGCACCTGGTTATTCGAGTACTGGCCGTAGTTGTCGTAGTGCGCGTTGGTGTAGTCGCCGGTGGCGCTTATCTGGAAGTTCTCGGTGGGACGGATGCTGGTCTCGAACTCCACACCCTTGGCGCTGGTGGTGCCGGCCAGCGTCACGTTGACCAAGCCATTCGGGCCTTGCACAAAGGCCTGGAAAGGCAGATTGCTGAAGCGGTTGTAGAAGCCAGTCAAGTACACGCTATAGAACTTGTTCTCACTCTTTAAGCCTAGCTCGTACTGCTTCACTTTCTGGACCTGTGGCGTGCCGCCCTGGATGTCATCGAACGAGGGAAACAACTGGCCGGAGTTCAGGCGGATAAAGGCCGAGGTGTGATCGGTGAAGCTGTAGTTCGCGCCAGCCGTCCACGAGGCATGCGAGGAGCTTTGCTTGAACTGGGTGAACTGCCCGTTCAATACCGACGCAGTGTTGTTATAGACGGTGAGCGGATTGCCATCGAGATCTACCGTGCGGTTGCCCTGGCTGCTGCCGCTGGCATGCTGGTTTTCCATGCGCACGCCGACGTCGAGCAGCCAGCGGTCTACCTTCCACTGATCGCTGAGATAGCCTGCTACGTTGCGGCCGCTCCATGCTTCCGCGAAGGCGTAGGTAGCCGGGCCGCTGAAACCGTTGTGCGAAATCTGCGCGCCATTATTGAGCGTGACGTCGACCAGTCGCGCGTTGTTCTGCAGGGTCGTCAGTACATTGTTGCCTAGATACCACTGGTCGCGTGTGCCATAGCTGGCGAAGTAGGCGCCGGCCGTCAAGGTATTGCCTTCGAACAACTCCTTGTTAACTCGCAGCTCATCGCTAAACGAGCGGATTTGCTTCTTGACCGACCATAGGCCGGTTTGCAGCACCAACTGGTTCGGATCGAGCGCCTGACCGCCGTGGGTATATACCGCCGTGCCACTGCTAGCCATGCCGCCGGCCGCCACGATGGCCGGGTTGGCGTTAGCGCTGGCGATCGAGTCATTGATGAATGATGAAATCGTCTGTGGCGGCGCCGAGCCGTTGAACAAGGCCGTGGTCGGCACGCTGCCGCGGACGAAGTTGGCGCGGTTGCTTACCGACCAGCCATCGCCGAACTTCCAGTCGAACTTCGAGCCATAAGTGTTCAGATTCATGCCACGGCCCTTGGCGAGATCCGTACTAAGCGTGCCTGGGGTGCTGCCCGGCGTCACCTGAATATTCGTGTGGCGCAAGTCGTTACCGAGCAGGGTGTCGCTGCTGGGATCGAAGGCATCCAGGCGATGCAATTTGCCATTGATGCTGACCATCGGTGAGGAAGTGAGGAAGGCATTGTCATCGTTGGTGTGGCGTGCCGAGAACGAGAACGAGCCGTTGTCGTTGTCGAACTTGTGCGTGAGGATGCCTTCAAGCTGGCCGCCACGGTTGATCGGAAATTGGGAGTCGTGCACGCCATCGCCTTTGCGAGCGAAGCCGCCGCCAGCAAAGTACCAATCCTTGGCGATCTGCCCGCCCCAGTACGCATCGAGACGATAAAGATTTTTGGTGCCGACGGTGGCGCGCACGGTGCCCGCGCCTTCCGGCGTGCTGGTGCCGTCTTTCTGGATGAAGTTGACGGTGGCGCCGGGCTGGCCCGAAGAGAAAATCGGGCTTGGCCCGCCGCGAAGCACTTCAACACGTTCGATGCTGTCGTCGAGACGAAACAGGTCAGGTGTGCTCATAAAGGACAGGCCGGAGCTGCCATACAGCGGCGAGCCATCCAGTTCGGCAGTCACGAAACGCGCATCGCCCGCGCCGGGAAAGCCGCGCACGAAGACATTGGCGCCGGTCTGGCCACCGCTGGATTCCACCCACACGCTGGGCACGGCTTTGAGCAGGTCGGCGGTGCTCGACGGTGCGATGTCTTTGATGTCGTCAGCCGACAGAGTGGAGATCGCATAACTGGCATCGATCTTCTTGATGCCGCCCGTACTGGCCGCGCCGGTAACGACGACTTGGTCCAGGGTCTTGATGTCCTGCTTGTTGCCTTTGCTGGTCTTGGCGTCAGACGCCTTGCTATCGGCAGGGGCCGATTGATCCTGTGCGTGGACAGTGCCGACCATCAATGCGGCAACAATGGCCGCGGCTAGCAGTTGTCGAGTCATACCTTGGCTGTTCATGCTTGTTCTCCCCAACCTTGACTGGCTTGCTTATGTAGTGATGTGCGTCGAACCGGCTTGTGCTGCCGGCGTCTGGTGTTCGCCATGCAAGAAATTTTCGATGCGAAACACGTCCAGGCTAGGTAGTACCGTTTCGGCCTGTGCCAGCGCCAACGGGCTACCTATACCAACCGCGACCATGCCCGCCGCGTGAATGCTGGCGACACCTGCTGCGGCGTCCTCCACGCCGAGGCAGGATTGCGGTGTGACACCCAGCCCTGCGGCGGCGGCTAGGAAAATTTCTGGATCGGGCTTGGAGTGCTGAATGCGTCCGGCATCGACGATGTAATCGAACAGTCCGGCAATTCCCAGGCGTTCGAGCAGCAGCGGAGCGTTGCGGCTGGCCGAGGCGAGGCCGATCTTTAGTCCGGCTGCACGACTCGATTCAATCGCCGCACGCGCGCCGGGTAAGAGTTGCTGTGGTCCGAACTCTTGGATTTGTTCTTTGTAGTAATCGTTTTTGCGTTCGCTGAAGGCGAGTTTCTCGGCTTCGTTATAGGTGCGGTTTGCGCCTTCGAGCAGAATGTCCAGCGAGCCGCGGCGATCCACACCCTTGAGTCGTTCGCCGAGGCTTTGGTCGAACGGCACGCCTATTTCCGCGGCCAGCCGTTTCCAGGCGGCATCATGTACGACAGCCGTATCCGCAATCACGCCATCGAGATCGAAGATCACCGCTTGCAGTGGTGTGTGCTTGCCGGCGCTGCTGCCTGCGAGCGGCAACTGCAAGGTTTCGCCTGCCCGTAGCTGCTGTGCGTTGCCGTTGTGGCGAAAGCTCAATGCATCGCCACGACCCAGGCTATAGATCACACCCTGGCGATCCACGGTGACGCGTAGTTGCGCATCGTGCCAGCGTAGGCCGAAGCGATAACCGCTCCATGCTTGCGGTAATCGTGGTGACAGCGATGGCATGCCGTCGCTGACGCGCAAGCCGCCAAAGCCCCAGGTCAAGGCCAGCCAGCTGCCGGCCATGGCAGCCATGTGCACGCCATGCGCTGCGTTGCCATGCAGGTCATCGAGATCCACACGCAAGGTGTCGAGAAAGTAGTGGTAGGCCTTGGCTGGCTCGTCGATTTCAGCGGCAATGACGCTGAAGGTCGAAGCTGACAGGGTGGAGTCATGCACGGTGACGCCTTCGTAGTAATCGAAGTTGCGTCGCTTGGCCGCGCGGTCCACCGTTTCGCCAGCCAGCATCAAGGCCAGCAAGGCATCGGCCTGCTTGCATACCTGATGGCGATAAATGCTTAGCGGATGAAGCTGCAGCAAGAGTGGACGCTTGCCTTCCGCACCAGCATCGCTGACATCGGCGTGAGGCAGACGCGGCTTGTCGAGAAAGCCATCGTCTTGCGGGAAAATGCCCAGCTGGCTATCCACCGGCAAATACATCGCTTCGCCAGCGCGTTGCCATGCGCCGATTTCATCGTCACCAAGCTGGATCCGTGCGCACAGGGCGGCATAAGCGGAGGGTTCGTTTTTAGCCATCCAGGCCGCAGTCGCATGC
>NZ_JAPDPE010000078.1 GCF_026283955.1 Dyella silvatica | reverse complement strand
TGACGGCCTCAATGCGACGCAGAGCATGAGTCACTGGACCACGATCAACCAGGGGGCATTGCGGCAGTACGTCAGCGGTCTGTACAGCAACTCGCCGATGGACCCCAAGGCGACCTATGCGATTGCCGAGCAGAATCGCGCGTTCTACCTGCAAGGCGATTTCTCCGGCGAGAACTATCGTGGCAACATCGGCGCCCGCTACATTCACACCCGCGATGGCGTCACCGGCTACAACAGCATCGGCAACAACCAGTACGCGCCGGTAGAGCAGAAAAATACCTACAGCTATTGGCTGCCCTCGTTCAATATCGCCTACGACGTGCGTGATGACTTGACCCTGCGCTTCGCTGCCGCCAAGACCATTGCACGGCCGCGTTATCAGGAGATGACCCCGTATGTCTCGTTGGATGACCGCACCCTGACCGGTTCGTCCGGCAACATCAATCTAAAGCCCTATAAGTCGACCAATTTCGATGCCACGGCCGAGTGGTACTTCGCAGAAAACAGCGTGCTGTCGGCCGAGCTGTTCTATCGCCGCATCAATGGTTACATCCTCTACTCCAATGTCAGTCGCACCTACTACAACCTGACCCGGCTGCAACCCACGGTGTATTCGATGGAGACCCCGATCAACGCCGGTGTCGCCAAGGTCAAGGGCATTTCGCTGACCTATCAAAGCAACCTGGGCGCTGGCTTCGGCTTGTTGGCCAACTACACCTACTCGCAGGCCGATACCAGCAACAATTTCCCGTTGCCGTACAACTCCAAGAATGCCTTCAACCTGAGCCCGTATTTCGAGCAAGGGCCGTGGAGTGCACGCGTGACCTACAGCTGGCGTTCGCCGTACTTCACCCAGATCGCACAACTGCAGTCGCAGCAGATCACCGGCATCTTCAGGGAGCTGGACGCTTCGGTCGGTTATCAGATCAACGACCATATGCGAGTGTCGCTGGACGGTACCAATCTGCTGGATGAAACCTACTTCAGCTACAACGGTGTGCCGAGCCAGCCGCTGAATGCTTACAAGAACGGTCGCACCTATACCCTGAGCATGAACTTCAAGCTGTGATCGGCACAGTTTGAAGCAGGACCGGATCCGCTTGCAGGCATGAAGCAGGTAAGCGGATTCAGGCCCTTGGATATCGTAGCGAGACCACGCGGAGAGCAATGACTTGTCGTCCATACTGCGCTATTTGATGCTACGAAAAACCACGCGCCGGCGGTGGCGTGCCGGAGCGGTGTCGCATGCGAGCATGATGCGCGTAGCGGCACTGTTGGCTGTTGCCGCTTGCAGTGGCGCCGTTGCGGCACCGCTACAACAACAGACGCTGGCCGACGGTTGGCAGTTTCGTCTGCTGCCTGGTTCGGCCGCGGCCGCCAAGCATCCCGAAGCCGAAGCCTGGCGTCACGCTAGTGTGCCGGGCAGTGTGCAGACCGACCTGCTGGCTGCTGGGGTGATCGGCGACCCGTTCTATCGCGACAACGAAGCCAGCCTGCAATGGATCGGTCTGGCCGACTGGGAGTACCGCCTTCCGCTCCAGGTAGATGCCGCCACCTTGGCGCGCGATCACGTGGAGCTGGTCTTCGATGGCCTGGATACCTTGGCCGATGTAACGCTTAACGGTACCCGCTTGGTCGCCGCCGACAATATGTTTCGTCGTTGGCGCATCCCGGTAAAACAGCGCTTGCATACGGGGAACAACACGCTGTCGGTGACCCTGCATTCGCCGATCGCGCGGCTGCTGCCCTGGTTGCTCAAGCAGCCATACGCCTTGCCGGGTGAGTTCGACTCCGCTTTCGGCGATGAGCCCAAGGGCAAGCAAACCTCGAACTATGTACGCAAGGCCAACTATAACTATGGCTGGGACTGGGGCCCGCGCTACGTCACCGCCGGTATCTGGCAGCCGGTGCGGCTGGAAAGCTGGGACCAATGGCGCCTGGCGGATTTTCATATCGCCCAGCAGCACGTCGAAGCCGGGCTTGCCGTGCTGGAGGCGCAGTTTAATCTGCACGCCGATCGGGTCGGCAAGGCGCGTTTGCGGGTTACCTCAAGCGCCCCCGACGGCAGCCAGCAAAGCGCGGTCAAGGACGTATCGCTGAACGCGGGCGACAACGCGCTGAGCGTGCCGATGCGTATCGAGAAGCCGCAACGCTGGTGGCCGGTCGATTACGGCGCGCAGAATCTTTATCGTTTTCGTGCCGAAGTGCTGGTGGGTGACGAGGTGGTTGCCAGCGCCGAACGCGATACCGGCTTGCGCAGTGTGGAGTTGCGCCGGCAGCAGGATCAGTGGGGCCGCGGTTTCGAGTTTGTCGTCAATGGCGTGCCGATTTTCGCCAAAGGCGCCAACCTGATCCCGTTCGACAGCTTTCCGACGCGAGTCGCGCCCGAGCGCATGCAGCAAATCCTGCAGTCCGCACGCGATGCGCATATGAACATGCTGCGGATGTGGGGTGGCGGCCATTACCAAAGCGATGCGTTTTACACGATGGCCGATAAGCTCGGCTTGATGGTCTGGCAAGATTTCATGTTCGGCGGGGCGATAACCCCGTATGACGATGCCTTTCGCGAGAACACTCGCACCGAGGCGACCGAGCAGGTGATTCGCTTGCGCGACCATCCCAGCATTGTGCTGTGGTGTGGCAACAACGAGGTGCAGACCGGTTGGGAGTCGTGGGCCGACCGGAAAAAATTCCGCCAGGAGACCGACCCGGCCGAGCTTGCGCGCATTGAGGCCGGCATGAAAAAGCTGTTTGGCGAGACGCTGCGCGATGTCGTCAAACAGCAGGCGCCGGATGTGCCTTACTGGGCCAGCTCGCCAAGCACCGATTTCGAGGGGCCGGCCAATCAGTTGAATAACGGCGACTACCACTCGTGGGATGTCTGGGCAGGATCGGCGCCGATTGAAAAGTATCTGGATGCCACGCCGCGCTTTCAGTCGGAGTACGGCCTGCAATCGTTCCCGGTGATATCCACGGTGGCCGCGTTTGCCGACAGCAAGGATATGTCGCCGAATTCACCGGTGATGCGTGCGCATCAGAAGTTCGCCAACGGCGATGGTAACGACCGGCTGCTGTTGTATATCCGCAAGTACTACGGCGAGCCGAAGGACTTCGCATCCTTTGTTTATCTGAGTCAGGTGATGCAGGCGGAGGGTATCGAGCTGGCCGCCGAGCACTTGCGCAGCGTGCGACCACAAAGCATGGGCTCGCTGTATTGGCAGCTTAACGATGTATGGCCGGGCGCTTCGTGGTCCAGCATCGATTATTACGGACGCTGGAAGGCCTTGCAGTTTCACGCCCGGCGTTTCTATGCGCCAGCGCGCGTGGCGCCGATCCGCCGCGATGGCCGCACCGAGGTGTTTCTCATTTCAGATCGCACCGCGCCGTTCGATGCCAAGCTGCGCACGCGGATCATGAGCATGGAGGGTTCAAGCCTGGAAGATCGCACCGATGACGTGCATCTGGCCGAGCTAGCCAGTACTCGTGCGGCCGAGCGCACCGATGCCTCGCTGCTGCATGGGGCAGACCCCAGTCGTAGCGTCGCCGTGTTCGAGCTGATCGAGCAGGGCAAATCGATATCTCGGCACCTACTGTTTTTCGATACGGCGGCAAAATTGCAGCTGCCTGACCCAGGATTGCAGGCGCAGCTCAGCGACAACGGCCACGGCATCAGCTTAAGCATCAGCGCCAAGCGGCTGGCCAGGGCGGTATGGGTCGATTTCGGTCAACTCGATGCGACGCTGTCCGATAACGCGTTCGATCTATTGCCTGGCGAACATATCGAGCTGCAGATAACCAGCACGGCCGATATCGATGCCTTGCGTAAAGCGCTCACTTTGCGCTCGCTGGTCGATGCCGTGCAGCGCGAGCCCGCCAAGGCCGCACCATGATGACGTCGCGTCGTAGCGTGCTGAAGATGATGGCCTTGGCCACCGCTGGCGCGATGCTGGGGCAGGGGCGCTTGGCGCTGGCTGCGCCGCGGTTTCTCAGCCAACGACCGCCATTGGCCAAGCGAAAATTCGTCAGCCCGGCGGTCGAGCGGCTGATGGCGCGGGTCAAGGCGAAAATCGCCGATCCCGAGCTGGCCTGGATGTTCGAAAACTGCTTTGCGAACACGCTCGATACCACAGTGCAGGTGGGCAACCTGCGTGGCAAGCCGGATACCTTTATCGTTACCGGCGATATCGATGCCATGTGGCTGCGCGATTCGTCGGCTCAGGTGTGGCCTTACGTTTCGCTCGCCGCACATGATGAACCATTGCAACGATTGTTTCGCGGGCTGATCCGGCGGCATGCGTACTGGCAGGCGACCGGTGACAAGCGGCCCTTCGACGATGATTGGCGCGACGCGATGCGCAAGGTGCTGGCCACTTTTCGCGAGCAGCAACGCAAGCATGGCCCCGGCAGTTACCACTTTCAGCGCCGCTCGGAAGTACCGACCGAGAGTCAGTTCCTGGGCGGTTATGGCAACCCGGCGCGTCCGGTGGGCTTGATCCACTCGATGTTCCGGCCCTCCGACGATGCCTGTCTGTATCCGTTGTTTATCCCCGGCAATCTGTTTGCGCTGAGTGTGCTGCGCCAGTTGGCGCAGATGACCCAGGCCTTGTTCGACGACCGTGGGTTTGCCGCCGAGTGCCATACGCTGGCCGATGAGATCGAACAGGCCTTGCAGTTGCACGGCATCATCCGCGACGAACCGGGCGGGGAGGTCTGGGCCTACGAAGTCGATGGCTACGGCAACCAGCTTTTTATCGATGACGCCAACGCGCCCGGTCTGTCCAGCCTGGCTTATCTCGGCTGTTGCCCTAGCGACGATGCGCGTTATCGCCGCACGCGTGCCTTGGCGTGGAGTGAGCGCAATCCGTATTTCTTCAGCGGACGTGCTGCGCAAGGTATCGGTGGCCCGCATGAAGGGCTGCGAATGATCTGGCCGATGTCGATCATCATGCGTGCCCTGACCAGCACCAATAGCGGCGAGATTCGTCAATGCCTGCAATGGCTGAAGACGACCCATGCCGGTACCGGCTTTATGCATGAAGCGTTCGACCAGGATGACCCGACACATTTCACCCGTGCCTGGTTTGCCTGGGCCAATACCTTGTTCGGCGAACTGATGGTGCAGATCGCTGATCGTCAGCCCGAGTTACTGCGGCGCTCATGAGCCAGTCCCTATGAGCCCGAGCTGCCATTGTTCCCTATTCCACAACCGGAGAGCATCCCATGGTGACGCGTAGACGTTTTCTGCAAGGCGCTGCCGCGCTGACTTTAATCGGTGGCACGGTGAAGCCGTTGTCGGCGCTTGCAGCCGTGCGTACGGGGGCCCATGTGCCAAACCCGACCGGCGCCCATGCCGCCAGCGGGCTTGCCAAGTATGTCGATGTCTTCGTCGGCACCGGTGGCCATGGTCATACCTATCCAGGCGCGAGCATGCCGTTCGGCATGGTCCAGCTCAGCCCGGATACTTACGATGCGCAATGGGATGCCTGCTCGGGCTACCACCAGGGCGATGGCTCGATCATGGGTTTCTCGCATACGCATCTGAGTGGCACCGGCGCCAGCGACATGCTCGATGTGTTGGTCATGCCTTGCACTGGCCCGGTGCTGTTGCAGCCAGGCGACCGCGAGCACAAAGGCAGTAATTATCGTTCGCGCTATGACGGCGTGACGCCGGCTGTGGCGGCGCCTGCATCCAGCAAGCCGGCGATCAAAGGCTACCGCTCGCGCTACGATCGCGCCGATGAGCACGCCCAGCCCGGCTACTACCAGGTGCGTTTAAAGGATTACGACGTGCTTGCCGAGCTGACCGCGACCTTGCGCGCAGGCTTGCATCGCTACACCTTCAACGGTGCCGACGAAGGGCATTTGCTGGTCGACTTCGCGCATGGTTATCACGACGATCCGGCCGTACCGACCAAGGTCACTGACGCGCAGTTGAAACTGGTCGGCAATGACACGCTGGTCGGCGGTCGCCGTGTGCACCAATGGGCGAATGGCCGGCATATCTACTTCGCGATGAAATTGTCGCGGCCGTTCGATCGCGCCACGCTGTACGCCGACGATGTGGCCTTGCCCGACGCGACCGGCGAAGCCAAGGGAACCAACCTCAAGGCGGCCTTGCATATCAGTCATGCACGCAGCGCGCCGCTGCTGGTCAAGGTGGGTATCTCGGCGGTCGATATCGACGGTGCCTTGCGCAATCTTGAGGCGGAAATACCTGGCTGGGATTTCGAGGCCGTGCGCAGTGCCGCCGAGGCGTCATGGGAGCGTGAACTGGGCCGCATCCGCATCGATACTTCGTCGGAGCGCACTCGCCGTACCTTCTACAGCGCGCTGTATCACACCATGCTGGCGCCGACCCTCTTCAGCGATACCGATGGGCGCTACCGCGGCATGGATCTGGCCGTCCATAACCTGCCGACCGGATCGCATAACTACAGCACCTATTCGCTATGGGATACCTATCGCGCCCTGCATCCGTTATTCACCCTGATTCAGTCCGAGCGTGTGCCTGATCTGGTCAACGGCCTGGTTCGCATGGCGGCGGAAAGCCCGGAAGGCCCGCCGGTGTGGCCGCTGCAAGGGGTCGAAACAGGTTGCATGATTGGCTATCACTCCGCCGTGGTGCTGGCCGAAGCGCAGGCCAAGGGTTTCACAGGTATCGACTACGCTAAGGCATGGCCGCTGTATCGCAAGCGAGCCATGGACGATGACTATCGTGGCCTGAGTTACTACCGCAAGCTGGGTTACATCCCCAGCGATAAAGAAGGCGAGGCGGTCAGCAAGACCCTGGAATACGCTTATGACGATTGGGCGGTTGCTCATCTAGCCGAGGCGGCCGGCGCCATCGATGACGCGAAGAAACTGCGCGAGCGCTCGCGTAATTATCAGCATGTCTTTGATCGCAAGGTGAACTTTGTGCGGCCGCGCGGCAACGATGGTAGCTGGCTGGAGCCATTCGACCCGCGCGGTATGGGACATTCGGATAAGTGGCGCGATTTCACCGAGTCGAATGCATGGCAAGCTACCTTTCTCAACCAGCACGACCTTTACACCTACATGGGTTTGTTCGGCGGCGAGCAGGCGTTTGAGCGCAAGCTGGACGAACTGTTCACGACCAGCTCGGCATTGCCTGTCGATGCGCCACCCGATATCGCCGGCATGGTGGGGCAGTACGCGCACGGCAACGAGCCCAGTCACCATGTGGCTTATCTCTACGCCTATACCGGCGCGCACCACAAAACCCAGGCGCGCGTGCGCATGTTGCTCGACACCATGTACCAGGCCGAGCCCGATGGCTTGGCTGGCAATGAAGATTGCGGCCAGATCAGCGCCTGGTACGTGATGAGCGCCTTGGGTTTGTATGCGGTCGATCCGGTCAGCACGAATTACGTCTTCGGTAGTCCGTTGCTGGATCGCGCCGAGATCGAGATCGGTGCGCAACGCAAATTGATCGTGCAGGCCGTAGGCAATGGACCCGACCAGCTGTATATCCAATCGGTGAGCTGGAACGGCAAACCCTGGAGCAAGAGCTGGATCAGTCACGCCGAGCTGGCCGCCGGCGGTACGTTGGTCTTTCACATGGGTAGTAAGCCGAACAAGCAGTTCGGTGCCGCTAGCGGAGACCGCCCGCCATCGTTCGGCCTAGCCGCCGGTTCCTCTGCAACCTAGTTATCGCGTGGTTTCGATGCATCCCCGCATCAAGGGCGGCAGTTCACGCCACTCATCGTAGATAGTCTGGAGGATTCGCAATGAACAAGTGGTTTGGCTTGTTGCTGCTGTCGGCTGCTGTCGGGGCTTTACCGCTGGCCGGGATGGCACAGAGTACGGCTAGCACGCTCCCCAACACGGCGAGCAGCAAACGGGTGGTTTATTACGACCAGACGATCTACAACGGCAGCAGTTCGCAGGCGTCCAACTACGTCAGCCTATCGCCGCTATGGGACGTGGCCAATATCAACCCGAATACACAGAAGCCGTACGTCACCGATGTGATCGTCGGCGCCTTTCATCTGGGCGCGCAAAGCGACGGCACCAGCCTGCATCTGAATGACAATCCGCCCAGCGATGCCATTTTCAATGTGTTGTGGAAGGACGTGGGCACGCTGCAAGGCAAGGGCGTGAATGTGCTGGCGATGCTGGGCGGTGCGGCACAGGGTTCTTACGCCAGTCTGTTCGATCAGAACGGTAATCTGACTACTTACTACGACACTTTGAAGCAGGCTTTGCAGACCTACGGCTTGAACGGTATCGATCTGGATATCGAGGAGTCGGTTTCGTTGGCGAATATCGAAACGCTGATCACCCAGCTACGCAAGGATTTCGGTAGCGACTTCATCATCACGTTCGCGCCGGTGGCGGCTGCGCTGCAGGGCGATACGGATCCGTTCTCGGGGTTCAATTACCTGGATCTGTACAACGACCAGTCGGCCAATATCTCCTGGTTCAATGTGCAGTTTTATAGCGGCTTCGGCTCGTTATCCTCCAGCACGGATTACAGCAGCATCGTCAAAGCGGGTTTTCCGGCGAACAAAGTGGTCGCGGGCATGCTGTCCAACAGCAACAATGGCTCGGGCTTTGTCAGTATCACGACGGTGAAGAAAACCGTCACCAGCTTGCTGAAGACCTACCCCGACTTCGGCGGTGTGGATGCCTGGGAGTATTACAACGCCAACCCGGGCGGCACGGCCAAGCCGGCGCTATGGGGCACCACGTTTGGTCAGCTGATGAACCCCTGACCAAGCGCAAGGGCAGGCGCGGGCCTGCCCTTGTCACTGGCGGTGGCAGTCACTGACGGCAGCCAGGCAGTCGCCGCTTCATCTGCGGATTACTGCTCGGTATCGACCAGCACTAGCTCGGCATCTTCCAAGGCGGTTACCCGCAGCAGCGACTCATCGCGAATCGCCGCACCGTCGCGGGCGTCGAGTCTGACGCCATTGATCTCCACCCGGCCCTTGGCGGGGACCAGATAGCCATACCGGCCTTCATCCAGCGTGTACTGGGTTGTTTCGCCAGCCTTGAGGGTGGCGCCCAGTACCCGCGCACGCGTGCGCAGAGGCAGGGCTTCGCTGTCTTCCTTGAATCCGCTGGCCAAAGGCACGAAGCGGCCTGAGCGCTCGCCGGTCGGAAACGGCTTGGCCCCCCACGTCGGCGCTTGGCCACGCGTATCGGGCAAGATCCAGATCTGGAAAATACGGGTTGTGCCCGGTTCCAGGTTGTATTCGGCATGAGTAATGCCGCTGCCCGCACTCATGACCTGCACGTCGCCTGCCTCGGTACGGCCTTCGTTGCCTAGGCTGTCCCGGTGGGTAATGGCGCCTTCGCGGACGTAGGTGATGATTTCCATGTCGGCATGCTGATGCGGCGGAAACCCGGTTTGCGATGCAATAGTGTCGTCGTTCCACACTCGTAGCGCACCCCAGCCCATGCGCTTGGCGTCGCCATAGCTGGCAAACGAGAAATGATGCTTGGCGTTGAGCCAACCGTGGTCGGCGCCGCCGAGGCTGTCGAAAGGTCTGCGTTCAATCACGGTATTTCTCCTGTAGATGGCTTGCGCTGATAGGCGCCTGCGCAGCAATGTAGGGCCGTTGGATGCAAACCAACATAGGCAAAAAAGAAACAGATTGTTGCCGGATAGCTGATTTGTGCGGATACCGCCGGTGGACGCGCAAAACGCAGCTTGCGTAGCGGTAATCACCGAGATCGGGCTTGTCCAAATCGCCGGCATCCGTGCGTCATCGGTATAGGCGGCGCATCCTGCCCGCCGATGACCGATAGCCATGATGGAGACTCCACATGTCATACATTCTGATGACTTATGTAAACGAAGCCGGCTGGTTCGCGCTGAGCAAGGCCGAGCAAGAGCAAGGTGTGGCGGCGTATAAGGCCTATGCCGAAGCCCTGACCAAGGCCGGTGTGCTGTTGGGCAGCAACCGTCTCCAGGGCGGTTCGACGGCGACAACGGTGCGGATAAGCCATGGTAAGCCACAGGTACTGGATGGCCCTTACGTGGACAGCAAGGAGCAGCTCGGTGGTTATTTCATCATCGACGTGGCTGACCTCGACGCGGCGATTGCCTGGGCCGCTCGCTGCCCGGCCGCGGGGCATGGGGTGGTCGAGGTGCGTCCGCTGTGGCCGATGCCGGCCTAGGCCCTGCCGGTGAATGAATCCCCGAGCCCAGAGGAAGGTGCCGAGCAGGCGCGCCGTACCGCCGACGCGGTGGCGCGGCGCAGTTACGGCAAGCTTGTTGCCTTCCTCGCGGCTCGCACACGCGATGTGGCGGCCGCCGAAGATGCCTTGTCGGAGGCGTTTGCTGCGGCGCTTGCGGTCTGGCCGTTGCAGCGTTGCCCAGCCAATCCGGAGGCTTGGCTACTCACCGTGGCCCGCCGAAAATTGATCGATGCGGCGCGACGGCGGCAAAGCGGGGATATGGCGGCGGCGCAATTGCAGCTGCTCGCCGAAGGATTGCAGTGGGTGGCGCAGGCGGACATCCCCGATCAGCGTCTGGCGCTGATGTTCGCCTGTGCCCATCCGGCGATCGAGGCGAGCATCCATGCGCCCTTGATTCTGCAGGTGGTACTGGGGCTGGATGCGAAAACCATTGCCTCGGCTTTCCTCACCTCGCCAGCGGCGATGGGCAAACGGCTGGTGCGTGCGAAGGAGAAGATTCGTCAGGCCGGTATTCCCTTTAGCGTCCCCGAGCGCGAGGAGCTCGCCGGTCGGCTCGATACCGTGCTGCAGGCGATCTATGCCGCTTTTGCCGAAGGCTGGAGCGACCCAGAGGGTGGCGATGCCGCCCGCCGCGACCTGACCGAGGAGGCGCTGTTTCTGGCGCGACTGGTCAGCGAGCTGCTGCCACAACAAGCGGAGACACTGGGGTTGCTTGCGCTCATGCTGCACGCCGAAGCACGGCGTGGCGTCCGGCGCACAACGTCTGGCGAATATGTGCCGCTGGCTGAGCAGGATCCCGCGCAGTGGGACGCGGCCATGATTGCCGAAGCCGAAGCGCTGCTGCAGCGCGCCAGCGCCTTGCATGTGCTGGGGCGATATCAACTCGAAGGCGCCTTGCAGTCGGCGCACGTGCATCGCCGTCGTAGCGGCAGCGCCAACTGGGCTGAGGTGGTGCAGTTATACGACGCGCTATTGGCGATCACCGGCTCGCCGGTGGTGGTGATCAATCGCGCGCTGGCGCTTGCCCAGTTGCATGGGCCGGAAGTGGCGCTCGACAGCCTGCAAGCGATCGCCACCGATGAGCGATTGGCGCAATACCAGCCGTACTGGGCCGCCCGCGCCGAGTTGCTGACACGGATCGGCGCGCATGCCGAGGCAGGTCGCGCCTATGAGATGGCGATCGGTCTTGAACGTGACCCGGCGGTTCGTCGCTTTTTGCAGCGGCGGCAGGCGGCTTTATCGGGCTGATGCTTGGTGCGCATGGTTGGGGTTCGTTGGCGCTCATCCCAACTTATCTTCACCTTTGCCTATGGTGGGGGCAGTTAGCCCATGGCCGTTGTTCGTCGCCGCGAAGGGGTTTTGCCTTCCCACTGTCGGAAGGCACGGTTGAAAGAATTGAGTTCTTCAAAACCGAGCAGAAAGGCGATTTCGCCGGTGTCCAGGTCGGTCGCGTCCAATAAATGGCGGGCGAGATGGTGACGCACCTGATCGAGCAGTTGCTGGTAGCTGGTGCCGGCCTGGCCTAATCGGCGTTGTAGCGTGCGCGGGCTGATATGCAAGGCTGCGGCGACTTGCGCCATGCTGCGTGCCAAGACATTCCATACCCGGTCACTCAACGATGTCGTAGCGCTGAGTTCATGCAGTGCCGTATCCAGTGTCGGCATCAGCATGGCGAGATGGTCTTTGTCGTGGGTGACGAAGGGCAGTTCGAGGTCGGCCCGGTCGTAGATGAGGCGATCTTGCGCTGCGTTGAAGCGCAATTCGCAACGGAAATGCGCGCTCAGCACATCCGTCGCCGGCGGTCGACGGGTCAGCTCCAGACGCCGCAAGCGGATGCCCCGACCGCTGCCGCGCTCGGCCAGGGCAAGGTTCGAGGCAAAGATCGCATCAACCAGCAAGGGCGGCGTATGGCCGTCGGCAAGCATCCAGCGCATGCTCACCGCAGCCTCATCACGGCTCAGTTCGATGTTGATGTCTTCGGGGCAGGTCAGGCGTTTGTAGCGAGCCAGCCGGTGTAATGCCTCGCCGAGCGTGGCCGAATGCAAGGCGGCGAGCGAGACGACATCGTAGACCTCGATACGTGTGCCATCGCCCAGGCGAAGACCGAATGCAGGGTCGTCGCTGGTGGCTTCAATGGCCTGCCATAGCGCGAAAAACTGCGCGGTCGTCAAGGTCGCGCGAACCTGGGTCAGCAAGGCATGGGGCAGCCCGGCCCGCTGCAGTACGGCGGCGGGATCGAGTCCGAGCGCTTTCATGCGCTCGAACACGCCACGGCTTAGCGGGATCTGGTCGGCTCTCACGTGGATACTCTCACTGCCCTGCCTATCGGTGCGAGTCAGGTTAACGAGCGAATCAGCCGCGCGCGTTCTTCGGCAGATTCGGCGGAGTCTTCGAAGTCGGTCGAAAGGCTAAGCGTACGCCACTTGGCATCTTCGGCCGCCACCCGCGCGGCTTGCTGCTCGGCGAGAAATACCGCATCCGAACCCAGCAGCAAGCGCAGCGGCGGCGTGGGAGTGTTGACGATGGTGAGGATGGCTTGCGCGGCCTTGGCCGGATCGCCGCCTTGCTGTCCACGATGGGTCTTCAGTAGCTCGATCATGGCGCCCATGGTCGGGCTATATTCCGAATCAGCGGCAGGCGGGTAGATGGTCATCGATGAGCCCGCCCAATCCGTGCGAAAGCCGCCTGGCTCGACCAGGGTGACGTAGACGCCAAAAGGTTTGATCTCCTTGGCCAGCACTTCGGAGAAGCCTTCTACCGCCCACTTAGATGCCTGATAGGCGCCCATGCCTGGTACGCCGATGCGCCCGCCAATCGACGAGAACTGGATGATGTGGCCGCTGCGCTGTTTACGTAGCACGGGCAGGGCGGCGCGGGTGACGTTGACCAGGCCGAAGAAATTGGTTTCCAGCTGGGCGCGGAAGTCGGCATCGTCGCCTTCTTCGATGCTGGCCAGGTTGCCGTAGCCGGCATTGTTGACCAGAACATCCAGACGGCCGAACGCATCGACTGCCGCGCGGATGGCGGTGTGCGCGGCGGCGGGGTCAGTGACATCGAGCGCCACGGCGCGTACGCGGTCGCCATAGCGGGCGACCAACGAGCTGAGTTGAGCCGGATCACGAGCGGTGGCGATCAACGAGTGACCGGCGGCGAGCACCGCTTCGGCCAAGGCCTTGCCAAAACCACGCGAACTGCCGGTGATAAGCCATACCTGAGACATGGGAAAGCTCCTGCTTGGGGGGCATGCGGGCGGGGGATCGCCCGGGTTGTGCAGACCTTACGGCGGTGCCGGTACGGGTAAATAATCCGATCGCGCCAAATCCATGGGCGGTCGATGAGGGTGGCTACTTTCACGCTGTATTAGGCGATTGCGGCCAGGGCGGCTGGGATAAGCCGCCTATGCCTAAGAGCGTGTTCGGGCGTGAGGGTGGACGGCGCTATAAGCGCTCCGCGCCCGGTTTTCTAGCTCTTCCGTGGCAGCAAGCTCATGTGCCGATGTCGATCAAACGGATGTCGAGCAACGGTCGCCCGGCAATCTGGGAGATAATCAGCAGGTCGAGATGATTCCGCTGCCGATACGGTTTTTTCAATCGAGTTGGAGAGCGAGGCAATCACTACTGGCGGACGTATTTTCAAGACGCCGAAGCGGCGGTCCGGCTCAGCTTTTTGTGGTTACGTAAAGTCTTACGAGATAGTGACGTCTTCACGTCAATTTCATGTAGCGCACTACCGATATCTAGTAACGTTAGGTCATCGGGATAGTAACTGCGCAGTAATCAAAGCTAAGGGGTAGCGGTGATATGCGGATAGGGAATCGGGGAGGTGTTTTGCTGCGCTATGTCGCGATGGCATCAGCCTACGCGATAGCTTATGTCGCCTTGCGCAGCGTGTCGTTTTCGCACTGGTCACTGCTGGCCGGTCTGCGTATCGGATGCTTGTTGCTGCTCCCCCGGCGATATTGGGCTGCGTTGCTAGTCGGTGAAGCTGTGCCGCTGGTGTATTTCAATCTGCAGTGTTTGCAGCAGTTCGGTCTTGCCTGGACCGTCGCCGCGTCGGTACCACCGCTGCTGCTCGCGATGCCGTTCGTGGTTTGGCTTCGCGATGCTCTGCCCGGTGCCCAGCGGGCGACGGCACAACATATGTCCGGCCTGTTGCTGTGTAGTTTCAGTGCGTCGGCTTTGACCGCGGTGGTGGACGCCTGGGTTTACAGTTTTGTGCCGCCGTCACCGACCGAAATCAAAGTTCCGCTGGAAGAGGCCGCTAGCCAATATTTCCTGGGTACGTATCTCGGTATTCTCGTTCTTGTGCCGTTGCTGCTCTGCGTATTCGATGCGTTGACGCAGACAAAACGGGAGACATGGCTGAAGCTTTTGTCGGCTCATGCGCGCGTGGTCGGTGAGGCCGTTGCGCTCTCGCTGTCGATGATCGTCATCTCGATCTCCGCGATTGCCGCACACAGCGAGTTCTGGCTGCAGTTAGCGCAGATTGTGCTTTTCATTCCGGTGGTCGTTTTTGCGTTGCGTCGTGGCTGGTCTGGCGCGGCTTTCGCCGGTGCCGTAGCGAGCTGTTGCATTGTCTGGATCATGCCTGAGCACAGTGACCGGGCGACCCTGCTGGCCGAGACCGCCATGGCGCTCGCGATGACGACACTGTTGATGCTGGGTGCTCGTACCACGGTCATGCGCCGCTCGTTGCATGAAGACTGGCGCAATCTGCGTATTGCCCGGCAAGAGCTGTTTTTGAATGAGCTGCGCATACGCCGGAATATTCAAGACCTGGATGCGGTGCGGGCAAAGTTGAACCTTACGCACGGCCAGGTGATGAGCCGTCTACGTTACTGCTTGCCGGGCGATGAAGAGCTTGCCTACCGCAGTCAGCTGCAGGTGGCCGAAAAAGATCTGGACCTGGTCGTCGGCCGCCTCGCACCGACAGAGTGGGACAGCATGGGGCATCCGAACGCGTTGTGGGATGGACCGATCGCACAGGCGGTTCGCAGTTTCGGCATAACCTATGAAGTCGAGCCCGGTGGCCAGATGAGTCTGCTGGCGCCGGATATTCGGGTCGCTCTTTACCGGCTGGCCTGTGAAATGGTGACCTATGTGCTGACGGAGGCGCCAAGCTCCAGGCTGGTGCTGCGTACCTACACCAAGTCGGAGCGGGGCATCTGGTCGGTCGATCTGGATATCGAAGGCGCGGGCTCGACGATGTTGCCGCTGGGGCGGGCCAGCGTGTTGTCCAGCCTCGGCAGTGCGGGGCTTAGCGAAGAGGACATGCGTAACAGGGCAAGTCTGTATAAGGGCAGCCTGCTAGTCAATCGCTCGCACCCCGGTTTTCTGAGGGTTCACGCCAGCCTGCTCGATACCTCTTCCGACCCTGCTCACGACTGGGTCTTTGGCGAGGCTATTTAAAGCCTCGCCCGGAGAACTAGCTGGAGCACCCAGCTAGTTTGAGAACCCATTGCCCGTTCCCATGATTAGTTGACGCGACCGCCACCGCTGCAGTCGAGGCCGGTGCATTCGGAGTCCATCGCGTTCATCTGCACTTGGCCGTTTGCCTGTGGCGTCAGGGTCACATTCACGGCCCCGTCGTTGTAAACCGTTTCGGCAGGAGCACTCGACGCAGGTGCTGTGAGCCGTTGCTGTGGTGTGCTCACGTATTGCGCGTCGCTGCCGATTGGCAGGCTCAGGTACTGGCCGCCAGCGACGGCAAAGGCGCCGCGCACCTTACCGTTCAAATCGTTGACCTGGATGTAACGAACGCCGTCGCGATTGAATACGTAGACATGCCAACGCGGGCTGGAGCTGACATCCGGAGCATTGGGCCATGCTTGACCAAGGCCCGTGCTTACCGTGGCGGGTTGCTGTGCCCATGCGGTTCCACAGATGCTTGCTAGGGCAAGAGCAGTGATTGGTAGCAGGTGCTTAATAGTGGTTCGCATCTCAGTCCCTCGGAACAGGCTTTATTTCACCGCAGCATAACGCGAAACAATGTTAAGGCCGTGTCTTTCTGCTACTTAGATCGAGTCATACCAACGAATATCCATTAGAAGTGAGCCTGTGAGGCCGGATGCCTTCGCCGCTCGGCGGCGGCTGATCGCCGACCTGTGGCGGGCGGCGATGTCTTGGTGTCAAAAAGGGGGGGCATCAGGAGCAGGGGCCGATGCAGACATCAAGGGTGCCAATTAACGGCTTGGCTGATGCCACGACTAACCGGGGAAACCCAGGACATGCCCCATCAAGAGCGGGGCAGGAAGGCCATGTCCTCGTAACGGACCGTTGAATGTCGCAACGATGCTGGGCGGGGGATGGCGGCGGAGGTTGGCGGATTTGCGGCATCGCTTGGGGCCAAGAAAACCCATGCGCGCTGCTGAAAAAGCACGGGCTTGGCCAGCCGACCTGCAAGATTGTCAGCTCATCGTGCCCCTTCTCCTGGCGCGAGCCAGACCATAGCGATTGACCCGCCGCCGTGCTGGCGATAAACAGAGGCCTCTGTCGATCTGAAAGGCTACTCACGATGCACGCGTTGTTACTGGTGCTCGATCTCATCGGTACGTTCGTGTTTGCGCTGAGCGGCGCGCTTACCGCGGTACGACGCCAGCTCGATTTGTTCGGTGTGCTGGTGCTGTCGTTCGCGGCGGGCAATGCCGGCGGCATCACCCGTGATGTACTGATCGGCGCCACACCGCCTGCGGCGATTGCCGACTGGCGTTATCTCGGTGTTTCGGTGCTGGCCGGGGTGATTACTTTTTACCGTTACGCCACCATCGAGCGGCTGCGTAATCCGGTGCAGCTGACGGATGCGGCCGGGCTGGCGTTGTTTGCCGTGGCCGGTGCGCAAAAGGCACTGGCGTTCGGTCTCAATCCAGCGATGGCGGCGCTGCTCGGCATGCTCACGGGTATCGGTGGCGGCATGCTGCGCGACGTGCTGGTTACGGAAATCCCCACCGTGCTGCGCGCGGATCTTTATGCCGTGGCGGCGCTGGCGGGGGCTGCCGTGGTGGTGGTGGGCAGTTTGCTGCAGTTGCCGCCCACGGCTACGACGCTGGCTGGCGCAGGCCTGTGCTTTGGCCTGCGCTATATGGCGATCCGACATCGCTGGCATCTGCCGGTGGCCCGTTATGTCGTCGAAGAGTCGTCCCGAGATGCACGCAAATAAGCAGTACGGCAAACGCTGCTGGTCGACAGTTGAACATCTAGATCGATCGGCCGGGATAATCGTTCATCATCATCATTATCTTCGCGCTGGATGTCTCGATGGCCAAAGGTCACTGTGTGCTCCAGCCTATTGAAGAGGCATGTTATCTCTCGCTTGAATAGGTAGCCGCAATTCGCGGCGCTATCGAGGCATAGGGATGCTTGCTATCGAAACCAGGGCGTTGTCTCGCCGATTTGACGGCGGCCACGGTGTGCATCAGCTTGAGTTACAGGTGCCTGTGGGCAGTGTGTATGGTTTTCTGGGTCCGAACGGCGCGGGCAAGACTACGACCATCCGGTTGCTATTGGCGCTGTTGCGAGCCGATGAAGGTGAGGTCCGGATCTTTTCGCAATCCGTTGCGCCTGATGATCGGCGCGCATTGCGCGAGGTGGGTTCCATGGTGGAGACGCCCTCGCTATATCCACATTTATCGGCGCGCGACAACCTTGAGGTCACCCGCCGCCTGCTTGGGGCGCCCAAACAGCATATCGACGAGGCGCTCGATATCGTTGATCTTCGCGCAGATGCGGATCGTCGTGTGCGCGATTATTCGCTGGGTATGCGGCAACGTTTAGGGATAGCGCTGGCTCTGCTGGACCAGCCGCGACTATTGGTGCTCGATGAGCCGACCAATGGTCTGGACCCTGCCGGCATCGCCGATATGCGTGTGCTTATGCAGCGCATGGTGGGCGAGTTGGGCATGACGGTGTTTCTCTGCAGTCATCTGCTGTCGGAGGTAGAGCAGATCGCGACCCATGTAGGGGTATTGCAGCAAGGGACCTTGCTTTTTCAAGGCACACAGCAAGCGCTGCGCGAACGCTATGGCGATGCGTTGATCATCCGTTGTCTTGATGCGAATTCGGTATGTGCAAGCCTCGCTGGTCTGGGCGAAACACCGCAGCGGTTGGACGACGATAAGGTCGGCATCCGCACGCCGCGCCTTGCCGATGCCGAGATCAATCGCTGGCTGATCGAGCGCGGTCACACGATACATGCGTTCGGGCGTAGCCCGTACTCGCTGGAAACCTTGTTCTTCGAGCTGACCCAATATGGAGTCGCCGCATGATCATACTGCGGAGAGCGCTGAGCGCTGAGGCGCTGAAGTTGCGGCATACGCTGGGGCTGTGGCTGATATGGCTGGCGCCGCTGGTGATTATCGTGTTGACGGTGGTGCAGTTCAGCTTCCAGAAAACACACGGTCCGATGGGTCTTACACCGGTCAAGGCGTGGATGAATTTTTGCCGCGGCATCTTCACGATTTGGTGCGTACTGATGCTGCCCTTGTTCGTAACTTTGCAGGCAGCATTGCTGGCCGGTCTGGAGCATGGCAATCAGCAGTGGAAACATCTGTTAGCGTTGCCGGTGCCGCACTGGAGCCACTATGCAGCCAAGGCGCTGATGCTTGCTCTCATGGTGGTTGCGTCGACCTTATTGCTGTGTGTGATGACGCCATTGGTTGGCTGGATCCTGATGTATACAAAGCCTGACTATGGTGTGGCCTGGCCAGCGCCGTGGGGCTGGCTGCTGATGCATTCGCTTGAATGCATTGCTGCCAGCAGTCTGTTGGTCGGGCTGCATACCTGGGTGGCGATCCGCTGGAACAGCTTTACTACCGCTATCGGTGTCGGCGTTGCGGGTACCGTGGCGGGTTTTCTGATCTGCCAGTCCGAAAAGCTGGGGCCGTGGTTTCCCTGGTCGATGGCCGCGCAGACAGTCAGTGGCAATGAGCAGCGCGCGATGCTGGCAATTGTCGTCAGTCTTATCGGCGGCGCACTGACCGGTGCCATAGGCCTATGGGATTACGCACGCCGGGAGTACGCCTAAGCGGTCGTTTGAGCGGTGAAACAAAGGGCTGGCGCAGGCCAGCCCTTATCGCTTACCAGTCGGTAGGCCGGTAGTCCTTCAAGAATTGCCCCCATACATGCTCGCCACTGTTGATGCCGCTGATGATCGGATCGACAATGCGCGCGGCACCGTCGACGATATCCAGCGGTGGGTGGAAGCGCTCTTCCAGCACTTTGCGGGCAGCGATTTCCACCGGATCTTCGTCGGTTACCCAGCCGGTGTCGACGCTATTCATGTGAATGCCGTCGTTGTGATAATCCGTGGCCGAGGTGCGCGTCATCATGTTGAGCGCGGCCTTGGCCATGTTGGTATGCGGATGGCGAGTGGTCTTGAAGTTGCGGTAGAACTGGCCTTCCATCGCGGATACGTTGACGATGTGCTTGTCGCGCTCTGGCGTGCGCAGCATCAGCGGCTTGAGCCGCGCGTTGATGATGAAGGGGGCAATTGCGTTGACCAGCTGCACTTCTAGCAATTCCACCGACGGCACCTCGGCCATCAACAAACGCCAGGAATTGCGTCCGCGCAAATCCACCTGTTGCAGATCCTGATCCAGCCGGCCTTCGGGGAACAAATGCTGTTGCGCCAGCAGCTCTTCCGGCAGTAGCGGCAGTTGCGATAGCTCGGCGGCACGGGTGAGCCCGGCGACGTCGTTGCCTTGGCCGTTGAGGGCCAGGGATGCCCCATTCGCCTCGGGGAGAATCTGCGAGCCACGCAAGCCCTCGTAGTGACCCACCAGCTTGCGTACGTTCTCTGGCAGCTCATGCAGGGCAGCCGTTTCGCCGTCCATCATGTGGGCGTAGAAATCCGGCGGACGGCGCACGGTCTGGCAGGCGTTGTTGATGATGAAGTCCAGCCGCGGGCGCGTGGCGATCAACTCCTGGCAGAACGCTTCGACGCTAGGGGTATGGCGCAAATCCAGCCCGTAGATTTGCAGGCGATGGCCCCATTCGCCGAAATCGGGCTCCTCGGCATAGCGTGCTGCCGAGTCGCGCGGGAAGCGTGTCGTCACGATCAGTTCGGCACCGGCCCGCAGCAGCTTCAAGCCCGCCTGATAGCCGATCTTGACCCGGCCACCGGTGAGCAGCGCAACCCGGCCACGCAAATCCACCAGTTCGGTGCGCTTGGCGTAATTGAATTCCGCGCAGCTGGGGCACAGCTGGTCGTAAAAGAAATGGATGGTCGAATACTTCTGCTTGCACACATAGCAATGTTGCGGCTCGATCGATTCGCGCGGTTGCTCGCTGTCGGCATCGGGGGCCACATCGTGTGGCTCAAAGCCTTGTGGGGCGAACACATTCGGCGTGCTGAACACCGGTTTGCGGCGCAGCGCGCGGATGCCGGTTTGATGCAGCAAGGCATCGTCGGCGCGGATCTTCGACGCGTTACGCGCCTTTTCCGCCGCCTTCAGCTTTAGCCGGCGGGCGGCCGGGTCCGGGTGATAAGCCTTGGCCACCGCCTGGTGCAGGCGCTCGCGGTCGGCGGCGGGCAATTGGTCCAGCAGTTGCCGGTCGGCAGCTACCGATTCCAGTAATGCCGCTGCGGCGCGCAGGCGTTCCAGCAGCGAAGTATCCGCGTCATCCGGCAAAGGCTGGGGGGCCGTGGTGGTGTTCAAGTGCGTATCCATCGTCTAAGGGGTGCTGCACCGAGGGTGCAGACAGCGCGGTGTTGCGCCTGGCAGGCCGAGTATTTTGCCTGCTTTCTGGAGATGGATGGTAAAGACGGCTGCTGAAGCCTTAACGACGCAGCGGCAACGCCTGTATGCCAGCGCGGCGATTGGCTGTGCTCGGTGATAGACACGGCGCCGTATTGCTACGGCGCCGTCTTTATTTCTACTTGCTGAGTAATGCTGGATCTTCGCGTTTAGACGTGAATAACTCACGCCTGAGATCAAAGTGCCTCAAAGACTCCGGCTGCGCCCATGCCTGTACCAATACACATGGTCACCATGCCGTACTTCTGTTTGCGACGGCGCATGCCGTGCAGCAGGGTGGCGATGCGGATGGCGCCGGTGGCACCCAGCGGGTGACCCAGGGCGATGGCGCCGCCGAGCGGGTTGACCTTGCTCGGGTCGAGGCCGAGATCGCCCATCACGGCTAGCGCCTGGGCGGCGAAGGCTTCGTTGAGTTCGATCCAGTCCAGCTGATCCTGGCTGATGCCGGTTTGCTTGAGGGCCTTCGGAATCGCTTCCTTCGGGCCGATGCCCATGATGTCCGCTGGTACGCCGGCGACCGAGAAGCCGACGAAACGGGCTAGCGGCTGCAGGTTGTAGTCCTTGATCGCCTGTTCGCTGGCGAGCAGGACCGCACCGGCGCCATCGGAGGTCTGCGAGGAGTTGCCCGCGGTGACGGTGCCGCCGAACTGGCCGTTGCGGAATACGGTGCGCAGCTTGGCCAGCACGTCGGCGGTGGTGCCGGCGCGCGGGCCTTCGTCGGTGTCGATGCGACGGCTGTCGGTGACGATTTCGCGGGTGGCCAGATTCGGGTAGCGGTCGTCGAGCTGGAACGGCGTGATCTCGTCCTTGAACTCGCCAGCGGCGATGGCGGCGAGGGCGCGACGATGGCTTTCGACGGCGAAGGCGTCTTGCTGTTCGCGGCTGACTTTCCAGCGCTTGGCGACGTTTTCGGCGGTGATGCCCATGCCATAGGCGATGCCGATGTTTTCGTCGGTGAAGATGGCCGGGTTCATGGCGATCTTGTGGCCCATCATCGGCACCATGCTCATGCTCTCGGTGCCGCCGGCAAGCATCAGATGCTCTTCGCCCAGACGGATGCGATCGGCCGCCATGGCCACGGCCTGCAGACCGGACGAGCAAAAGCGATTGATGGTGACGCCGGGCACAGTGTCGGGCAGGCCGGCCAGCAGCACGCCGATGCGTGCCACGTTCATGCCTTGCTCGGCCTCGGGCATGGCGCAGCCGATGATGGCGTCGCCGATGCGATGGGGATCAATACCGGGGGCCTGCGCCATCACGGCACGGATGACATGGGCGAGCATGTCGTCGGGGCGGGTGTTGCGGAATACGCCACGCGGCGCCTTGCCTACCGGGGTGCGGGTGGCGGCGACGATGTAGGCGTCTTGCACTTGCTTGGTCATTTCGTTCTCCGTTGCCCTCGCGCTATGCGCGGATGCGGGCGAATGATTTTGGTCGCGGATTGAGGACGGCTATCCCCATGCCAACCCTCCCTTTGCCGGGGAGGGCGTGGATCGCGGTCAGTGTCAGTTTCTCAGCGGTTTGCCGGTGGTCATGGTGTGAGCAATGCGCGCCTGGGTTTTCTCGGTTTGCGCCAACTCCACAAAATGCTTGCGCTCCAGCGCCAGCAACCATTCTTCGTCGACCAATGAGCCGCGCTCGATCTTGCCGCCGCACAGCGTGTCGGCGATGCGCAAGGCAATCTCGACATCGTGTTCGGAGACGAAGTAACCGGCCTGCATATTGGTCAGAGAAGCATGGAAGGTCGCTGCACCGACATCGCCGGCGACCGGGATCGCCCGTGCCGGCATCGGCGGACGCCAGCCGCTTTCAGCCAAGGACCGGGCCACCTGCTTGGCCACGTAAAGCAGTTCATAGTTGTTGAACACCACCACGTCGCTATCGCGTAGCAGGCCGAGCTGCTTGGCTTCCAGCGCGCTGCCGGAGACCTTGGCCATGGCGACCGTCTCGAAGACTTTCTTCAAGGCCTCGAAGGGGTCTTCCGGGTTGGCTTTTGCCGCGCGGATGGCCAGCTCTTTCAAACCTGCACCCGCAGGCAGCAGGCCAACGCCGGCTTCCACCAGGCCGATATAGCTTTCCAGCGCGGCGACGGTACGCGCCGAATGCATCTGGAATTCGCAGCCGCCGCCGAGCGCGAGGCCACGCACGGCCGCAACCACCGGCACCAGTGACTGTTTGATCCGCATGCTGGTGCGCTGGAAGTTCGCCACCATGCTCTTGAACGCATCGATGTTGCCGGACTGCAGCAAGCCCAAGGCGCCCTTGAGATCGGCGCCGGCGGAGAACGGCTCACTGGTCTGCCACAACACCACGGCTTTGAGCTTCTCTTCGGCCACGCCAATGGCATGCTGGATGCCGTCGAGCACATGGTCGTTGACCGTGTTCATCTTGGTCTTGAACGAGAGAATGCCGACGCCGTCATCGCCGAGTGTCCACAGGCGCACGCCGTCGTTCTCCCACACGGTGGTGCCCTGGTCGAATTTCTCGCCGAGGATCGGATCGGGGAACAGCTGACGGGCATACACCGGATGCTGCGAGCGTGGCTTGTCGGTCTTGGCGCTGGCCGAGTACGAACCGGCCTTGCCATGCACGCCGGTGCGGCCGTCGGTGACCCAGGCCGGCAACGGCGCCGTGCTCATGGCCTTGCCGGCGGCGATGTCTTCGGCGATCCAGCCGGTGACCTGCTGCCAGCCGGCAGCCTGCCAGGTTTCGAACGGACCGAGTTTCCAGCCGTAGCCCCAGCGTATGGCGAAATCCACGTCGCGTGCGGTATCGGCGATATCAGCCAGGTGGTAGGCGCTGTAATGAAACAGGTCGCGGAAGCTGGCCCACAGGAACTGCGCCTGCGGATCGGCGCTGGCGCGCAGTTTGCCGAACTTCTCTGCCGGATCTTTGATCGCCAGGATCGCGGCGACTTCGTCCGACGGTTTTTGCTCGGATACGCGGTAATCGCGCTTGCCGACATCCAGTACCACGATGTCTTTGCCGGCCTTGCGATAAAAACCGGCGCCGGTCTTCTGGCCCAGCGCGCCCTGATCGATCAGGCCTTGCAGCCATACCGGTGGTTTGAAGTATTGGTGCCACGGGTCGTCGGCCAGCGTGTCGGCCATGGTCTTGATCACATGTGCCATGGTGTCCAGGCCAACCACGTCGGCGGTGCGGTATGTCGCGCTTTTCGGGCGGCCAACCGCCGGGCCGGTCAGGGCGTCGACCGTGTCGAAGCCGAGCTTGAACTGCTCAGTGTGATGCATGGTGGCCAACATCGAGAACACGCCGATGCGGTTGCCAATGAAGTTCGGGGTGTCTTTGGCGATGACCACGCCTTTGCCCAGCGTGGTGGTGAGGAAGGCTTCCAGGCCAGCCAGCACGTTGCCATCGGTGAGCTTGGTCGGAATCAATTCAACCAGGTGCATATAGCGCGGCGGGTTGAAGAAGTGCACGCCGCTGAAGCGGTGACGCATATCTTCCGGCAGCGCCTCGGCGAGGCCGTTGATCGACAGGCCGGAGGTGTTGCTGGCGATGATGGCGGTCTTGGACAGATGCGGAGCGATCTTCTTGTACAGATCCAGCTTCCAGTCCATCCGTTCGGCGATCGCCTCGATCACCAGGTCGACATCCTTCAGATGCTCGAGGTCGTCTTCGTAGTTGGCCGGGATAATGGCCGCCGCGCGGTCTTTATCCGCCAGCGGCGCCGGCGACAGCTTCTTCAGGTTTTCGATCGCCTTGAGCGCAATGCCGCTCTTGGGGCCATCTTTGGCGGGCAGGTCGAACAGCACGGTCTCGACGTCGGCGTTGGTCAGGTGCGCGGCGATCTGCGCGCCCATGACGCCAGCACCGAGTACCGCGGCCTTGCGAATGCGTAGCGCTGATGCAGGTGGTAATACAGCGGTCATTGGCTTCTCCGATGGTGCGAACACTAAATGGACAGGGGTGTTAGAGAGGGTTAGGGATGGCTCAGGCCGGCCGTGGCAAAGCGGATCAGGTGCGAGGCAGTCTGTTCGCGATGGGTGTGCTCGGCGACATCGCTTTTGCGCTGGATCATGCCGAAGCCGGACATGGCGTGGGTCAACGCGCCAGTCACCAGATCCACGCGCCAATACAGCTCTTCTTTGCTCAAATG
>NZ_JAPDPE010000077.1 GCF_026283955.1 Dyella silvatica | reverse complement strand
GCATTGCCACGCTTTATCAACTGCCATCGACCCAGCGCGGCGTGCTGGTGGTGCCGATCGCCACCTTGATGCAACGTATTGCGCCACGCAGCCATATCACCGGCGCCGGCCTGATGTTGAAGAAAGGCCAGAAGCTGGACCTGGCAGGCGAGCAGCGCCGCCTGGAAGCCGCCGGTTATCGCAACGTGCCACAAGTGGCCGAGCCCGGCGACTTTGCCGTGCGCGGCGCGCTGATCGACATTTTCCCGATGGGTGCGGCCGAGCCGTATCGCATCGAACTGTTCGACGATGAGATCGAGTCGATCCGCAGCTTCGACCCTGAAACACAGCGCTCGCAGCAGCAAGTGGAACGGATCGAGCTACTGCCGGCCCGCGAGTTTCCGCTTACCGAGGACGCCACCAAGGATTTCCGCGGCAAGCTGCGCGAGCGCTTTCCCATCGATATCCGCCGCTGCCCTCTTTACCAGGACATCAAAGAAGGCGTGACGCCGGGCGGTATCGAGTACTACCTGCCGCTGTTCTTCAAGCAGACGGCCACATTGTTCGACTACCTTGCCGACAGCGCCGTATTCCTGCTCGGCGAAGGCACGCTGGAAGCGGCCGAACAGTTCTGGGCGCAAACAGCCGAGCGCTACGACCAGCGCGCACACGATATCGAGCGTCCCGTACTACCGCCGGTCGAGTTGTATCTGCCGCCGGAGCAACTTCGCGAACAGCTCAACAAACGCATACGTGTGGAGCTGGTCGATAGCAGTCACGAACACGCGCAAAGCATCGGCACACAACCGGCGCCGGAGTTACCGCTCAACCGTAAAGGCGAAGAACCCGGTACCTCGCTGCGGCATTTTCTTTCCAGCTATCCGGGCCGCGTGCTGATTGCCGCTGACTCCGCCGGCCGCCGCGAAGCCTTGATCGAGCAGCTGGCCGGCGCCGGGCTCAAGCCGGACACCGTAGACAGCTGGCCGGCCTTTATCCAAGCGACCTCGAGCGCAGCCGGGCCACGCTTCGCCATCACCGTCGCCGCACTGGATCAGGGCTTTGCGCTGACCAAGCCACCGCTCACCGTGCTTACTGAGCGCGAGTTGTATGGCGAACGCGTGCGCACCGAACGCAAGCGTCGCCGCGGCGCCACTCGCGATCCCGAAACCATCATTCGCGATCTGACCGAGTTGACCATTGGTGCGCCGATTGTCCACGTCGACCATGGCGTGGGCCGTTATCAAGGCCTGATCTCGATGGATGTCGGCGGCATGGCCGGCGAATTTCTCACCATCGAATACGCCAAGGGCGACAAACTCTATGTGCCGGTGGCACAGCTTGGCCTGGTCAGCCGCTACAGCGGCACCGCGCCGGAGCTTGCGCCCTTGCATTCGCTGGGCGGCGACGCCTGGGAGCGCGCACGTAAACGCGCCGCTGAAAAAGTGCGTGACGTCGCTGCCGAGCTGCTGGCGATTTACGCGCAGCGCGAAGCTCGTGGTGGCGAAGCACTGCCCATCGATCGTCAATTGGTGGAGGAGTTCGGCGCCAGCTTTCCGTTCGAGGAAACACCCGACCAAGAGCAGGCGATCGATGCCGTGCTCGGCGATCTTGCCGCGCCACGCGCGATGGATCGCGTCATCTGCGGCGACGTCGGCTTCGGCAAAACCGAAGTAGCGCTGCGTGCCGCATTCGCTGCCGCCACCGCGGGCAAACAAGTGGCCGTGCTGGTGCCTACCACCCTGCTTGCGCAACAGCATTACCGAAATTTCGCCGACCGCTTCGCCGACTGGCCCGTGCGCGTCGATGTGCTTTCGCGCTTCAAATCGTCGAAGGAAATCAACGAGGCACTGAAGCGCCTCGCCGACGGCCAGATCGACGTGATCATCGGCACCCATAAACTGCTGCAGCCCGATATCAAGTTCAAGAATCTCGGCTTGGTCGTGGTCGATGAAGAGCAACGCTTCGGTGTACGCCAAAAGGAACAACTGAAAAAACTGCGTGCCGAAGTCGATCTGCTGACCATGACGGCCACGCCGATCCCTCGCACCTTGAACATGGCGATGAGCGGCCTGCGCGATCTGTCATTGATCGCTACCCCGCCAGCGCACCGCATGGCGGTGCGCACCTTCATTTCGGCATGGGAGCCGGCGCTGATCCGCGAAGCCTTTCAGCGCGAGCTGCAACGCGGCGGCCAGGTGTATTTCCTGCACAACGAGGTGGAAAGCATCGAGCGCACGGCACGCGAGGTGCAGGAACTGATTCCCGAGTCGCGCATCGGTATTGCCCACGGACAAATGCCCGAGCGCGAACTGGAACAAGTCATGGCGGATTTCCACCGCCAGCGTTTCAATGTGTTGGTGTGCACCACCATTATCGAAACCGGCATCGACATCCCCACCGCCAACACCATCGTCATCAACCGCGCCGACCGCTTTGGCCTGGCCCAATTGCATCAGTTGCGCGGCCGGGTCGGCCGTTCGCATCATCGCGCTTATGCCTACCTGGTTGTGCCCGATCGCAAAAACATCACCGCCGATGCGGAAAAGCGCCTGGAAGCGATTGCCTCACTGGAAGAGCTTGGCGCCGGCTTCACCCTGGCTACCCACGACCTGGAAATTCGCGGTGCCGGTGAGCTGCTTGGCGACGAGCAATCCGGCCAGATCCAGGAGATCGGCTTTGGCCTGTATACCGAGCTGCTGGAGCGCGCCGTACGCGCGCTGAAGTCAGGCAAGGTGCCCGACTTCGACCTGAGCAGCGAACACGAGACTGAAGTCGAGCTGCATCTGCCGGCGCTGATTCCTGACGATTATCTGCCGGATGTACATGCCCGCCTCACCCTCTACAAACGCATTGCCAGCGCTCGCAGCGAAGACTCACTGCGCGAGCTGCAGGTAGAAATGATCGACCGCTTCGGCTTGCTGCCGGACCCGGCCAAACAGCTTTTTGCGGTCGCCGGCATCAAGCTGATGGCAACACCGCTCGGTATCCGCAAACTCGACTTCGGCCCCAACGGCGGCCGCATCCTGTTTCGCGACAAACCCGAGGTCGATCCCATGGCCATCATCCGCCTGATCCAGAGTCTGCCGCGGGTGTACAAACTGGATGGCCAGGACAAACTCAAGGTGACGCTTGACCTGCCCGGCGCCACCGAGCGCATCCGCAGCGCACAAGAAGTATTGGTACTGCTCGGCGCCCGGCGCCCAGGCTGATGCCACGACGAACGCAGACGATCGCCCCGGCCAGGCAACGGCCGGGGCAGCAGCATTGACGCGCCCGCATCCCGCTGCCATCGTTCATATGCTGTGATGTGTCGAAGGCAGATGCTTGGCACTGGCAGGCACGCCGTGGCGGTGTAAGCGCGATCAACAGCCGGTACCGGTCAGCGCGTACGCCTCGAGTCCATCCCGCAGCATGGGGCCTGTCATTCAACTCCCTCTCACCGATGAGGTGCTTATGAAAACCATAACCCCTACCTTGCTGGTTCTCGCACTGGCCATCGGCGCTGGGCAAGCGCTTGCCCAGGACACGATGCAGACACATACGCCGCTGCGTCCGATCAGCGAGTGCATCCGTCCCGACCGAATCAACGCATGGCATATCGTGGACAATCGCACGGCCGTTGTAGGCACAGGCCCGCAGTACTACAAGGTGACGCTGCAATCGGATTGTCCGCGCCTGGGCATAGGCCCCGCCGGCCTGATGTTTCGCGCCAACGAATCCAATCGGGCGGTTGCGCAAGGCCAGATCTGTGGCGAAGTTGGTGAAACCGTGCGCTCCAGAGATCAACCGCCCTGCGCCATCCAGTCAGTCAGCAAGATCGACAAAGCCACCTTCAAGGCGTTGAGCAAGAAAGCCACACGCCATGGCAGCGGCGCCGACCAGCCGACCACCATGAAGCCTTGATTGCGCGCTGCCTGTTCAAACCGACGTAAACAAAGAGCCCGGCTTATGCCGGGCTCTCTTTTTTCATAGCAGGCGTCTGAAAATATCAGTAGCCGTCGTCGCGCACATAACGCGTGTTGTCGGGGATGTAACGAGTCTGGTAGGTGTCCTCGTAGACCACGCGGCGAGTGACCACCGGCGGCGCATCCTCATAAATCACCTGCGTCGGCTGGGTGTAAACCACCGCGGGTCGGTCGTAGTACACCGGGGCCGGACGCAACGCGTCGACGACGGCACCGGCAACGAGCCCGGTAACGATGGCGCCGGCAATCCAGCGTCCACCACTCCAATGACCCCGGCCATAGCCGCCGCCATAGTAGCCGCCGTGGTAATAGCCGTGGCCGCCGTAATAACCGCCGCCGTGGCCCCAGCCACCGTGACCCCAGCCGTCATGCGCCGAAGCGGACACCGGCATGGCCATCGCAACGGTTGCGGCCAGGGCGACCGCGATAACACTGAGACGCTTAATCATCATGACCTTCTCCACTTAAGCATTGAATGCAGCGATCAATAACCGTAACCGCGATAGCGCGGGTAACCGTAAGCGCTGCGATAGATCACGCGATCTTCATACACGCGACGCACGTAGACCGGGCGCTCAACCACGACGGGCGCTCCGTAATAAACCACACGCGGCGCCGGGCGATAGTAGACCGGACCAGGGTAATAGACCGGCCTCGCATAACCGTAACCGTAGCCACCGTACACCGGTCCACCGATGCCAATGCCTACGCTGATATGAGTGCCCGCAAAGGCTGGTACAGCAACTGCGCAGCCGAACAACACCGCGGTAGCGATAACAACCCGCTTAGCGGTGGAAAGCTTCGACATGTTCATGACTCTTTAGGTCTCCGAGGGGGCGGCTCGATACCGATATCCGGTGGGGTTTAATCCCGGCCGGATATCGTTCTTGCCGGGCTCCATGCTCGACCTGAAGCGCTGAATCCGCACTGAGTGGAAACCGACTGTTAGGTCAGCGTTTAGCCTTGTTGCGCACGTGCTCGACCGTCTCACTCCACGGCGACTCTTGCGGCCGCAGGCGCAGCAGCCAGCAACCGTGGATATTGTCTCGGCGGGCGAAGTCGAAGGGGATGCTGGACGCGCTCCAGTCTTCGATTACGAAGCGTTCATCCAGCGCGGCGCTGTCCAGTTTGAAGCGTCGAAAGTTGTTGGAGAACACAATGATCCCGTCGCTGCTCAAGCGGTCCAGGCAGGCGTTCAACAGCTTGGCGTGATCGCGCTGCACGTCGAAATCGTCGGCACGCTTGGAGTTGGAGAAGGTCGGCGGATCGACGTAGATCAATCCATAGCGTTCGCGATCGCGCTGCAAGAATTCCATCGCGTCGACCTGCATCAACCGATGCTTGGCACCGGTGAACCCATTCAAGGCGAGGTTACGCGAAGCCCAGTCCAGATAAGTGGCCGACAGATCGACGCTGGTGGTGTCTTTGGCACCACCGGCCGCCGCATATACGCTGGCGGTGGCGGTATAGGCGAACATGTTCAAAAAGCGACGCCCCTGCGCCAGCTCGCGCAACTTGCCTCGCACCAGGCGGTGGTCGAGAAACAGACCGGTGTCCAGGTAGTCGGTGAGATTGACCAGGAATTGCAGGTTGCCCTCCGCCACCTCGACAAACTCGCCGCGCTGGTCGAACTGGCCGTATTTGGAGCCACCCTTGCCGCGCTCGCGGGTTTTCAACGCAATGCGGTCACGCGCCACGTTAAACACCTCACCGGCCACGCGGACGATTTCGCGCAAACGCTGGCGTGTCGTCTCCAGCGGGATCTCGGCGGGCGCCCGGTACTCCTGCACATGCAGCCAGGTGGCGCCGGATTCGCTGCCATACACATCGATGGCCGCGGCGTACTCGGGCAGATCCTGGTCGTAGGCGCGCCAGCAATGAATGCCCTCGCGCTCCAGCCGCTTGCGCAGATGCTTGAGATTTTTCTCCAGCCGGTTTTTCAGCATTTGCGCGCCGTCAGACAACGGCTTGGACTCGCGCTGAACCATATCGCGTGCATGCAATTCGAAGATCAACAGCACCGTTTCCAGGGCGCCGTTGTATAGCGTGTAGCGCTTCTCTGCCCGCAGCGGCATAGCCCGACCCAGCTCGACATCGCCGGCCAGCACCGCGGCACGCCAACCGCTGAAGCGTGCGCGCAGCGCTTCGCCCAGGGCGCGATACAGCCGCGGCATGTCGACTCGCTCACCCAAGCGCTCGCCATAGGGCGGGTTGGTAATGACAAGTCCGCGTTCTATGCCGGGCGGGGGCCCGACATGCAGCGCATCGTGCTTGTCCAGGGTAAAGAAGCCGGAGACCTCGGCTTCTTGCGCATTACGCTTGGCGGTCTGCACCATGCGCGAATCCGCATCGCTGCCAAAGAAACAACTGCGCAAAGCACGCAGGCCGGCCTCGGCACGCTCGCGCGCTTCATCCAGCACCCGGCGCCAGATGGCGATGTCGTGCTGATGCCAGCCGAGAAAACCGAAATATTCGCGACGCAAACCCGGCGCCACGTCGGCCACCATCAAGGCGCCTTCGATCAATAGCGTGCCGGAACCGCACATCGGATCGAGCAAGGCGCCGCCTTGTGCATAGATCTCCGGCCATCCGGCGCGCATCAACATGGCCGCGGCGAGGTTTTCTTTCAGCGGTGCCTCGCCCTGCAATTCACGCCAGCCGCGGCGATGCAGCGGCGTACCGGCCAGATCCAGCGACAAGGTGGCGCGGTCGCGGCGCAAGCGCAAGTTGATGCGCACATCGGGTTCGTCGGTATCGACACCCGGCCGCGCACCATCACGCTGGCGAAACTGATCGACGATGGCATCTTTTACGCGCTGGGCGATGTACTGGCTGTGGGTCAATTTGCTTAGCGCGGTACCGGCATCCACCGCCAGCGTGGCGTGCGAAGCCAGATGCTGGGACCAGTCGATGGACTGCACCCCGGCATATAGGGCATCGTCGGTACCTGCCTCGAACTCCGCCAACGGCAGCAGGATGCGGCTGGCCAGGCGTGACCATAAGCAGGCGCGATAAGCGGTTTCCAGCGTACCGGAAAAATGCACACCCGCCAGCGACTCGCGCACGTCAGTCGCGCCTATCGCGACCAATTCGTCGCGCAGCAGATATTCCAGGCCCTTGGGGCAGGTAGCAAAATAAGCACTCACTGCGCGGTCGCCTGTCGGTGGTTGATCACAAGGTCCAGGAACAAACGAAACTGCTGCCCGATCGATTCCATGCTCGCAGTGAGTCGGTGGTCATCGTGCAAAACCAGCAACGGCAAGGACCGCTTGCCGGCAAATGCCTCGATCTGCTCGATGGGGCAGATCTCGTCCTGCTGGCCATGCATCAATAAGGTCGGCACCTGCTTGCGCAGGTCGAAGGCTTTCTCATAGCCAGGAATCAGTGCGGGGGTGGCCAGTAAAAATAACCCGGCAACCGGTACATCCAGGGAGACCAGCCCCGAGACAAAGGCGCCCATACTCGATCCCACCAGCACCGGCGGCGCCTTCAGGGCTTGGATATGAGCGTGCAGCCGGGCGATGCGCGGCGCCACCGAACCCGCATACCCGCGCTTGTCGTCCTCGCGATAATCAGGCCGCGTGGTGACCCAGCCCATGGCCTCGGCCAGCTCTGCCAGCGCGCTGACCTTGGTGGCACCCGGACCCGAATCGGATCCGTGTGAAAGAATGACGTGGCCAGGCATCGCGATCTCCAAAGCATTACAGCAAGCTGCGTATGATACCCGGCGCCATGCGAGACCGACCCACATGCCCGTATTAACCATTCACGACCTGCCCCTGCCCTACCTCGCCCAGCTGCCAGAACGCCCGGCCAGCGCGGTTGAGCTGGTGGTGATCCATTGCACCGAGCTGCCCGATCTGGCCACCGCCCGCAGCTATGGCGAAAAAGCGCATTACGACAACGGGGTCGGCCATAGCGGGCATTACTACATTGATCGCGATGGCGCGGTTTACCGCTATGTACCCGGCACCCGGGTTGCCAACCATGTGCGCGGGCACAACCCCAACTCCATCGGTATCGAGCTGGTCAACCTGGGCCGTTATCCGCACTGGTGGGATTCGACCCGGCAGACCATGACCGAACCCTATACCCCGGCGCAAATAGCGGCCTTGCGGGCGTTGCTGGCACAGCTACGCCACGACTACCCGCAGCTTCGCTATATCGCCGGCCATGAAGATCTGGACACCGCGCGCATGCCGGCCAGCGACGATCCGGGCAAGGAAGTGCCGCGCAAGCTCGATCCCGGCCCAATGTTTCCCTGGGCGGAAGTGCTCGATGGCAGCGGGCTGCAACGGATCGGCAAAACCACGCCTTGAGGCCGCCGCATAGACCTCGCCCTTCGATGGCAAGGTCAAACCCGGCATGGCGCGCCGTTATACTCGCGCCCTCGTTATTGCCGCAGGGGCAAACATCATGAAGGAAACGCACGTCGGCGAACTGGTCGATCTGCTGAACCTGGAGCGGCTCGAAGACAACCTGTTTCGTGGCCAGAGCCGCGACATCGGTACGCAGTTTGTATTCGGCGGCCAGGTCTTGGGACAGGCGTTGACGGCGGCCCAGCATACGGTCGACCCCTCACGCGAGGCGCATTCCCTGCACGCTTATTTCTTGCGTGCCGGCGATATCAACGCCCCTATCGTCTACAGCGTGGAGCGCGCCCGTGACGGCGGTACGTTTTCGTCCCGTCGCGTCGTCGCCATTCAGCATGGCCAGCCGATTCTCAACGGCGCCATCTCGTTTCAGCTGCCGGAGCGTGGCTTTGAGCATCAATCGTCGATGCCCGAAGTACCAATGCCCGAAGATCTCGAGCCGATGCCGGCACTATCGGCCGAACAACTAGCCCAGCTGCCGACCAAGATCCAACGCTGGCTGGGTGTCGACACCCCGATCGAATTTCGCCATGTGTGGCCGCAAGACCGGCTGCATCCGACCAAGCGGCCACCGATTCAGCACGTCTGGTTCCGGGTGACCGCGCGGATCAGCGATTCGCCCGCCCTGCATCGCTCGCTGCTGGCGTATGCCTCGGATTTCAATCTGATCGGCACCGCCACCTTGCCGCACGGTATTTCTTACTACACCGACCGCGTGCAGATGGCCAGCCTCGACCATGCGCTCTGGTTTCACCGCCCGTTTCGGGTCGACGAATGGCTGCTGTACTCGTTTGACAGCCCCACCGCGCAGGGTGCGCGTGGACTGGCGCGAGGTCAGATCTTCAGCCGCGATGGCCGGCTGGTCGCCTCCAGTGCGCAAGAGGGGCTGATCCGCTTGCGTGGGGACTCAGCGTAAACTTCCCCACTCTTCAAGGGTCTGTCGGCAAAGCAACCCGCCGCAGGCCACTTGGGGTCATTGGACAGGCTTTGATATGCGTCAGCTATACACCTCCCCCCGGATGGACAACATCGATCGCGTGGTCGCCTTGCTCAGCGAGCACCGCATCGAGACCTGGGTGGCCAATCGTTCCAACTGGAACCGTCCCAGCTACGAGCGTTTCAGCTATAGCCAAAAGCGCGAAAACCGCGATAGCTGGCCACAGGTATGGATTACCCACGCCGACGACTACACCCAGGCACGTAGCCTGTTGCGCGAAATCGGCATCGAGCCGGTGATTCGTCACGCCGAAGAGCTGGCCGCGGCGCGCAACCCGGCGGCGCCGGAAGTTCGCCGGCAAAGCACCGCGGCGCGGGCCCGCCGCATCGTACTGCTTGCGCTTGCCGGCGCATCGGTCGTGCTAACGCTGCATTACATGGGCTATATCTAGGCCCAGACGCGGCTGACGAGGACGAAAACATGGGCAATTCACCCGGATCCACCCTCGTACCCGTCACAAGCCCCCACAGCGCAGCAAAGCAGACATAGAATCGGCGCATGCGCTCTGACCACGTCCGCCTGTTTCAAACCCTGCCGCATACCTGCGGTTATTTTGCCGAGCGCACCGCACAAAACCTGGTCATCGATCCGGCCTCACCGCAACTGGACCAGCTATACGGGGCGGCCCTTGAACGCGGCTTTCGCCGTGCCGGTGGTCACTTGTACTTTCCGCATTGCGCCCATTGCAATGCCTGTACGCCTTGCCGGGTCGACGTCGAACACTTCAAACCCGACCGCTCACAGCGACGCTGCATGAAGCGCAATGCCGATTTGCAGATCACCGAATCGATGGCCGGCTATAACGCTGAGCGCTACGACCTGTATGAGCGCTACTTGCGTCGGCGCCATCTTGGCGGCGGCATGGATGAGGCCGACGCCAGCGACTTTCGCCGCTTTCTTACCGCACCGTGGAGCCCGACGCTGTTTCTGGAATTTCGCCTCGGCACACGCCTGCTTGGCGTCGCGGTTACCGATATCTGCCTCAATGGCTTGTCCGCGGTGTACACCTTTTTCGACCCCGACGAAGAGGCACGCAGCCTGGGCACGTACGCGATATTGCAGCAGGTAGAACTGGCGCGCCGACGCGGACTGCCGTGGGTTTATCTAGGCTTCTGGATCAAAGGCCATCCGAAGATGGACTACAAGCAGCGGTTCAAGCCGATGCAGATCCGCACCAGCCACGGCTGGACCCATTTGCCGTAGGCCAGTGCCGTGGTGCAGGCCTAGCTTCGTCATGTGGCCAACATAAGAAATCTAAGGAACAACAGGGCGAGCTCCAGAACACGTTTCGATGAAACATGCCGCGACGCTCGCCCCTGCGCCAGCTCCTCAGCCGCGTAAACCCGAGGCTTCCGGATAGGGGAAAAGCTTCACCAAAGGCACCGAGATGCCATCGTCACCGACGACACGGCAATGGTTTCGAGTCAGCTCACGCGGCTCATCGACGCCGCAACTGTGCGCGATGATGCCGACCTCGTGCATCACGTTTTTGGCGTAATGGAAAACCCGCTCACTCTTGTCGGTTACCACCAGGCCGCGTTGCAACTTCGCATTTTGAGTGGTGATGCCGGTGGGACAGGTATTGCGGTTGCATTGCAGCGATTGAATGCAACCGAGCGCGAGCATGAAACCACGCGCCGAATTGACAAAGTCGGCCCCCATCGACAGCGCCCAGGCAACGTCATAGGCGGTAATGCATTTGCCCGAGCAGATCACCTTGACCCGCTCACGCAGGCCTTTGCTGATCAACATATCGACCAGGGCGGGCAGCGATTCGTGCAGTGGCAGGCCAACGCCTTCCATCAGCGTTTGCGGCGCAGCGCCGGTGCCGCCTTCCGAACCGTCGACGATGATGAAATCCGGTGCGCTTTCGATGCCGCGCTTCCACACCTCGTCGCATAGTTCACCAATCCACTCGACGCCGCCCATCACCGCCTTGAAGCCGGTGGGCTTGCCGGTGAGCTCGCGAATATGCCGTACGGAATCGAGCAATTCATAGATGTTGCCGATATCCAGATGACGGTTGGGGCTTTGCGAATCCTGCCCCACGGGGATCCCGCGAATCGCCGCGATCTCCGGGGTGACCTTGGCCGCCGGCAGCAAACCGCCCATGCCTGGCTTAGCGCCCTGCCCCAATTTGATGCTGACCATTTTCACCTGCTTGTGGGCGCAAATGGCCAGCAACTTCTCGTCGTCGAGCTTGCCGTCCGGCGTACGTACGCCGTACTTGGCCGTACCGATTTCGAAAATGATGTCGCAGCCACCTTCCAGGTGATACGGCGCCAAACCGCCCTCACCGGTATCCATCCAGATGCCGGCCTTGGCTGCACCCGCCGATAAGGCACGCACCGCCGGCGCCGACAACGCGCCAAAACTCATGGCCGAAATATTGAAGAACGCTGCATGGCTGTAAGGCTCACGCGCATACGGGCCCAGCGTCACCGGACGCGGCTCGACATGCTGTTCATCCAGCGTCGGAAACGGTGCATTGATGAAAAATGGCACACCCTCGCCGCGCAGATCGCGGCTGGACCCAAAGGCGTTGGTGTTGTCCACATTCTTCGCCGCGCGATAAACCCAGGTGCGCTGCGCGCGGTTGAACGGCATCTCTTCGCGATCGCTGGAATACAGGTATTGCCGGAAAAACTCACCCAGATGCAAAAACCAATAACGGAAATGACCGATCACCGGAAAATTGCGCAGCACCGAGTTCGCGGTCTGGTTGCGATCGACCAGCCACACCGTCAACACCACCATCACCATTACCGCCAACAGCACCAAGAAGAACGCTGCGAACGTCTCCACTATGACAACCAGCCAATGCGCAAAACCCGTCGTTGCCATGTGTTCTTTTCTCCGTGCCTGCGGTGCAGCTGGCCGCACCATGGGTAGATGTTGCTAACTTGATTGCCAGCCATGCTCGCACAGCTGGCGATAACTTCTTAGCGCGGCGTTTATAGCTCGACGCGTAGCTGTTTGGCTGCACGAATCGCCTTGGCTTTCGCCGCCTCGATCGTCTCGTCGCGCGCCAGCGTGACCGCCATGCGGCGGCGGCCTTTCACCGCCGGCTTACCGAAGATGCGCAACTGAGTATCCGCTTCGGCCAGGGCTTGGGCTACGTTGAAGTAGCGTGGCGCCTCGCCGTCACCTTCCACCAGCACCGCACAGGAGGCCGATGGCCCGAGCTGGCGGAGCACAGGAATCGGCAGCCCGAGAATCGCCCGTGCATGCAGGGCGAACTCAGACAGCTCCTGCGATACCAAGGTAACCAGGCCGGTGTCGTGTGGCCGCGGGCTGACCTCGGAAAAAATCACCTCGTCGCCCTTGACGAAGAACTCCACCCCAAACACACCCCAGCCGCCAAGCGCCGCGGTAATCGCCGCAGCCTGTCGCTGTGCTTCGGCCAGCGCGGCTTCGCTCATCGGTTGCGGCTGCCAGGATTCGCGATAGTCGCCATCTTCTTGCCGATGGCCGATAGGAGCGCAAAAACTCACGCCGCCCTGGTGCCGCACGGTAAGCAGGGTAATTTCGTAGTCGAAGTCGACGAAGCCCTCGACGATGACGCGTCCCTTGCCTGCGCGGCCACCCGACTGCGCGTATTCCCAGGCCGGCATCCACTGATCTTGCTGACGGACTACGCTTTGCCCCTTGCCCGAGGAGCTCATCACCGGCTTGATCACAAACGGCAGCCCCAGCTCGGCAGCGGCTTGGCGGTACGCCACCTCGTCGTCGCAAAAGCGATACGGCGACGTCGGCAGCTTCAGCTCTTCGGCCGCCAGCCGGCGAATACCTTCGCGATCCATGGTGAGCCACGCCGCACGCGCTGTCGGGATGACCTTGAGGCCTTCTTTTTCAAGCTCCAGCAAGGTCGGCGTATGAATGGCCTCGATCTCCGGCACCACCAGGTCGGGGCGCTCCTGCTCAATCAAGGCCCGCAGTGCCGCGCCATCCAGCATGTCGATGACATGGCTGCGATGGGCCACCTGCATGGCCGGCGCATGGGCGTAGCGATCGACCGCGATCACTTCCACCGCATAGCGCTGCAGCTCAATGGCGACCTCTTTGCCCAGCTCCCCGGAGCCGAGCAACAGAACCCGTAGGGCATGGTCAGAATAAGGGGTGCCGAACGGCTTCATCGAGTTCTCCGGAGGGGGCAAGCCGGCATTGTAAGCGGCTGGCGGGGTTACGCTGCACTGCGGATTGACGGCGGCCTTGACGAAGCATTCACTGTACGCGTCCCGCCCCACGGATACCGTCATGCGCAACTTGATCGCCCTGCTTTTGCTGGTGCTGACGTTGTGCCCTGCCGCCGTACTCAGGGCTGCTGCCCCGACCACAGAAACCGCCGTCAGCCAGACCACCTGGATGAGCGTGCGGCTTGGCGGCCGCAAAATCGGCCATCTGGAAATCGAGCATGTCGTCGACAACAACACGGTAACCAATACCCAGACCTTGTCGATCGTGCTCAACCGTAACGGCAAGACCATCCCTTTCAGCAATATCAGCCGCACCGTGGAAACCCCCGCTGGCGAGGCCCTGGCATTCTCGGCGCGCACCTCGATGTCGGCGATCGACAGCACGGTGGATGGCGTGCGCCAGCCGGATGGCCGCTACAAAGTCACGACTAACGTAGGTGGCGAAAACCGCCAGATCACCATGAACTGGCCACAAAGCGCCATGCTTACCGAAGGCCAGCGCCTGGCCATGCTGGCCGCCAGCAGCCATACCGGCGAGCACTATCAATTGCTTATGTTCGACCCCTCCGGCTTGCAGGTCGTCCCGGTGCAAATCGACGTGCTGGGCGATGAGCGCGTCGAACTTCCGGGTGGCGCGGAAACGCTTAACCATCAACGGCAGACCCTGCTGCAAGTGCATGGCAATCAGATCATGGATCTGTGGCTGGACAAGCACGGGCAGGCGCGCAAGGGGACGCTTTCGATGGTCGGCCGGCAGCTGGATATGCTGGCCTGCGATCAGGCTTGCGCGCTCGCGCCCGTACAAGATCTGGATATGTTCCGCGCCGCCATGGTCGACTCGCCTCGCCAACTAACCCTCAACTTGCGCCAGTCCTTTTTGCGTTACCGCATTCACGTCAAAGGCAATGCGCTCCAGCCGTTGATCGAAACGGACGAACAGCATGTCACCAATATCGGCAATGGCGACTGGCTGGTGGACATCGGCAACCCCAGATCCGGCGGCCAGAACCCGCCCAGCGACGAAGATCGGCAAGCCAACGCCTGGCTGCAATCGGATGCCCCGGCGATTCGCAATCTCGCCACCCAGGCCGTAGGCGATGCCAGCAACGATCGCCAACGCATGCGGCGACTACGCATCTTCGTCAGCAACTACATCACCCAGCACGGCCTGGATGTCGGCTACGCCTCGGCGCTTGAAGTAGTCGGCAATCGACAAGGCGACTGCACTGAATATGCCGTGCTGCTGGCTGCCCTTGCACGCGCGCAAGGCATCCCCGCGCGCGTGGTGACCGGCATGGTTTATGCCGACCGTTATGCGAATACGATGCGGGTGTTCTTGCCGCACGCCTGGGTGCAGGCCTGGGTCGAAGGCCGCTGGCAAAGCTACGACTCGGCGATGCGCCGTTTCGACAGCACCCATATCGCGCTGGACAGTGGCGACGGCGACCCCTGGCATTTCTTCAACGCCACCGATCTTTTCAACGCCATGCGGATCGAGGATGTCACCGCATCCTGGGAGATGGGTACGCAGGCAGCTCCGCTGGCGCCGATATCCCCGCAAACCGGGGCGCACTGACAAGTGCGTTGACTTAAGTTGTATCTTCCGCCCGGTACCGCATCGACCCTTATCAGGAGTAAAACTTGAAGCACCTTATCTTGGCTGGCTGTCTCGCACTGGGCCTGCTGGCCAGCAACGCTCATGCGGCCGATAACGACGGCGATGCCGTTTGCCAGACGCTGTCGACGCACCTGCTCGATGCTCTGGACCATGGCGATTTCAGCGCGGCCACCACGGACTTCGATGCACGCATGAAAGCCGGACTCAGCAGCGACACGCTGAGCAAGGTCTGGTTATCCGTACCGCAGCAGTTTGGTGCGCGTGGCGAACGCGAGCCGGCCCAAACCGCCCAGGTAGCGGGCAGTACCTTGGTCACGACCTCGCTGCATTACGGCAGCTCGTTGATCGATGCACGGGTCGCCTGCGATGCCAGCGGCAAGATCAGCGGCTTTCATATCGTGCCGCACACCGCGGCCAAAACGTAAGCCCAAGCTTGCTGCCGCATGTTGGGTAGTCACTCGTGCATGGTTGATCGCGGCGCAAGAAACGGATAGTCCAGGAACCATCGCCAGACCAGACTACGGCCAAATCCACCAGCGGAGTCGACCATGTCTTTTCGTATTACCGGGCTGCCCTCTGAGCCCTTCGAGGAGCTGTTTTCCTTGAGCGATGCGGCCCTGGCCGAACGTCAGGCGAGACGCGTCACCGCCGACACAGCACACGGGTTTCCTTGCCGCATCAGTCTTACCGATGCCCAACCCGGGCAATCATTGATCCTGCTCAACTACCAGCACCAAGCCGCTGACTCGCCCTTTCGCGCCAGCCACGCCATTTATATTCGCCAGGGCGAGCAACAGTATGACGAAGTCGACCAGATACCCGAGCAGTTGCAACGCCGATTGCTATCCGTGCGTGGCTTTGATGGGCAAGGCATGATGCTCGAAGCGGACGTCGTCGAGGGTAAGGTGCTGGAGCCGCTTATCGAGCGTCTGTTCACCAATGCGAGCATCGATTATCTACAGATACATATCGCCCGGCCCGGCTGTTACGCCGCCCGAGTCGAACGCGCCTGAAGCGAATTCAAGATGTCTGCGCACGGGTGGCCTGGAGCAACACTGAGGTAGCCCTCAGTCGGCCGCCCGGCTTCGGATTGCCACACCCAGGGCCATCCAGCCGACGATAAAAGCCACCCCGCCCAGCGGGGTAATGGCCCCACACCAGCGCGGCGCGCCCCATGCCAGGGCATATAGGCTGCCGCTGAACAACACGATACCAATGGTGAAAGCAGCCATGGCGCATCGGCGCGCCGTGCCTGCGGGGGCGAAGGCCGTTAGCGCCAGGGCCAGCGCGTGCCAAAAGTGATACTGCACCGCGGTATGCCAAAGCTCCATGCCACGCGCATCCAATACATCGCGCAAGGCGTGCGCGCCAAAAGCGCCCAACAGCACCGCGCTGGCGCCAGCGAAACCAACCAGCAAGCCGGTAAAAGGGCGGGCAATTTGTCGCATCAGGGCACTTCCTCAGCCAGGTTAAAGCCAGCAAAACCACGGGTATCGTATGCTGGCTGCATGAATAGCGCCGATTTTCGCATCAAGCTTTATCGCCCTGCCCGCATGTTGTTGCTGTTGGCCTTGCTTGCGGCCGCTGTGCTGATTAGCGCCTGCCATCGCGATGAGCCGATGGGATGGCGCTTGACCAATGTCACCGGGCACATGCCGGACCTCGATTTCAAACTCATCGACGATCAGGGCAAAACCGTTACCGGTAAAGATTTCCGCGGCAAGGCGGTGTTGCTGTTCTTCGGCTACACCCATTGCCCCGACGTGTGCCCGCTGACCCTGGCACAACTGCATGTCGTCATGCAGCGGCTGGGGCCACAAGCCGATCAGGCGCGGATACTGTTTGTATCAGTCGACCCGGCACGCGACACACCCGACATCATGCATGCCTACGTCAACGCCTTCGATCCACGTGCCGTAGGCCTTACCGGCTCGGCCGGCGATGTCGAGGCGCTAGCCAAGCGTTACCGCTCCGCCTTCACGCGCGAGCCGAATAAAGGCGACAACAACTACGATGTCAGCCACAGTTCGGCCATCTATTTGTTCGACCAAGATGGCAAGGCGCGGCTGCTGTCGACACCAGCCAATCCGCAAGACGACCTTGTCCACGACTTGTCCCTGCTGATCGGAACGTCATCATGATGATACGCACCCTACCTTTATGGCTTGCCGGCCTGCTGCTTGTGGGTGGCGCCCACGCCACGCAGGCCGAACACATTCATGCCAGCAAGGCATGGATTCGCCTGCTCCCCGGCAACCTGCCCGCCGGCGCCTTCGTCGCGCTGGAGAACAGCGGCGATCAACCCGCCTCGTTGCATAGCGGCCAAAGCCCGGCCTATGGCGAGGTGATGCTGCACAAAAGCAGCACCGAGGGCGGCATGGGCCGTATGCAAATGGTCGACAACATGCCCGTTCCCGCGCACGGCAAGGCTGCATTGTCGCCGGGGGGCTATCACTTGATGCTGATGAACGCGCAGCATCCCGTGAAAGTTGGCGACACCGTAACGATCGGCCTGCAATTTTCGGACGGCAGCGTCTTGAATACGGATTTCATCGTGCGGCCGGCAAACACGATCGATGGCTCTGAGCCACCGCCTACACCGGGCACGGATCAGTCCGGTCACTGAACAGCCCTGCGTAAGACGCCATCGATGCGCCCATTTGCAATAACTGGTGCGCTGCGCCAAGGATTGTTGCCTCACTCGCGCTACCATTCCGGGGTTTGCATCATCTACCAGGAGTCACCGCATGCGCCCGTTTCCGCTCGGAGAAGACATCGACCTGTTGCGTGAAAGCGTGCATGGTTTTGCAGAAAAAGAAATTGCCCCACGGGCCGAACGCATCGACCACGAAAACCTGTTTCCGGCCGATTTATGGCGCAAGTTCGGTGAGCTGGGCCTGCTCGGCGTCACTATCCCGGAGGAGTTTGGCGGTAGCGGCATGGGCTTCCTGGCGCACATGGTGGCGATGGAGGAAATCTCTCGCGCATCCGGTTCGGTAGGCCTGTCTTATGGCGCGCACTCCAATCTGTGCGTACAAAACATTTATCACAACGGTAACGACGCGCAACGGCGCAAATACCTGCCCAAGCTATGCAGCGGCGAGCACGTCGGCGCCCTGGCCATGAGCGAACCCGGCGCGGGTTCCGATGTCGTCGGCTCGATGATTTGCAAAGCGGAGAAGCGCGGCGACGTGTGGATCGCCAACGGCACCAAGATGTGGATCACCAATGGTCCCGATGCCGACGTGCTGCTGGTGTACAAGCTTGGCATGCGCGGCTCGAACACCTGTGAGCTGGTCTTCGAGGATTGTGAAATCCCTGCCGAAAACATCGTCGGCGAAGTCAACGAAGGCGTGCGTGTGTTGATGGGCGGCCTGGACACCGAGCGCCTGGTGTTGTCGGGCGGCCCGATCGGCTTGATGCAGGCCGCGCTCGACCTGGCTATCCCTTACGTACGTGAGCGCAAGCAATTCAACGCGCCCATCGGCACCTTCGGTGTGATGCAAGCGAAGATTGCCGATATGTATACCGCGTTGCAAAGCTCACGCGGTTTCGCCTACATGGTCGCGCAGCAATTCGACCATGGCGTGAAATCACGTATCGATCCTGCCGCGTGCTTGCTCAACGCATCGCAAAACGCGGTGAAGGTAGCGCTGGAAGCCATCCAGACGCTGGGCGGCAACGGCTATATCAACGAGTTCCCCGCCGGTCGGCTGCTACGCGATGCCAAACTCTACGAAATCGGCGCGGGTACCAATGAGATCCGTCGCATGCTGATCGGACGCGAGCTGTTTCACGGCAAGGCCTAAGCGCTCAAGCCTCCTGCATAGAGCAAAGCCGACAGCCAGGCTGTCGGCTTGCTCGATGACCTCGGGCTTCAGAACGCATACTGATAATTCAGCGTCGCCATGTTTGCCTGCCCATGCTGGCTGAAATACTGGTCGTATCCCAGCAACAGGCTTGCATGCGAAGTCATGTCCCAGTTCAAGGTCGTACCGGCCACACCGCCATAGCGCGATAAACCGATGCCGCCAAGCGGCGCCCATTGTTCGACGCCATTGAAGCTAGCCTGGAACACGTCCCCACGCATCGCAAAGGCCTGCTGCCAGAGCAACCGCATCTGCAAACTCAGATGACCGCCATCGGCCAGTGCCCAATGATGCATCGCACGCAGGCCGACACCGGCCTGCCAACGTTCAGTCACCTGCGCAGTGGCTTGCAAGCCAAAACCATCGCCACCGAGCTCATTGAAACCATCGCGCTGAATGCGCGCGTATTGCATGCTTACGTAAGGCGTCAGTTGCGTGCCGCCAGCGACGAATCGATAACCGCTTTCGCCATAAGCCACGTCGTAGCTGCCACGGCTATCGCTGGCGACACCAGCCAATTGCACACCCAATTGCAGATCGCGCCGCATGGTTTCTCGATAGGTGCCGATGCCAAGACGTCCTATCGCATACCAGTTATTTTGAATCAGGCCGCCATACACCATGGCTTCCATGGCATGACTGCGCCCTTGGTCGGCGCTCTCCGCCAGCCGTCCCAGCCCTTGCGCCTGACTGATCGCGAAGCCGCTGATCCCATTGCTGCCAAAGCGGCGATCCTGGCCGACCATCCAGCCGCTCAGGTCAAAACCCACGTTGTTATAGCCACTGCGACTCATGCTGCCGTGATAGCCCAGATCCTGCGCCCAGCCACCGCCCATAGGCATATCGATCAAATGATCGAAACGATCCGACAGCGCACGCGTCCCCGCATCGATCGCCTCGAAGGTCATCGCCGTGCTGGCGGCATGCAGCTGGCCCGAAAGACTTTCCAGTGATTGCTGCACCGCCGCCGTCGACGGCGACTGTTGCAGGCTTGCCGCGCCCGCGATGAAGGCCGGGCTGACCGGCCCGGCATCCGCAGCTTTCACACCGCCTGACACCGAGCCCTGACCGAGCTGCGCATTGATCTGGCTAAAGGCGTTGTCCACGCGCTGTGCCGCGGCATACGAGGCGGCGGTGTAACTCATCCCTTGCACGGCGCTTACCTGCACTTGTTGCACATTGAGCCAGGCGCTGCTCGCGTCGTAATTGAGACTGGCATTCAACAAGACATTCGAGGCGGTATTCAACGCCGAAAAAGTGCCGCTTAATCCGTTGTTCGCCGCCAGTACATCGGTATGCGAATTGACGACATATCCCTGCTTGGTGCCGATCACGAACAGGTCGCCGCCGGTGAGGCTGGCATGGCCGGTGACCCGTAGCACCGAGCCTAATTCCAAGGCTAATCGGCCGGCATTTTGCTGGCTGTAATCGCCACCGACGGTAACATCGCCACCACGCACGGTAAGTACACCGGCATTACTGATGCTGCCACCGATGGACGGCGTATCGGTCAACTGCGCTCCCGCGCTGATACTTACGCTGGAAGTCAGCGATTTCGCGGCCAGCACGCCTGCCTGCACCTGGGTCAGTCCACTGAAACTGGCCGGCTGGGTCAGCGTCAACGTGCCACTGCCCTGCTTGATCAAACCGCCGACTCCGGAGATGGCGTTATTCCATTGAGACGAACCGGTGAAGTTCACCGTCACGTCGCCCCAGTCGAATTTGGCCGGGCCATTCACCGCCTTGCCTACATTGAGCAAGCCATAGCCAAATACCGGATCGGGCCCCGGCGCACCCAAATCGGTGGCGGTGCCGAGCAAGGTTTGCCGCACCAGATCGTTGCTGAAATAAGGATAAGCCTGCCACACCAGGGCCGCTGCGCCACTGACCTGTGGCGCGGCCAGTGAAGTGCCTTTGACGATCCAGTAAGTCTGGCTGGTTGCCGTGTCGTCCTTGCCGCTGACGATCACGTCGCCTGGCGCGGCCAGGCAATAATTCATCGCCTTGCCGCAGGCGTTCGAGTAACTGGCCAACTTGGTCGGATTGTTGCTGTCCACCGCCACCACCGCCAACCAGCCCTTGGTCAAATCGGCTGCGCGACTGGGCAAAGCAGCCACATCGCTGGGATCGGCCTTGGAGTCATTGCCCGCGGCGAACACCACCAGGCCGCCCCATTGGTTGATGAACTTGTTATAGGCGTCGTGAAAACTCTGCGTGGTGGCCGTATCCGTGGCATCCCAGTACAAACCGCCCCACGAGTTGTTGCTTACCTTGACGCCGTTGGCGATCAAGGCGTCGTTGATCGTACCCAGCGGATCGGCCGAGGTCACCCGGTTACCTTGGCCCGAGCCATCGTCCTTGGGCTCTACATCGCTGATGATGCGCGCGGAAACCAGATTGGCCCCTGGGGCGATACCGCCTTGAAACTGCGCAAAGGGAGTGCCCGCGGCGATCTCCGAAACCCAGGTGCCGTGCCCGACCACATCGTCGATATTGACGTTGTTGACGCTGGGGTCGACATAAATCAGCTCGTTGAGCACGCGACCGGCCAGCGCCGGGTGATTGCGCATGATGCCGCTATCGACCACGCCGATGGTCACGCCTTGGCCGGTATAGCCCTGGCTATGCGCCGCATAAGTATTGGTCAGCGCGAGCTGCGCATCCAGCGGCGGTTGTGGCGTCGTCGGTGGTGCTGGCGGCGGTGCAACCGGTGGCGATGGCGCCGCTGGCGTCGCCTTGACATTGCCATTGCCACCCCCACCGCCGCCACAAGCGCTCAAGCTCAGCGCCATCCATATCAATGCGGCAGCCTGACGCCGTCGCAGTCCTGGTTTCCCCATATTCATATGCATTACCCCATATGCACGAGCCAGATCACGGCGGCCAGTTACAACCCCGACGCATAGCAGTGCAAATGGTACGCCTTGCAACGACCAGATGGCTGCACAACACAAATGCAACCAAAAGCAGCGCAGCCCGCAATCTTGTGCGACAGGGTGGAATTTGCGGCACTTCCCGACCGGCTGCGATAATCAGCGGATTGCTTAACAGGCAGCTGTGCCTCATCAAGTCCTTACGGAGATACCCATGTCGGACGTCAGCGTTGTCATTGCCGGTGCCAAGCGCACTGCTATCGGCTCCTTCCTCGGCCAGTTCACTGGCGTACCCACCCCGGTCCTGGGCGCCACCGCGATCCGCGCCGCACTGGAGCAGTCCGGCTTGACCGCCGAAGCCGTCAGTGAAGTCATCATGGGCTGCGTGCTGCCAGCCAACCTGGGCCAGGCGCCCGCGCGCCAGGCATCGCTCAAGGCCGGCCTGCCGGTCAGCGCCGGCTGCACCACCATCAACAAAGTCTGCGGTTCGGGCATGAAAGCGATCATGCTGGGCCACGACCTGATCAAGGCCGGCTCAGCCGCCGTGGTCGTTGCCGGTGGCATGGAGTCGATGACCAATGCCCCGCACATGGTCAATGCCCGCACCGGCATCCGCTACGGCGACGGCCAGCTGGTCGACCATATGGCATGGGACGGCCTGACCAACCCCTACGACGGCAAATCGATGGGTGTGTTCGGTGAACTCTGCGCCGACAAGTATCACTTCAGCCGCGAAGAACAAGACGCCTTCGCGATCGAATCCGTGAAGCGCGCCCAGGCTGCGCAGCAGTCCGGCGCGTTCGCCGGCGAAATCGTTCCGGTCACCGTGACGGGCCGCAAAGGCGATGTGCAGGTCGACACCGACGAGCAGCCGGGCCGTTCGGACATCGCCAAGATCCCGACCCTGAAGGCAGCGTTTCGCAAAGAGAACGGCACGATTACCGCCGCCAGCTCGTCGAGCATCTCCGATGGCGCCGCGGCGGTAGTGCTGCTTTCGGCCGCCGATGCGCAGGCGCGCGGCATCAAGCCGCTGGCGCGCATCACTGCCCACGCCACCCATTCGCAAGAACCCGAATGGTTCACCACGGCACCGGTCGGCGCCATTCAAAAGGTGCTGGACAAAGCCGGCTGGAAAGTCGCCGATGTCGACCTGTTCGAAGTCAACGAGGCGTTTGCCGTGGTCGCCATGGCGCCGATGCGCGAGCTAGGCATTGCCCACGACAAGCTCAACGTCAACGGCGGTGCATGTGCCCTGGGTCATCCGATCGGTGCCAGCGGCACCCGCCTGGTCGTCACCCTGCTCAACGCGCTGAAGACCCGTGGCCAGAAGCGCGGCATTGCCGCCCTGTGCATTGGTGGCGGAGAAGCCACCGCGATTGCCATTGAACTAGTAGACTAGGTCCCCACCGACCACGCAAAAAGGGTGCCGGCGTCACCTCCGGCACCAGCAGGGTGTTTAATACGTCCTGAAGCCGTCACACAAAAAAGTGGCGCAAGGTCGGCGAAAGCGTTATTAATACGCCCGCCAAACGGCATTCCACGGCATAAAGGAGATTCACAATGAAGTTCACGCGTACCCTACTCGCCTCCGCGCTCGTCGCGCTGCTGGCGGCTTGCAGCAACGGCGCGCAGGATTCCGCGCAGGACGCTCAGAAGTCGGCTGACCAGGCTCAGCAGTCCGCTGATCAGGCTCAGAAGGCTGCTGCTGCGGCTGCTCCGGCTTCGACCGCTGCTGCCCCGGCTGCTGCTCCGGCTTCGACCGCTGCTGCTCCGGCTTCGACCGCCGCCGCTCCGGCCACCACCGCAATCGACCAGGCCAAGGACGCTGCCGGCAAAGCTGCCGACGCTGCCAAGGACGCTGCTGGCGCCGCTAAGGACGCCGCCGGCGCCGCGAAAGATGCCGCCAAAGAAACGGCTGACAAAGCCAAGGATGCCATGAAGGGTAACTAATCCCCTTTGTTGGTTTCCAGAAAACCGGCCGCCTAGTGCGGCCGGTTTTTTTTCACCCCTCGCTCAACGATGGCCATGGTCGATCAGGCATGCCGGATCCACCTCGAAAACCACCTTGTCCGGGCCACAGGTTTAGCTGTGACGCAGTGACCGCTATCATCGGGGACTCACTTTCACGGCAGCCACGAGACATGAGCGTCATTGCCTCGCAAATCGATCCCCGCTCAACCGAGTTCCAGGCCAGCAGCACCCAGCTGCGCGTACTGGTTGACGAGTTGCATCGCGAACTCGCCCGCAGCGCCGAGGGTGGTGGTGACAAGGCGCGCGAGAAACACACCGCGCGCGGCAAGTTGCTGCCCCGCGAGCGCATTCGCGCGCTACTCGATCCCGGCTCGCCGTTCCTGGAGCTGTCTCCGCTGGCCGCCCATGGCATGTACGAGGACGCGGCTCCCGCCGCCGGCATCATCACCGGCATCGGTCGGGTCAACGGCATCGAAGTGATGGTGGTCGCCAACGACGCCACCGTCAAAGGCGGCACCTACTTCCCGATGACGGTGAAAAAACACCTGCGCGCCCAAGAAGTCGCGCTGGAAAACCGCCTGCCCTGCATCTACCTGGTGGATTCCGGCGGCGCCTTTCTTCCGTTGCAGGACGAAGTCTTTCCGGACAAAGAGCATTTCGGGCGCATCTTCTTCAATCAGGCTCGCATGTCGGGGCTAGGCATTCCGCAAATCGCCGTTGTCATGGGCTCGTGCACCGCGGGCGGCGCCTATGTGCCGGCCATGAGCGACGAAACCATCATCGTGCGCGAGCAAGGCACGATTTTCCTCGGCGGACCACCACTGGTGAAAGCTGCCACCGGTGAAGTGGTCGATGCCGAGGCGCTCGGCGGCGCAGACGTCCATACGTCCATTTCGGGTGTCGCCGACCATTTCGCCGAAAATGACGCTCACGCACTATCGATTGCCCGCGACATCGTCGCCAGCCTCAATCGCAAAAAAAATATGCCGCTGGCCTTGCGGCCACCACTGGAACCACGCTACGCCGCCGATGAACTTTATGGCGTTATTCCGCTGGATACGCGCCGCCCGTTCGATATCCGCGAGGTGATCACGCGCATCGTCGACGGTTCGGAGTTCCATGAATTCAAGGCGCGCTACGGCAAGACCCTGGTTTGCGGTTTTGCGCATATCCACGGCTACCCGGTAGGCATCGTGGCGAACAACGGCATCTTGTTCGCCGAATCCGCGCTCAAGGGCGCGCACTTTATCGAACTGTGCAATCAGCGCAATGTGCCGCTGGTGTTCCTGCAGAACATCACCGGCTTCATGGTCGGCAAGAAATACGAAAACGCCGGCATCGCCAAAGACGGCGCCAAGATGGTCACCGCCGTGGCCTGCTCGCATGTGCCCAAGTT
>NZ_JAPDPE010000076.1 GCF_026283955.1 Dyella silvatica | reverse complement strand
GCATGTCTTTTTATCATCCGGCCGAGCGCCCTGAAGCCCTGCGTTTCAAGATTTATCGCAGCGGCAGTGACCTTGCCTTGTTCGAGGTGCTGCCGCAGCTGGAAAATCTCGGCCTGCGCGTGGTCACTGAATATATCCACGACGTGCGCGGTACCGGTACGCCGCTGTATATCCAGGACTTTGAAGTGCAGCCGGTCGGCAATCTCGCTTTCAGCGTCGAGCAAGTCGGTTCGTTGTTCGAAGAAACCTTTGAGCAGATCTGGCGTGGTCAGGCCGAGAGCGATGGCTTCAATCGACTGGTGCTGGGTGCCAAGTTGAGCTGGCGTCAGGTCGCCATGCTGCGCGGTTATTGCAAATACCTGTTGCAGACCGGCGTGACCTTCTCGCAAAGCTATATGGAGGAGGTGCTTAACCGCTATCCAGCCATCGCCGGCCTGCTGGTCGAGTTGTTCCTGGCAAAGTTCGATCCGCGGCGCGAACAGCTCTCGGCCGACGAACTGGCTCGTGCAGGTCAGTTGCTGGCCAGCGAGATGCAAACGCTGATTCCCGAGGCGGTGCGTACCGCGCAGCTGGGGTTGATCGATGGCATGGTGGCTGCGCTGGCCAAGCCGCGCGGTGAGCAGGTCGCCGTGCTCGAAGAGGCCATCGGCGTGTTGCTGGAGACTGTTTCCAGCCTCGACGAAGACCGCATCCTGCGCAGCTTCAAAGCCTTGATCCGTGGCACCTTGCGTACCAGCTTCTTCCAGCAATGGAATGGCGCTTACCGCGACTACATCAGCTTCAAGTTCGATTCGCATCAGGTACCCGAGCTGCCCAAGCCGGTGCCGTATCGCGAGATTTTCGTATGCGCTCCGCGCGTCGAGGGTATCCATCTGCGCTTTGGCGCGGTGGCTCGCGGTGGCTTGCGCTGGTCTGATCGTCGCGAAGATTTCCGCACCGAAGTGCTGGGCCTGGTCAAGGCGCAGATGGTGAAGAACACGGTCATCGTGCCGGTAGGCTCCAAGGGCGGTTTCGTGGTCAAGCGTCCGCCGACCAGTGGCGATCGCGATGCGCAGCTGGCCGAAGGTATTGCCTGCTACCGCATGTTCATCAGCGGCCTGCTCGATATCACCGACAATCTGGTCGAAGGCAAGCTGGTGGCGCCGCACGATGTGGTGCGCCACGATGCGGATGATCCGTACTTGGTAGTGGCCGCTGACAAGGGCACGGCGACGTTCTCGGATATCGCCAACGCGATCTCGATCGAGCATGGCTTCTGGCTTGGCGACGCGTTTGCTTCCGGCGGCTCCAATGGCTATGACCACAAGGGCATGGCGATCACGGCACGCGGTGCCTGGGAGTCGGTCAAGCGCCACTTCCGCGCCATGGGCCGCGATAGCCAGACGCAAGACTTCACCTGTGTCGGCGTCGGCGATATGTCCGGCGACGTGTTCGGTAACGGCATGTTGCTGTCCAAGCACATTCGCCTGCTGGCGGCGTTCGATCATCGCCATGTGTTCCTCGATCCGAATCCCGATGCTGCGGGTTCGTTCGTCGAGCGCGAGCGCATGTTCAAGCTGCCGCGTTCGAGCTGGGACGATTACGACCGGTCGCTGATTTCGGCCGGCGGCGGCGTGTATTCACGTAGTCTCAAGTCGATTCCGATCTCGCCGGAAGTGCGTGTTGCTTTGGGTCTCAAGCCCGACGTAACCCAGCTTTCGCCCACCGATTTGCTTTGCGTCATTCTCAAGGCGCCGGTGGATCTGCTGTGGAACGGCGGCATCGGCACCTACGTCAAGGCCGGTAGCGAATCGCATGCCGATGTGGGCGACCGCGCCAACAACGCCTTGCGCGTCAATGGCGTCGAGTTGCGCTGCAAAGTGGTGGGCGAGGGCGGCAACCTGGGCATGACCCAGAAAGGCCGCATCGAGGCAGCTCAGCACGGCGTGTTGCTCAACACCGATTTCATCGACAACTCGGCCGGTGTGGATACCTCCGATCACGAGGTCAACATCAAGATCCTGCTCGACGATGCCGTGCAGCGAAATGAGCTGACCGTCGATGCGCGCAATCAGCAGCTGGCCGCGATGACGGACGAAGTCGGTGGTCTGGTGCTGCTGGATAACTATCGCCAGAACCAGGCGATTACCTTGATGGAGCACCAGTCGGTGCGCCGTCTGGGTTCAATGGCCCACTTCATTCGCAGTCTCGAAGGCGAAGGTTTGCTCGACCGTCAGGTTGAAAACCTGCCTAGCGAAGCCGAGCTGACCGAGCGCAAGACTCGCGGTCTCGGCATGACCCGACCGGAGCTGTCGGTATTGTTGTCGTACGACAAAATCCGCTTGTTCCAGCAGCTGGTCGATTCGGATGTGCCGGAAGATCCGTACCTGTCCAAAGAGCTGGTGCGCTACTTCCCGGCGCCGTTGCACGACAAGTACGCCGCGCACATGCAGCGTCATCGTCTGAAGCGCGAGATCATTGCGACCGCAGTGACCAACTCGACGATCAACCGCATGGGCGCCACCTTCATGATGCGCAGGCAGGAAGATACCGGTCAGGGCCCGGCAGCCATTGCCAAGGCCTATACCGCGGCCCGCGAAATTCTCGGTGCGCGCGAACTGTGGGCGCAAATCGAAGCGCTCGACAGCAAGGTGGCCGAAGACACCCAGGTCGATGCGGTGTTGCAGATCTGGTCACTGCTGCGTCATCTGACCCGCTGGTTGCTCAATCGTCCGGGCAGCGTGTTGGATATCGCCGCCAACGTCGAGCGTTATCACGCTGGGGTGAGCGCGTTGAGCACGGCCCTGCCGGGCGTGCTGACCGAAACCGGCAAAGCGGATTTCGCCACCAGCCAGGAAAAGTGGGAAGGTCTTGGCCTGCCTGCCGACCTCGGCCTGCGTCTGGCACGTTTGCCGGTGATGCGCGCCATGCTCGATATGGTCGAGGTGTCGCAGCAAAGCGGCAAGCCGGTCGACAAGGTCGCCAGCGTGTTCTATCAGCTCGGTGAAGCATTGGATCTGGAGTGGTTGCGCGATCAGGTTGAAGCGCTGCCGGTGGAAGGTCACTGGCATGCGCAGGCACGTGGCTCACTGCTGGATGAGTTGACTCATCAGCATCGCGCCTTGGCCTTGCAGGTGCTGACCCTGGCAGGCGACCGCACGGACATCTCGCCGGTGCAGCTCTGGCTGGAGCGCGATGACCCGACGCTGAAGTACACCCGCGGCATGCTGGCGGAAATCCTCACCCAGAATGCGGACTACCCGATCGCTTCGGTCGCCGTACGCCGCCTGGCTCAGCTGGCCCAAGTGCCAGTCTGAGTGATGGGGGACGGGGAATAATAGGTAGCGGGGAACGGAAGCATTGATGTTGCGATGCTTTTGCCGTTCCCCGTTCCCCGTTCCCTAGTTCCCTAGTTCCTCTTAGCCGTTCGACAACGCCTGCAAGCGGTCATACGCGCCGTTGAAGACGTTCTGGTCGCCAGGGAAGGTGCCCGAGTCCGCGTACTGCCAGATGGTGTAGTAACCCCAGGCGTACGGAAGGGTGCCGGCACTGCTGGCATAGCGGGCCACCCATAACGGGCTGTTGTTGCTGAAATTGCCCGCGGTGCCTACGCACTGCGACCACCAGCTGGCGCTGGTATAGATCACCGGCCAACGTCCGGTTCGGGCGTGATACTGATTGCTGAAAGAGCCGACCCAGGCAGCCATGCCGCTCTGGCTAAGCCCGTAGCAAGTCGAGCCGTTGGGGTTGTATTCCATGTCCAGCGCGCCTGGCAGGGTCTTGCCATCGCGCGACCAGCCGCCACCGTTATCGACAAAGTAGTTGGCCTGGGTCGCGCCGCTGGACGCATCCGGATGCGCAAAGTGATACGCCCCGCGGATCATCCCCACGTTATATGAGCCGTTGTATTGCTGGGCGAAATAAGGGTTGGTGTAGTTAGTATTTTCAGTCGCTTTGACATAGGCAAAGCGAGCGCCATTGCTCCATGCGCCACTCCAGTTGACATTGCCCTGCCAGCCGCTGACATCCATGCCCGGCACGCTGCCGGTAGCGGCGGCGATGGCCCGCGCGCTAAACATCATTTGTTGCTGATTGCCTTCATACAGGCGGATCTGCGAGCCCATCGGGTGATCTTCAGTGACGATTTTCGCCGCGATATCGGGAGTAATCTGCGGGTTGAGGCCGGCCGGCCAACTCTGCGCATCGACGTTTGCATCATTCTGTGCCTGGGCGATACCCGTGACGATGCACGAGGTCAGCGCGAGAGTAGCAACCAGGCGTTTCCAGCTTGCACTTGCAGTCATGTGTTTCCCCTAACGGTGAGTGAAAAACAATCAAGCTTGCTGTCGTTGCCAGAGCCGTCTGCCGCAGTGCGCGGACTGCGGATCGCAAGTTTCTAAATAGGGGCTGGCAACGGCAGCCCGGCGGTTCATGGCGGAGCTGCTTATGCCACGCGCTACGCGATGACTTCGTGACGGCTGCCATCGCCTAGGGTGGACGGCGGTACTCGCTGTTTTGCCGACAGCTAGCTACCATCGCCGCATGCCCAAGCGTTTCACTTTCGTCGCCAGCGAAACCACCGTTGCCCAGCAAGCGCTGCGCAAGCTCGTCGACCGTTACGGTCAGGTGCCGGTTGAGCAGGCCGAGGCCATCGTGGCGCTTGGCGGCGATGGTTTCATGCTGCGCACCCTGCACGCGTATCGTGCCTTGCACGCGCCGGTGTATGGCATGAAGCTGGGGCGAGTGGGTTTTCTGTTGAACAAGCACCGGCTGGATGATTTACCGGAGCGCATCGAGCTTGCTCATGCGGCGGTCTTGCACCCGCTGCAGATGCGGGTGACCGATGCCCGCGGTGAAGTGCATGAAGCGCTGGCGTTCAACGAAGTGTCGCTGCTGCGGCAAAGCAATCAGGCCGCGCATATCGAGGTGCGGCTTAACGACAAGGTGAAGCTGGAGTCGCTGGTCTGCGATGGCATTCTGGTTTCCACGCCGGCGGGTTCCACGGCTTACAACCTTTCGGCGCATGGGCCGATCTTGCCGCTGGATGCCAATGTGCTGGCGTTGACGCCGATCAGTCCGTTTCGGCCCAGGCGCTGGCGCGGGGCCATTCTGCCGCATCGCACCCAGGTCAGTTTGCGGGTGCTCGACCCAGGCAAGCGCCCGGTGAGTGCCACCGCCGATTTCCACGAGGTGCGCAATGTCAGCGCGGTGGAGATCTATCAGGCCGACGAGCTGGGTGTGCGCTTGCTGTTCGACCCGGAACATAATCTGGAACAGCGCATTCTGGACGAGCAATTCGTGCTCTAACCGATCGCTCGTCGATGCTAGGATGTTGGCGCCACAGGTTCTTGCCGAACATTTCTTTATGAAAGCCTTTCTTGCACTGCCTCTTTGCCTTGGGTTGGCTGCTTGCGCCAGCAACGTTCCGTATGAGGCCGACTCCAGCTATCAAGACTGCGTGAATCAGCAATACGCCCACCCGCCGTTGCCGCGTGATCCGGGTGCCATTAGCTCGGTCTCGGCCAACGGCGACAAATCGCCCCGCCCTGGGCCGTCGCCGGCCGGCAATGGATATCCCGATGCCGCGCAGATTGCCAGCCGTTGCCGCCGCCCATGATGAGCGAACGCGAGCCTTTCTACCAAACGCATATGCCGGATACTCAAGACCTCAATGGCGCTGCCGGCAAGCGCCTGGTGGTGGCGATATCCTCGCGTGCGCTGTTTGATCTGGGCGACAGCCACGAGTTGTTCGAGCGTGATGGCTTGGATGCTTACCGTGCGTTTCAGATCGAGCATGAAGATGACATTCTCAAGCCGGGCGTGGCCTTTCCGCTGGTGCAGAAACTGCTTGGGCTGAACAAGCTTGCCGGCGATCTGCCACCGGTCGAGGTGATTCTGCTATCGCGTAACTCGGGCGATACCGGCCTGCGCATCTTTAATGCGATCCAGCATTACGGCCTGGAGATCAGCCGCGCCGCGTTTACCAGTGGCGCGCCTACCTCAGATTACATCGCACCCTTCAAGGCGGATTTGTTTCTCTCTGCCAATGCCGAAGATGTGGGGCGTGCGCTGGTTGCCGGCGTGGCGGCGGCGACTATTCTGCCATCCACCGCGCCACCGCGTGCCAGCGAGCAACTGCGTATTGCCTTCGACGGCGATGCGGTCATTTTTGGCGATGAAGGTGAGCGGGTGTCGCGTGAAGAGGGGCTGGCAGCTTTTCATCGCAGCGAAACCGAGCGCGCTGAAGAGCCATTATCGGTTGGCCCATTTCGCGGCTTTCTCACCGCGCTGCATCATTTGCAGGCTGCATTTCCCGCTGAGAACTCTCCGATTCGCACCGCCTTGGTTACCGCGCGCTCCGCGCCGGCGCATAAGCGGGTGATCCTGACCTTGCGGCGTTGGGGGGTCCGTATCGATGAGGCCTTATTCCTCGGTGGTCGCGACAAAGGCCCATTCCTGGATGCATTCGGTGCAGATATCTTTTTCGATGACTCACCGGCCAATGTGGAATCGGCGCGTCAGCATGTGGCCACCGGGCATGTGCCGCACGGCGTCTCGAACAAATAAGAACGTTGGGCTGAACTGAATGGGGTTTGGCTCTATGGCGTGCCGGGTTCCCAGCTGCGCTGGCTGAAAAACTCGGTGTCGTCGGCTTGCGTCCTGCGGTTTGATTCGATCGCCGCGGATTCAGCACTTTCGGTCAGGTGTTACTGCCTTCGAATGGATAGCCTCTTTACCGCCAAGGAGGATATTTCGTTGACTTCAGCTGCTGCCGAGCATTACCTGGCCAGATTCCGCAAAGTGCTGGCCTATATGGACGAACATCTGCACGACGACTTGAGTGTCGAGCAGATCGGTCAGACGGCAGGATTTTCGAAATATCACTTTCAGCGGCAGTTTTCAGAGCTATTCGGCCTTAGTGTTTACAAATATATCCAGCTGCAACGGCTGAAACGTGCGTCTTATCAGCTGGTGTTTCGCCAACCCAGGCAAATCATCGACATTGCCTTGGCCTGCGGATACGAAAACCCCGAATCTTTTACTCGCGCGTTCAAGAAAAATATCGGGCAAGCGCCGTTCAAGTTCAGAAAGCAGCCGCAGTGGATTCCTTGGCATGCGACGTATCAGCCACTGAACCATTTAAGGATTACCCATATGACATCCGCTTATCAGGTCGGACAGGTCAGGCTCATTGCCTTCAAGCCCACCCGCGTTGCGGCGATCGAGCATCGCGGCGACCCCCGCTTGGTCGGCCATTCGGTGCGCAACTTCATCGAGTGGCGCAAGCAGGTTGGCTTGTCACCGAAGGCAAGCGCCACGTTCAATATTCTGTATGACGATCCGGCGGGCACGGCGCCGCAAGACTATCGCCTCGATATCTGTGCGACGACGAATCGCGAGATAGCATCCAACCTTTTTGGCGTCATTGAAAAGACTCTGCCTGGCGGACGCTGCGCGGTACTCCGGCACCAGGGCTCCGACAATGGCCTGGGTCAGGCGATTGCTTATCTGTACTCACAGTGGCTGCCGCATAGCGGCGAGGCGTTACGGGACTTTCCCATTTATGTGCAAAGAGTCAGCTTTTTCCCCGACGTCGCGGAACACCAGGCGGTAACCGATATTTTTCTGCCGCTCGACGGTTAACGGGGCCGCTGCTGAGTTATCGAGCCGAGTGGCTAAGCCGCCCGGCTTGAGCGGGCGATCAAACCAGCTTGGTCCTGCGCCACCAGCCGGTGACCTTTTCCTCGCGCACCAGGGTAAACAGCCCGGCGCCGAGAATCAGCGCGATGCCGATCAGCATCGGCCAGTCGAGATGGTCACCGAACAGCCAATAACCGAAACCGATGGCCCACAGCATCTGGCTGTACTGGGTCGGTGCGACGCGGTTGGCCGGGGCAATCTGGGTAGCCAGCATCAGCAGTACACCGGCCAGGCCGGCGAGCAGGCCATAGCCGGCAAGCAACCACCATTGATGCAGGTTGGGCCAGATAAACGCCGGCAGCATCAGTACGCCACCGGTTACCAGTGGGCCAATGACCCCGGCGCCGTACAGGCTGATGCGTTTTTCGTGCGCTCCGGCCCTGCGCAGAGCGACCACCGAGCCGGCGCCGGAAAGGCCGCAGATCATGGCCGCGATATGCCCCGCGCCAAGCGCGCGAAAACCCGGACGCAGCACAACCAGTACGCCGATAAAGCCGGCGATGACAGCCGTCCATCGACGCCAGCCGACGTGCTCCTTGAGGAATAGCACAGAAAGAATAGTCACGAAGATCGGCAGTAGAAAGATCAGCGCAAAGGCTTCGGCCATCGGCAATGCGGTGAAGGCGATCACCGCAGCGATGTTGCAGATGGCACCGGTGATCGCGCGCGTCCACCACAGCTTGGGCCTACGTGCTTGCAGCACTTCGCGCCAGCGGTCGCCGGGCTTGCGGATAAAGGGCAGGGCGGTGAGCCCCAGCAGGGCCCCGAAGAATACGGCCTCATACGCCGGCAGCGTACCGTGCAGCGACTTCACAAAGGCATCGCTGATGGCATAGGCCGCGTAGCAGGCGAAGCCCAGAAATACACCTTTAATCATGGAATTTCCGCGGCGAGGGTATCGCTCCCTGCCAACCATGATGGCGGTGTCGAGGGGGCTTGTGAGTGGACGGGCTGCTATCGTCCCATGGCATTGCTCAAATGCCTATCGGTGCCCCGCGCGGCTATCGCCGTAGCCCTACGGGGACGATATCGTCCCCGTAGGCGCCAGCTTTATATATTTAAAGCTTTCTAGTGATGGGTGTCGCCAGTGACGGGCGCAATGCCATCCGTGCCAGCGGCGCCGCCGCCCACGGGAGGCGGGTTTACTCGTCCGCCCGCGCCACCCGGACCCACTCCTGCGCCGCCCGGAACCGCTAGGCCACAAGCGCACGCGGCAGCTTGGGTCGCCCCGCCGATGCCCCAGGCCCACGACTTCGTCCGCGTAACGACGCAAGTTGAGCCTGGGGGACAGGTTCCGCTGCAGTAATCCTTGCGTATCGATCGGGTAACCAATCGGCATGGTCCGGCTACCGCCGGGCCATTGGGGTTAGCCAGGATGGCAATCACCGTTATAACAACGATGCAAATACCTGCGACGACAATGAGTAACTCGATCAAGACCATGGGTAAATCCTCCGGTCCGCAGCCCCTGAATCAGCCTCTATGTGTCGAATGTCGAAATTAGTTCGACTTTTCGCCTATAGCAAAAAAGTCGTCAAGTTGACGTGAATGTGTATTTAACATTTGCTGCTGTGACGAGAGCCAGCGATTGAAGTGACGCTGATCTGTCGGGGCAGCCGGCATTTCTTCGCGGTGCCGGCTCAGTGCCAATCATGCTCCTCGGGGTGGCCAGGGGGCTTGCCAAAGCCCGAATCACAATGTGCTGCACGGTGCCGTGACCACGCCATGCTGCACGGCTACAATCGGCGGGTTTTCCCTGTCCCTCGCCGGAGTTAGCATGGCTGTCCGTCTTGACCCGCTCGACCTGTACGACGTCCGATCCCTACTCACCGATGAAGAGCGCATGGTGCAAGACACCGTGGCCCGCTTCGTCGACGAGAAGGTGCTGCCGATCATCGGCGACTGTTTCGATCAAGGGCGCTTTCCAAGCGAGCTGGTTTCAGAGATCGCCAACCTGGGTTTGCTTGGTGCGACGCTGCCCGAGGAATACGGCTGTGCCGGCATGAACGGCGTCAGCTACGGCTTGATCTGCCAAGAGCTCGAGCGCGGCGATTCAGGCCTGCGCAGTTTCGCCTCAGTGCAAAGCTCGCTGTGCATGTATCCGATTTATGCCTATGGCAGCGAAGAGCAGCGCAAGCAGTATCTGCCGAAGATGGCGGCCGGTGAAGTTATCGGCTGCTTTGGTTTGACCGAACCGCACGGCGGCTCCGATCCGGCCAATATGAAAACCAACGCCAAGAAAGACGGCGGCGACTGGGTCATCAACGGCGCAAAGATGTGGATCACCAATGGCAATCTTGCGCATATCGCCATCGTGTGGGCGCAAACCGAGGACGGTATCCAGGGCTTTGTCGTACCCACCGATAGCAAGGGTTTTGCCGCGCAAGAAGTGCATAAGAAGATGAGCCTGCGCGCTTCGGTCACGTCGGCGCTGTTCTTCGATAATGTGCGCGTGCCTGATAGTGCGCGGTTGCCCAACGTCAAAGGTCTGAAGGGGCCGCTGGGTTGTCTGACCCAGGCTCGTTACGGCATTACCTGGGGGCCGATCGGTGCGGCGCAGGCCTGCTTGAAAGAAGTGCTCGATTACACGCAGGATCGCATTCTGTTCGACCGCCCACTGGCGGCCAATCAGGCGATTCAGGTCAAGCTGGCCGAAATGGCCCGGCGCATCACGATGGCACAGCTGTTGTCGTTGCAACTGGGGCGTTTGAAGGATGCCGGCAAAATGCAGCCGACCCAGGTTTCCCTGGCCAAGTGGAACAACTGCCGCATGGCGATCGATATTGCGCGCGAATGCCGCGACATCCTTGGCGGCGCCGGCATTACCACCGAGCACTCGGCGATTCGCCATGCACTGAATCTGGAATCGGTGATTACCTATGAAGGCACCGAGACCGTGCACCAGCTGGTGGTCGGCCGCGAGTTGACCGGTATCAATGCGTTCTAACTCCGCGTTCTGACATTCGCGTTATTGCCATGGCCCTGCCAATGGGCCATGGCCGTCGCTGTAGAGGCAGACATGGTTTGGCAGCAACTTCGTATCGAAACGGATCGGCTGATTCTGCGGCCGCCACAGGCTGAGGATTTCGAGGCCTACGCCGCAAACATGGCCGATCCGGAATCCGCGCGCTTTATCGGTGGCCAACAGCTGCGCGCCGTCGCGTGGCGCGGCTTTCTGACCTTGGTCGGGGCCTGGGCCATTCAGGGTTACTCGATGTTTTCGGTGATCGAGAAATCCACGGGTCAGTGGATCGGTCGGCTGGGTCCATGGCAGCCGGATGGCTGGCCTGGCCCGGAGGTCGGCTGGGCGTTGACCCGCGCGGCCCAGGGTAAGGGCTACGCCTACGAAGGTGCTGCGGCAGCGATGGACTGGGCGTTCGAGCAGCTTGGCTGGACCGAGGTGATTCATTCGATCGATCCGGGTAATCATCCATCGCAGGTTTTGGCGAAGCGGCTTGGTTCCAGTTTGCGCGGGCCAGGTCAGTTACCCGCCCCCTTTGAAGACGCGGCGATTGAAATCTGGGGCCAGACTCGCGAGCAATGGCGGCGTCAGCGTGGATGACATATCCAGCACGAGATCGCAAAGTCGCGAGGCCATGCATATCGTGCTGGCCGCAGTGGCGCCTACGCTGCAACAGCTATGTCGAGATCCATGGACGTTGATCGGTAGTGCGGCGGCCTGGCTGGCGGGCGCCGATGTGACGGTGGCCGATCTGGATGTGTTGTGCAGTGTGCGCGATGCCGAGCAACTGATGGCGCATTGGCAAGCGCAGCGAGATTCGAGCTATCGGCCCGCTGGGCCAGAGCCAGGCGGTGTCGAGCGTTTCCGCTCTCGTTTTGCGCGTTTTCGCTTCCCCGGTATGCCGGTGGAAGTCATGGGCGGCCTGGAGCTGTTCGGCGCCGATGGCTGGCAGCCGGTGCAAGTCGGCGCGATAAATTCAGTGACTTTTGCAGGTATCGCGGTGCCGATTCCTCCTGTCGCCGAGCAGATTCGTTTGTTTGAAAGTTTTGCACGTCCCAAAGATATTCAACGCGCGGCGCTATTGCGCGCGTAGCACGCTACCGAACGATAACCAGGCTTCATCCCTGCTACGCAGGGTGGGGTCATGACGAAACCCTTGGATACCCCTCATGTCCACCCCGAATCCCATCGCCGCCCGCCATAAAGGCTTTAATCGCGCCGAGATCGTCGATCAGAATTTCATCGAGTTTGTGCAGCTATGGCAGGGCCATGCGCAAGCCAAGCCTCGCGATGACCAGGCGGTGCTGCCCGGTAGTGCACTCGATGCGCGCGGCTTTCGTGATTTGCTGGAATCGCAGCTTATTTCGCGTCATCTGGATTTGATGGCGCGCGTACTGCGAGTGCAGAACAAAGTCTTCTACACGATCGGCTCGTCCGGTCATGAAGGCACTGCGATGGTGGCGCGCTTGACCCGCCATACCGATCCGGCCTTTTTGCATTACCGCTCAGGCGGCTTTATGGCCGAGCGTTTTCGCAAGCTGCCGGGGATGGACCCGGTGATGGATTCGGCGTTGTCGTTTGCCGCCAGCAAGGATGACCCGGCCTCGGGCGGACGGCACAAAGTATGGGGCAGCAAACCGTTATGGGTGCTGCCGCAAACCTCGACCATCGCATCGCACTTGCCGAAGGCCTTGGGTACGGCGATTGCCATCGAACAAGCGCGGCGTATCGGGCATCAGTTACCGGTGCCGGACGATGCCATCACGATTTGTACCTTCGGCGATGCGTCCAGCAACCATGCCACAGCGCAGACCGCGTTCAATACCGCCGGTTGGACGGCTTATCAAAAGCTGCCCGCACCGGTGCTGTTCGTTTGCGAAGACAATGGCATCGGTATTTCGGTGAAAACACCCAGCGGCTGGATCGCGAATAACTTCCAGCAGCGCGCCGATCTCGATTATTTCTTTGCCGACGGCCTCGACCTGGCCGAAGGTTATGCGCAGGTGCAGCGCGCGGTCGAACATTGCCGCAGCACGCGCCGGCCGACTTTTCTGCATTTAAAAACGACCCGCATCATGGGTCATGCCGGTACCGACTTCGAAATCGAATGGCGCAGCATCGAAGAGCTGGTGGCGGTAGAGGCGAGCGACCCGCTGTTGCGCTCGGCGGCGATTGCGCTGGAGTCTGGCTTGTACGGCAAGACGGCCTTGCTGGACTTGTACGAAACCACGCGCAAGCGTTGCTTCGCCGCCGCGGAAGACGCCGACCGCCGGCCGCGCCTGACCGAGCTCAACGATGTGATGAAGCCGCTGGCGCCGTACACGCCGGCCGCAGTGAAGGCCGAGGCCGAGCGCAGCGACTACAACGACAAGCGCCTGGCTGTTTTCGGCAGTGAGGAAAAACTACCCGAGAAACAGCCGCCGCGTCATTTGGCCATCCAGATTGGCCAGGCACTGCATGATGTCATGGCCAAGTACCCGGAGTCCTTGTTGTTTGGCGAAGACGTGGCGCAGAAGGGCGGCGTTTATACGGTAACCAAGGGCTTGCATAAGGCGTTCAAGAACAGTCGCGTGTTCAATACCTTGCTGGACGAGACGATGATTCTTGGCCTGGCCCAGGGCTACGCCAATATGGGCCTGCTGCCGATTCCGGAAATTCAGTATCTGGCGTACTTCCACAATGCCTGCGACCAGATTCGTGGCGAAGCTTGCAGCCTGCAGTTTTTCTCCAACGACCAGTATCGCAATCCGATCCTGATGCGGGTCGCCTCGCTGGGCTATCAAAAAGGTTTTGGCGGTCACTTCCATAACGACAACTCGATTGCCGCGCTGCGCGATATTCCGGGCCTGGTCGTCGGTTGCCCCAGCCGTGGCGACGATGCGGCGAACATGTTGCGCACGCTGGCGGCCCTGGCCAAGGTCGATGGCCGCGTTTGCGCTTTCCTCGAGCCGATTGCGTTGTACATGACGAAAGATCTGTACGAGGCAGGCGACGGTCAGTGGCAGTTCGATTACCCGGCGCCCGGGCAGGCCATGACGTTGGGCGAGGGCAGGGTTTACCACGATGACGCCAACGACCTGGTGATCTTTACCTTCGGCAATGGCGTGCCGATGGCGCTGCGTGCCGCGCGTGAGATCGAATCCGCACTGGGTTGGCATAGCCGGGTGGTCGATCTGCGCTGGCTGGCGCCGCTCAATAACGCGTTCATCGCCGCGCAGGCCAAGACCGCCAAACGCATCATCGTGCTCGACGAAGGGCGTAAGAGCGCCGGCGTGGGCGAAGGCATCATCACCGCCATTGTCGAAGGCGGCAGCGGTGCCACGCCGTTACAGCGGGTGGTGGGTGAGGACACCTATACCCCGCTGGCGGGTGCTGCCTTGCTGGTCTTGCCGGGCGAGGCCGATGTGGTCGCCGCGGCGCGAAAACTGGCTTAGACGAACGCCGTGGGCAGTCGTTGGGCTGGTAAGTATTCAGTTGGGGGTGCGTAAGTTTATGCGGGGCGGCCCAGCCCTTGGAGCCGCCTAGCCCCCAACAGGAGTTGCCCATGAAGCCTTTTGCTTTCACGCTGGTCGCAGCATTGACCGCCGTCGCCTGCGCGGCTTGCAGCCAAGGACCGGATCAACCACCGCAGTCACCCACCCCCGCGGTGGCTGCAACCGTCGCTGTCGATACCTCTGAGCGCCCGGCAGTCGATACTGCCGGCGTCGCCCATGCGAACGCGCTGTATTATTTCGACGACTTGCTCAAGCGCAGCGATTTTTCCAAGGCATTCGCAAGCCTGTCCGGCGTTGCCGCCTTGCCCGTATGGGCTCGTCAGGGCGGCACGGCAACGCCGGTGCAGACCGTGCAAGTCGAAGGTAAATCGATGTTGCTGGCGGCGGCGTGCAAGCCGCACGATTGCCCGGCTGAGCGCATCCTGGTGCTTTACGACGAACACAGTCAGTCGATCTGGGCTGTCTTCGCGCATCATCCGCAAGGCCTGAGCCCCGCGACGAACCCCTACGATCCAGCGAACGATCAGCTGACCTGGCTGGGTGCGCCAAGCGATGACATCAAGCAGCTGCTGCAAGAAAAGCTGAATTCACCGGAATAAGTTCCAGCCTGTTCTGCAACAGCGATCATCGCTGTTGCAGAACGTCGATGGCCTGGGCGTATGCGTCCCGGCGTCTCACTAAAAGTAGACATGGATCTAGCCTGGGCGTAATGGCTGGCCGCTAGACTGTGCCCTAAGCATGGCGCCGAGATGAGCTGATTTAGCCATCTGGCTGGCGCGCTTGGCATGTACGCTGGCGAGACATCGCCAACCCTGTTTCAAATCGACGGAGAGCAACGGGCATGAGCAATATTCGAGTGGCTGTCATCGTGGGCAGCATCCGCAGGGATTCGATCAACCGCCGCCTGGCCTTGGCGGTGGAACGGCTGGCACCGAAGGAACTGACCTTTGAGCATGTGCGTATCGACGACCTGCCGTTGTACAACCAGGATTTCGACGGCGACTATCCCGCGACATGCAAGCGCTTGAAGCAGCAACTGGAGTCCGCCGATGCGCTGTTGTTTGCTACCGCGGAATACAATCGCTCGATTCCCGGCGTGCTGAAGAACGCCATCGATATCGCTTCGCGGCCCTGGGGCACCAACTCGTTCGCCGGTAAGCCCGGTGCGGTCATCGGTACCTCGATTGGCTCGACCGGTACAGCGCTGTCACAACAGCATCTACGCAACGTGCTGGCTTATCTCGATGTGCAGATGCTTGCTCAGCCCGAGGTCTTCGTGCACTTCAAGGATGAGCTGATCGATGCCGAGGGTCATATCAGCAACGAGGGCACGCAGAAATTTCTACAGGGCTTTATCGATCGCTATGTGACCTGGGTAAAGCGTTTCCAGTAGGGCCAAGCCTTTATCGCCCCCACCCGCGTGCTTCGCCCGTGGGTGGGGGCGCTGACCGGACGGTTTACGCCCCGGTCACCGCACCGGCACCACAGAGTTTGTCCAGCAGCTGAGCCTGTACATTGCGTGGCGTCTGATTGCTGCCGACATGCGGCCGCAGATACTGGCCATCCGCCTGCAACAGCCAGGCATTGGTATTGTCGGTGAGATAAAGCTCCAGCTCCCGCTTCAAACGCTGTCGCAGCTTTTTGCCTTCAATCGGGAAACCGGTCTCGACGCGAAAATCGAGATTGCGTTCCATCAGGTCGGCACTGGCCAGATAAAGCTGCTCGTCACCATCGTTGGCAAACCAATACACGCGGCTATGTTCGAGAAAACGGCCAACCACCGAGCGCACGCGGATGTTTTGCGAGATACCCGGTACACCCGGGCGCAGGCAGCAGGTGCCGCGCACGATTAAGTCGATCTTGACGCCTGCGATGCTGGCTTTGTACAGCGCGCGAATCACTTTCGGGTCGGTCAGTGCGTTGACCTTGGCGATAATGTGCGCGGCGCGGCCCGCCGTGGCGTGCGCTGTTTCGCGGGTGATCAGTTCAAGCAGTGCCTTCTTCAAAGTAAACGGCGCATGCAGCAGCTTTTTCATGCGCAGCACTTTGCCCATGCCGGTGAGCTGGCTGAATAACTTGTGCACGTCCTCGCACAGGGCCCGGTCTGAGGTGAGCAGGCTGTAATCGGTATACAGCCGGGCATTGCCGCTGTGGTAATTGCCCGTGCCCAGATGGGCATAACGCATGAGTTCGGAACCTTCGCGGCGTTGAATCAGCATCAACTTGGCGTGGGTTTTCACGCCGACGACGCCGTAGATCACCACGGCGCCGGCCTGCTGCAATCGGGAGGCGAGGGTCAGGTTGGATTCTTCATCGAAGCGCGCACGCAATTCGACAACGACAGTGACCTCCTTGCCTGAGCGCGCCGCATCGACCAAGGCGTCGACGATCTCAGAGTTCGCCCCGCTGCGATACAGCGTTTGTTTGATCGCCAATACGTTGGGATCTTTCGCCGCCTGGCGCAGCAGATCGACCACCGGCGCAAACGACTCGTACGGGTGCAGCAGCAATACATCTTGCTTGGCAATCGCCTGGAACAAGCCTTCGGCTTTCTTGAGTACCTTTGGAATGGACGGCGTGAACGGCGGATAGTGCAGTTGCGCCCGCTCGGTCTTGCTGGACAGGCCGAACAGGCGCGCCAGATTGACCGGGCCATTGACCTCGTACATCTCGGCAGCGTTAAGGCCGAACTGCTTGAGCAGGTAATCGGTAAGGTCTTTCGGGCAGTTGTCGGCCACTTCCAGCCGTACCGCATCGCCGAAGCGGCGCGAGTAGAGTTCGCCGCGCAGAGCGCGGGCGAGATCTTCGACATCTTCCGGGTCGATGGTCAGGTCGGCGTTGCGGGTCAGGCGAAATTGATAGCAGCCTTGCACCGCCATGCCGGGGAATAGTTCATCCGCATGGGCGTGAATAATCGAGGACAGCAGCACGAAGTTGTCGCCGCCCTCGCAGACGTCGTCAGGCAACCGGATCAATCGCGGCAGCACACGTGGCGCCGGCACGATCGCCAGGCCAGAGTCACGGCCGAAGGCATCGATGCCCTCCAACTGCACGATGAAGTTGAGGCTTTTGTTCACCAGCAAGGGGAACGGGTGGGTGGTATCGAGCCCGATCGGTGTGACCAGCGGGGCGACTTCGTGACGGAAGTAGCGTCGCACCCACAGGGTTTGCTTGTGCGACCAGGCATCACGACGAACGATGCGAATGCCTTGCCGGTCCAGCGCGGGCAAGATGTGTTCGTTGAGGATGGTGTACTGCCGCTCGATCTGCCGATGGGCGATTTCGCTGATTTCCGCCAGCGCGCGTTTCGGCGGAATGCCGTCGGGGCCGACGATTTCGTGATCGAAGGCGATCTGGCTTTTCAGCCCGGCCACGCGGATCTCGAAGAACTCGTCCATATTGTTCGAGAAGATCAGCAGAAACTTCAGCCGTTCCAGCAGCGGTTTGTCTTCATCCAGCGCTTGTTCCAGCACGCGGATATTGAACTGCAATTGCGACAGCTCGCGGTGGATATACAGGCTGCTGTCGTTGAGATCGGGCGAGAACGCGACAGGGGTTGTCGCCACGCTTTCAGGGGCAGCGCCGACGGCCATGCCCGTGACCATGCCTGATTCCTCAAGAGAAGGGCTTTCCCGGTTTTCGCTAGTAGACATCGTCACGCAGTCCTGCATCCTTTAACTGGCAGGGGGGATGGGTAAAATCCCGTCGAAGGCTGCATGCTACCCGGTTGCTGCGGCTGGCAGGCTGCGAATTTAAGCGATGACCTGACAGTAGCAATGGGGATGGTTATCAGCGGCTCATATTGCGGTGGCGTTTTGACAGCGATATGACATGGGGAAGGGCGGGGAACGGGGAATAGGGAACGGGGAATGTGATGTTTGTGTGGTGATTGCAGTGCGACGTTCATTTGGATTTTTCTTGATTTTTGTTTGTTCTGGCGCTTGCTTTTCAGCACCTGCTTTTTAGGCTTTTCCCCGTTCCCCGTTCCCCGTTCCCCGTTCCCCGTTCCCCGTTCCCCGTTCCCCGTTCCCCGTTCCCTGCCTAGTGATCGAACGACAGATAGCGGCTGGGTGGCGCGCCGAGTACGCGTCGAAAGGCGGCGGTAAATGCGCTGGGGTTGCCGTAGCCAAGATCCAGGGCAACCTGGGTGATCGATTCGCCGCTGCCCAGGCGGGTCAGCGCGGCGAGCAGGCAGGCTTGCTGGCGCCAGTTGATAAAGCTCATGCCGGTCTGTGCGCGGAACAAGCGGGTGAAGTTACGCCGGCTCATCCCGGCGCGCTTGGCCATGCTGTCGATGCTGACTTCCAGTGAGGGGGCATCGATCAGCTGGCGGCACAGGCTGGCCAGGCGGCGTTCGTGCGGTAGCGGGGTGCTCAGCGCAAGCTCGGGCATGCGGCGGATTTCATCGAGCAGCAAGGCCATGACGCGCCCATCACGCCCGTCGAGCTCATATTCGGCTGGTAAATCCACGGCCTCCATCAGCAGCTCGTGCAGTAGCGGCGATACCGCGATGACCTGGCATCGCGTGGATAGCCCGGCGGCTTCGGCGGCCTCGCGCTGCACGTAAGCGCTGCGGGTGGAGACCGGGCCGCTCATGTGGACTTCGTGGCTGACTCCCGCAGGAATCCACAGCGCTCGCCGCGGCGGGATGACCCAGCTGCCCGCGTTGGTAATGACGGTAACCACCCCGGTGGCCGCATACAGAAACTGGCCGCGGCGATGTGAATGACTGGGCAGCACGAAGTGCGGCGGAAACTCGTTGCCGGTAGCCACCACATCGCGTGGGGTGTCTTCGTAGCGGTCAATACGGGTATTGCGCACGCGATGGCCCAATTTCGATGGTTGTTGACCCGCTAGCGCGAGCAGGCCGGTGCCGCTGACTTTATGGTGAGCTACCCACGGACGCAACGACTGCGTTCTGTTTGCCGTTATCCCCACCACTCTAGGTAGCTTGTTAAACGCCATGCAAACGCGCGTCGAAGACTTGTCCCTGCCCGAATCTGTTCAATCGCCGATCTTTCCGGCTGCGCTGACTGAGCCGCTTGAGGCTGCGGTACCGCTCAAGGTTGCTACCGATTTCGGCATTATCGGTGCGATCAGTTTTTCGCATTTGCTCAATGACATGATTCAGTCGCTGATCCTGGCGATTTATCCGATTCTCAAGGGCGATTTTTCGCTGAGTTTCAGTCAGGTCGGTTTGATCACACTGACCTATCAGCTGACGGCCTCGTTGTTGCAGCCGCTGGTAGGTATGTTTACCGACCGCAAGCCGATGCCGTTCTCGCTGCCGGTAGGGATGGGCTTCACTTTGTGCGGCCTGTTGCTGCTGTCGGCGGCACACACCTTTCCAGAGCTGTTGTTCGCCGCTGCGCTGGTCGGTACCGGCTCGTCGATATTCCATCCGGAATCGTCACGCGTGGCGCGCCTGGCTTCGGGTGGACGACATGGTTTGGCGCAGTCGCTGTTTCAGGTAGGCGGTAATACTGGCTCGTCACTAGGGCCTTTGTTGGCGGCCTGGATTATCGTGCCCTATGGTCGCCATAGCGTTGCCTGGTTTGCCTTGGCCGCGATGCTGGCGATGGCGGTGCTATGGCATGTCAGCCGTTGGTACAAGGAGCATCATGTCAGCCGCGGCAAGAAGCTGTCGCATGGCGCGGCACATGCGTTGACGCGCACGCAGGTGATCGGCGCGATATCGATTCTTGGGCTGTTGATCTTCTCTAAGTATTTTTACCTGGCCAGCCTGAGCAGTTACTTCACCTTTTATTTGATCCATAAGTTTGGCGTATCGGTGCCGAACGCGCAGACTCATTTGTTTGTGTTTCTGTTCGCGGTGGCTGCCGGTTCGCTGATTGGTGGCCCGATCGGCGACCGTATCGGACGCAAATGGGTGATCTGGGTGTCGATTCTTGGCGTGGCCCCATTCACCTTGCTGCTGCCGCATGCGAACTTGTTCTGGACCGGTGTGCTGACGGTGATCATCGGCTTGATCTTGTCGTCGGCGTTCTCGGCGATTCTGGTCTATGCGCAAGAACTGATCCCGGGGCGGGTCGGCATGATTTCCGGTTTGTTCTTCGGTTTCGCCTTTGGCATGGGCGGTATCGGTGCCGCCGTGCTCGGCCATATCGCCGATGCGCGTGGCATCGAATATGTGTACGGGCTATGCGCTTATCTGCCACTGCTGGGGATGATTACGGTGCTGTTGCCGAACCTGGAACGAGCACGCAGCGCTAGCTGATCCATCGGCATTGCCAAGCGAAGCAGTCCGTGGCGAGCACCACGGACTGCTTGCGATTTATCAGATGACCAGCGGCTCGGCTTCCAGAGTGACCCCGAAGCGTGCGCGCACACCTTCGACTACTCGCTGTGCGAACGCCCACAGCTCGGTGCCCGTCGCCTTGCCGTGATTGACCAGCACCAGCGCATGGCGGTTGGAAATGCCGGCATCGCCTTCGCGCAGGCCCTTGAATCCGGCGGTATCGATAAGCCACGCGGCTGATATTTTCCACCGGCCATCGGCACCGGGCCATGCCACCAGTTCAGGGTGTTCGCGCTTCAGCGCTTCGCCCTGGGCGGCATCGACGATCGGGTTCTTGAAAAAACTGCCGGCGTTGCCGATCACCGCGGGATCGGGCAATTTGCGGGTGCGTAAATGCACCACGGCTTCGGCTACATGAAACGGGGCCGGCTTATCCACGCCCATACGCGCCAGTTCTTCGCGGATGCCGGCGTATTCGAGCTTAAGCGTGTGCGAGCGCGGCAACATAAAACGCACGGCGGTGACGATGTAGCGGCCCGGCTCGCGTTTGAACACCGAGTCGCGATAAGCAAACGCGCACGCCGCGCGGTCGAGGATGGCGACCCGGCGTTCGACGGTATCCCAGGCTTCTACGCTTTCGATGTACTCGGCGACTTCGGTGCCATAAGCGCCGATATTCTGGATCGGCGCCGCGCCCACCGTACCTGGAATCAGGATCAGGTTTTCCAGCCCGGCAAAACCTTGGCCCAGCGCCCAGCGCACGAAATCGTCCCAGCGTTCACCCGCCGCCACGGCGATACGCGCTTGCTCTCCATCGTTTTCGATGTGCACGCCGCGCGTAGCCATCGCCAGCACGGTGCCGTCGAAATCGCCGGTAAACAGCATATTGCTGCCTTCACCCAGCACCAGCAACTTGCTCTGGCGGATGGCCGGGAAATCAAGCAGCTCAGCCAGCTTGCTGGCGTCGTGTATCTCGGCCAGCAAGCTGGCGCGCGCGGCGACGCGCAGCGTATTGCGTGTCGTCAGCGGGGCATTTTCGATTAGCGTATAGCCGCCCATATCAATGCGCTCAGCCTGCATGGGTATCCTCGCGCTGGCGGCGGATTTCATCGACACATTCGCCAATCAATGCTGGCCCGCGATACACCATGCCCGAATACAGCTGCACCAGCGAAGCGCCGGCATCGATTTTTTCCGCCGCGTCGCTGCCATCCAGAATGCCACCCACGCCGATGATGCCGATCTTGCCTTGTAGCCGCTTATGCATGCCACGTAGCACGGCGGTGGACTTGGCAAACAAGGGCTTGCCGGAAAGGCCGCCGGTTTCGTTGCCTTGTGGATCGCTGGCCACGGCGCTGTGATCGATGGTGGTGTTGGTGCAGATCACGCCATCGACCTGTGCGCTTGTGAGCACTTCGGCGATGGCATCGAGCTCCGTCTCGGAAAGATCGGGGGCGATCTTCAACAGCATGGGTTTGCGTGCGCCATGCTGCGAGCCAAGCCGTTCTTGCGCTTCGCGCAAGCTCTCGATGAATCGGCGCAGGGTGGTTTCTTCTTGCAGGTCACGCAGGCCCTGGGTGTTCGGCGAGGAGATATTCACCGTGATGTAGTGCGCGTGCGCATAGACGCGCTCAAGGCAAAACAAATAGTCGTCTACCGAGCGTTCGTTGGGCGTGTCTTTGTTTTTGCCGATGTTGATGCCGAGCACGCCGCGATAACTGGATCGCTGCACGTTGCGCACCAAGGCATCGACGCCGTCATTGTTGAAGCCGAAGCGATTGATGATGGCTTCATGCCGGGGCAGGCGAAACATCCGTGGCTTGTCATTGCCCGGCTGCGGGCGCGGCGTGACCGTGCCTACTTCGACAAAGCCGAATCCCAGCGCGCCAAGAGCATCGAGATGCTCGGCGTTTTTATCCAGCCCGGCAGCCAGGCCGACCGGATTCGGAAAGCGGATGCCAAATGCCGTTGTAGGCAGTTCGGCCGGCGGCTTGGCGATGTACTGGCCAAGGTTACTGCGATGTGCGACATCGAGCCCGTACATGGTGAAACGATGCGCCGTCTCGGGGGGCAGGGCGAACAATAGTGGGCGTAGCCACTCGTACATAGTCAGGCCACCTTACCTACGTAAACGCAGGTGTCATAGTCAAAGCTGATGTGGCCATGCTCAGCGCACGCGTCAAATAACTCACGCAAGCTGTACAACATGGGCTCATGGTTGATATGCCCGGCTTGCGGCGCATACGACGAGGACATCAAGCGTCCGCGCAGGGCATCGAAGTCCAGCCACTGTGAGTGATTGAAGCGAGCGGTACCGTGAAAACCCTCGCCAAACCAGGCGCGCATTTGCGCTTCGTCGGGGTACTTTTCCGCGACGCTGGCGTAATCTGGGCTGTAGTTGCGTAGCAAGGCCTCGTAGCCTTGCAGAAACGGTGTGCCCAGCAGGCGGCGTGAGTTCCAATAAATCGCGGCTAGCCCGTGCGGGCGCAGAATACGCCGGAATTCCCGCCGGCTGGCCTCCGGGTCGAACCAGTGAAAAGCCTGCGCCACCGAGATCAAATCGATACAGTGATCGTCAAGGCCGCTGGCGTCGGCGCTGCCGTCGACGGCGTGAAACGTGGGGTAGTCAGCCAACCAGTGTTCGGCGGCCGCGCGCATGGGTGCATTCGGCTCCACCGCGACAACGCGATGCCCGGCATCGAGAAACAGCTTGCTGGAGATGCCGGTGCCTGCGCCGATATCGGCGACCTGCCATGAGCTACTCACGCCGTGTTCGCGATGTAGCCACTCGAGCAGGGCAGCCGGGTAGTCGGGTCGGTAGCGGACATAATTCTCGACGCGATCACTGAAGCGCTGAGTCGATGGCAGACGGTCGGAGGGATGAAGTGTCATCGTTGGTTACCCCGAGAATCGTTGGCCGCCATCGACACACAAGGTTTCGCCGGTAATCCAGCTGGCCCAGGGCGAGGCAAGAAAAAGGGCCGCATGAGCGATTTCATCCGGCGTACCGAAACGGCCGAATGGAATCTTCGCCAAGGTGGCTCGATACAATTCGGGCTCGTCGCGCTTGCGTCGATCCCACAGCCCATCGGCAAACTCGATCGAGCCGGGGGCGATGGCGTTCACGCGAATGCGATGCTCGGCCAGGCTAAGTGCCTGCGACGTCGTGTACTGACTCAGCGCGGCCTTGATCGCGGCATAGGGCGAACCGCTTTTGCGTGGGTGAAACGCCGCGATGGAACTGAGATGCAGAATGCTTGCCTGCGGTGACGCCCGCAGATGCGGCAACGCGGCTTGTGAAGCCCGTACGGCGGCCATCAAGTCGATTTGAAACCCTGCGGCCCAGCCGTCATCGTCGTCACTGAAGCCATAGCCGCTGGCGTTGTTGACCAGGATGTCGATGCCGCCCAGCGCCTGAGCTGCCGCAGTGATATAGGTGTGGATAGCCGCGGTTTCAGCAAGGTCGACGCTTTGCGCATGTACGCCGACGCCATGGCCGGCGATGGCATGGGCCGTTTCGTCGAGCGCGGCCTGGCCTCGTGCGCAAATCGATACCGAGGCGCCCGCCGCCGCAAAAGACAACGCAATACTGCGACCAATGCCCTTGCTGCCACCCGCAACAACCACACGGTAGTGTCGAAAGTCGAACGGGGCGGGTGCCAAGGGTGTGCTCATGCAGTCGTCTCGCTTGCGACGGGGGCAGCCTGCCGATGTGTGCCGGAGCAGCCCACATCGGCCATCGACGGGTCACGGATCAAACGCCGTGACCCGCACGTATTACAGGTCGAACTTGATGCCCTGTGCCAGCGGCAAGGCATTGGAGTAGTTGATGGTGTTGGTCTGCCGGCGCATGTAGACCTTCCATGCATCGGAGCCCGATTCGCGACCGCCGCCGGTTTCCTTCTCACCGCCAAAGGCGCCGCCGATCTCCGCGCCCGAAGTACCGATATTGACGTTGGCGATACCGCAGTCAGAGCCTGCTGCCGACAAATACTGCTCGGCGACTTTCAAGTTCTGCGTGAAGATGGCCGAAGACAGGCCCTGCGGCACGCTGTTTTGCAGGTCGATGGCTTCGTCCAGGGTCTTGAACGGCATCACGTAGAGAATCGGTGCAAAGGTTTCGGTCTGCACGACGTCGTCGCTGTTCTTCAAGCCGGTGACGATGGTCGGCAACACGAAATTGCCCGGACGGTCGGTAAGCGCCTTGCCGCCGGTGCGGACATTACCGCCGCTGGCCTTGGCTTTTTCGACCGCAGCAAGATAGGCACTGACGGCGTCTTGGCTGTTCAGCGGGCCCATCAGCGTGGTGGCCTTGGTCGGATCGCCGATCTTGCCTTCCACCTGACCGTAGGCTTTGACCAGGGTCTCGACCACTTCGTCGTGAATCGACTCATGCACAAACAACCGACGCGTCGAGGTGCAACGCTGGCCGGCGGTGCCGACGGCGCCGAACACGATCGCCGGAATGGCCAGCTTCAGATCGGCGCTGTCGTCCACGATGATGGCGTTGTTGCCGCCCAGCTCAAGCAATGAGCGACCCATGCGCTGTGCCACGCGCTCGCCGACCATGCGGCCGACCTTGGTCGAACCGGTAAAGCTGATCAGCGGGATACGCTTGTCGTCGACAAAACCTTGCGACAGATCGATGCCGGCATCGTTGAACAAGAAGAACAGATCCGGGAAACCGGCGGCGCGCAACGCATCGTTACAGACCTTCATGCTGGCGATGGCCGACAGCGGGGTTTTCGGCGACGGCTTCCAGATGCAGATATCGCCGCAGACCGTGGCCAGAAAGGCATTCCAAGCCCACACCGCGACCGGAAAGTTGAAGGCGCTGATGATGCCGACCAGGCCCAGCGGCTGGTACTGCTCATACATGC
>NZ_JAPDPE010000075.1 GCF_026283955.1 Dyella silvatica | reverse complement strand
TTGGCCAGGTAATGCGGATCAGCGACGGAGTCGCGCATCTCCACATAGTTTTCCAGCGCCATGGTCGCGATGGCCAGTGCATTCGGCTGGCGGATACGCTGGAATTGGGCAAATACCTCGGCGGTATCTTGCGGCGATTCGGCCAGCAGGTCGGCCAGGGTGACGGTATCTTCAAAGCCGCAATTCATGCCTTGGCCGTGGAACGGCACGATGGCATGAGCGGCGTCGCCGATCAGCAAGGCGCGACCATCCAGATGCCAGCGATCGAGATACAGCGTGGACAGGCTGCCGATCGGGTGATCGTCGTAATCCTCGGCGAAGCGTGGGATCAGCGGCAGCAGGTCGGGGAAATCCTCGCGGAAAAAAGCGGCGGCGTGCGCAGCATCCGGCAACTGGGCGAAGCTTGGCGGGGTGCCTTGGGCGGGCAGGAACAGCGTGACGGTAAAGCTGCCTTCGGTATTGGGCAGCGCAATGCACATATAGCCGCCGCGCGGCCAGATATGCAGGGCGTGTGGCTCGAGCGCGAACTGATCGTGACCGCCGCTATCGCGTAGGCGATCGCTGGCAATATCGCCAGCAGGTGGGATTTCCAATTCTTTATAGGCGTGACCCAGCGACTCGACCTGTTCGCCAAGTGGCGCATGGGCGTTCATGGCAGCACGCAGGGCCGAACCGGCACCATCGGCACCGATCAGTACCTTGGCATCGATGCTGCGCTCGACGCCGTGTTCATCGGCCAGCCGGATGCGTTGCGCATTGAAATCCGCATCCACCAGGGATTGGCCAAAGTGGAAGCGCACGCCAGCTGCCTCGGCCGCATCCAGCAGCAGCATGTTCAAGGCGCCGCGCGCCACCGACCAGATCACCTCGCTATCGTCTACACCGTAGCGTTGCAGGCCGGAGCGGCCGTCACGGGTATGCACCATGCGACCGCGCATCATGACCGCGCGTTGCAACACATCATCCGCCAGCCCGGCGGTGCGTAGGGCTTGCAGGCCGCGTTCGGCCAGGGCGAGGTTGATCGAGCGACCGCCGCTGAATCCGGCATGCCGTGGATCGGGCCGTTTCTCGTAGACGTCGACGGCAAAGCCGCGTTGGGCCAGTTGTTGAGCGAGCAGAGCGCCAACCAGGCCGCCACCAATGAGAGTGATCGTTTGCTGCGTCTGCTGCGACATCACGTATTCCGTCGATTACATGGCGGCACTGTTCCGCAAGCACGGGGATTTACGCAAGGGGGCGGCGCTAACTATTTATGCGTTGGTGACCCCGCTCGCGCTCACCAAGCGGCGGCAGCATCGTTGGCACGATACTGCCACGTACGTACGGCGGTACCGCCGCTATCAGCCGGGCTTCTTGCCGCCGCGCGTCGCCGGGTTTGCCTGGGTTGCCGTATCCAGCAGGCCGCGCTGCATCGACTTCCAGGCCTCCATGTTGCGCTCGGTCAACTCGTTGAGCATGGACCATGGGGTCTGCCCAAGCATGGTGTTGAGCTGGGTGCGGAACTGCTGCTGCTGATCCAGGAACACTTGCAGGCTGCGTTCAAGATAAGGGCCCATGAAGCCCTGCAAGGAGTCGCCGTAGAAGCGGATGATCTGGCTGAGCAGCTGAGGAGACAGCATGGGCTGCCCTTTTTCCTCGTGCTCAGAGATGATCTGCAGCAGTACGGATCGGGTGAGATCTTCGCCGCTCTTGGCGTCACGAACCTCGAAGGTTTCGTTATCCAGCACCAGCTGACGGACCTCTTCCAACGTGATGTAGCTGGAGATTTCCGTGTCATAGAGACGACGGTTCGGATACTTCTTGATAGTGCGCATAGTTTGTGCCATGCGACACAAGCTAGCAGAAGGTATTGCGCTGCACCAGTCGCTAACGGCAAATCATGCTGCACCTGGGGGTGCAGCAATTTAATGGCCGACCGCGCCACCGGCACTGCCAAAAGGCGGCCTGGCCAGCCAGAGCATGGGGATCAGCAGCAAAAACAAGATCGCGCAAAGCCAGAATACGTCGTTCACCGCCAGGGTCAGGGCTTCTCGGGTAATCAGCTGGTCGACCATGCTGAGCGCCTGTTTCGATGACATACCTGAATGGGCAAGCTGCTGCAGAAAGCCGGTTGCGGCGGGCTGATCCGGGCTGATGTATTCGGTAAGCGTCGCGTGGTGGTATTCGCCGCGGTGTTGCCACAGCGTCACCGTGACGGCGGTGGATACGCTGGAGCCCAGGGTGCGGCAGAAGTTTGCCAGCCCGGACGCACTGGCGATTTCCGAGGCGGGCAGTCCAGACAAGTAGATTTGATTCAACGGAATGAAGAAACAGGCAATGCCGATGCCCATGATGAAGCGCGGCAGCACCAGGGTGGCGAAGGATGCCGAACTGTCGAAGCTGGCAAACCAGAACGACGTGCCGGCGAACACCAGAAAAGCAAAAGTGACAACGGCACGCAATTCCAGTCGCTGAATATTGGCGCCGATCACCGGTGCCATCAGAAAGGCGAGTACACCCACCGGTGCGCTAGCCAGGCCGGCCCAGGTTGCGGTGTAGCCCAAGGTGGTTTGCAGCCACAATGGAAACACCACGTTGATGCCAAAGAACGCCATCATGCCGAGCGATAACGCGGTGACGCCGATGGTGAAGTTGCGCTGCTTGAACAGTGACAAGTCCACCACCGGGTGTTTGGCATGGATCTCCCAGACGACCAAAAAGACCAGGCAGATCAGCGCGGTGATAGCCAGCGCGGTAATCATCGGCGAGGCGAACCAGTCGTTGTCGTTGCCGTTATCCAGCATGAACTGTAGCGCACCGACCCCGACCACCAGCAGGGTCAGGCCGATGATGTCGATCGGGGTCTTAAAGGTCTTGGTTTCGCGGTTGCGCAGTAGCGCCCAGGTAATCACGCCGGCCAGCGCGCCCACCGGCACATTGATATAAAAAATCCATGGCCAGGAAAGGTTGTCGGTCAGCACGCCGCCCAGGATCGGGCCAAAGATTGGCGCGACCACCACCGTCATCGCCCATAGCGCGAGCGCGATGCCTTGTTTGGCCTTGGGGTAACTGGACAGCAGCAGGGTGAGTGACAAGGCCACCATCGGGCCCGAGCCTGCGCCTTGCAGCAAGCGACACAGCACCAGCATGGGCATGCTGGTGGCCAGGCCGCACAGCATCGAGAAGACGACGAATAGAAATACCGACGCGACAAAGGTGCGCACTTCGCCGAAACGCCGTGCCAGCCAGCCAGTGAGCGGCTGCATGATGGCGCTGGCCAAAGCATAGGAGCTGATGGTCCAGGTGCCCTCGCTCGGGCTTACGCCGAGACTGCCGGCAATATGCGGCACCGCCACGTTGACGATGGTCATGTCCAGCACTTCCATGAACGTGCTGAATGCAACGGCGATGGTCAGCAGCACCAGCGCCCCGCCTTGCAGCGGTTTTAGCGGTACAGCGTCATTGGGCGTGGTGGCCATGGATGAGATCCGGTATTGGCTGGCAATTCAAAACGGCTGACGAGGAACAACCAGGAGGGCGGGGCGCGATGGGTTTTGATACCTGCTACTCCCGCTCGCCTGCCTTGATCATTTCTCGTTGCCGCTACCGCTCAAGTTCGCATTGATGATCTGCTCGGCTTCGGCGTCGGCCTTACTCGCCATTTGATCGTAGACGGTGGTTTCGGCGGCGGGCTGCTGCGATGGATTCGGTGCCAGTACTGGTCCCTTGTCGTCGGTGATATCGACGGTGACCTCGGTGGATAGGCCGATTCGTAGCGGATGCTGGTCAAGATCCTTATTGTCCAGCGCAACCCGTACGGGTACCCGCTGCACGACCTTGATCCAGTTGCCGGTAGCGTTTTGCGCCGGCAGCAACGAGAACACACTGCCCGTACCGGCGCCGAGGCCGATCACCTTGCCGTGGTACTCCACGCTGCTGCCGTAAACGTCAGCAACGATTTTGGCTGCTTGACCGATGCGGATGTGGCGCAGTTGGCTTTCTTTGAAGTTGGCGTCGATCCACAAGTCATGCAGCGGCACCACGGTCATCAATTGCTGGCCTGCCTGCACGCTATTGCCAAGCTGCACGCTGCGTTGCGCGACGTAGCCGGACACTGGTGCATAGATCGCATTGCGTTGAGCGGCGACCCAGGCTGCGCGGAAATTGGCGCGGGCCTGCTCGACCGCTGGATTGGTGGCGATCTCGGTACCTTCGATCGACGCATGCGCGGCAGCCGCCTGGGCTTCGGCCGCGGCGACCGCGGCACGTGCTTGCGCGACGCTATCACGCAGGTGCTGCACGATTTCCGGCGACTCGGCTTGCTCGGCGATCAACGGCAGGCGGCGCTGTAGATCCGCTTCTGCTTTTTTCAGATCAAGACGGGTCGAGACGACTTGGGCATCGGCGCCGGTTGCTGAGCTGGTCTGTTGCCGAACCTGGCGTACTGCTTGAGCGAGTGCGCTGCGCGCCTGCCGCAGGCGTACGTCAGCATCGGTGCTGTCGAGCTTGACCAGGGTCTGGCCCGCTTCGACGCGTTGCGTGTCGTCCGTCAGGATGGCGACGACGGTGCCGGGAACCTGGGCCGAGATGGCGACCTGGTTGCCGCCGACATAGGCGTTGTCGGTCTTTTCACGCAACGAGAAGACAAGCCACCACAGCAACAGCCAAGCCAGGCCCGCCACGACGAAAACCATGCTCACGATCAGCAGGGCGCGGCGCCGCTTGGGCGGGTCCTTGGCGGCCAGGCCGCTGTCGTTCCCGTTCTGCGATGACATCGTGGATTCAGTGGCGCTCATGGTCGGCGTCTCCGGTGGTGCTTGAATGCGGGGAAGGGGATGAAATAGCGTCGGGCGACAGGCGATAGCCGCCGCCCAATGCCTTGATCAGCGACAGGTCGGTAGACAAGGCCTGGGCATGCAGGCTGACCGCGCTGTCTTGTTGTTGCAGTAGTTGGGCGGTGGCGGCAAGTGCTTCGCGTGCATCACGTACGCCTTGGCGCGAACGGGCCTGCGCACTGGCCAGCAAGCGCTGATTGGCCGTGACCTGCATGGCTTGTTCGTTCCGTTGAGCGACGAGCTGTTCGGCGCCCAGGGCCTGGCTTGAAACTTCGCGCGCTGCGGTTACCACAGTGCCGTTGTATTGAGTCACGGCCGCATCGAGTTGGGCGCGGCTGACGCCGTAATTTGCCTGCAGGCGACCGCTTTCAAAAATCGGCAGATGCAACGCTGGGGTCAGCCCGAGGACGCGGCTTGCGCTGGAGAATAAATTGCCGAGGTCACCACCGCCGCCGCCGCTCGATAGGCCAGGTAGGGCGGGGGCGCCTTGGTTGGTGCTGGACAGACCCACCATGGCGGTAATGCTGATGTCGGGAAAGAACTGCGCACGGGCGACATCGGTCTGCCGCAAGGCCGCTTCGACCTGCCAACGGCTGGCTGCGATATCGGGCCGGCGAGCAATCAGATCCAGTCGCGCGTCGGCTGGAATGCCGCTATGAATCTCCGGCATGGCGCGTGGCTGCAGCGGCGGCAATTGCTCCGGGGCGATACCAAGCAGGGCGGCCAACGCCACTTTGCGAATCTGCCCGGAGCTGTCGATCGCCACCCGCATCTGCCGTACCTGGGCCAACTGCGCTTTCGCCTGTTGCGAGGTATCAGCCAGGTCGACACCTTGCCGTACGCGCAGCTCGGCGATGCGCACAAGCTTCTCTTGATTGGCAACGGACTGGCTGGCGATGGTCAGGCGTGCCTGGTCGGCCAGCCAGCCAAAATAGGTGTCGGCAACGGCATTCTGGATGGTCAACGCAGCGGCACTGCGTTGTGCCTCTGACGCGCGTGCCTGGTCGAGTGCCGATTCAATGGCCGCGCGTTTCTTGCCCCACCAGTCGAAGTCGTATTGAAACTGCACGCCGAGATCGGCTTGGTTATACCAGGTGAAGCCGAGCAACTGCGCCGGCATCAAGCCGTGTTCGCTCAAGCGTTGACGTGTCACTTGCGCGCTGCCGTCGATGGTCAGGCCAGTCTGCGCGGCGGCAAGTCGCATCGTCTGTTCGGCATTTTGTACGCGACTATGCGCTTGGGCGAGATCGGGCGATTGCTTCATCGCCAACTCGATCAGTGTATCGAGCTGCGGGTCGCCATAAGATCGCCACCATTCGGTGTCCGGCCAGCCGGCTCGTGTTGATGTTTGCAGGCCTGCCAGTGGCACGTCATCGCGTAGTTGCGGGCGTTCCAGTTTTGCAGGAATCGAGCAGCCGGCCAGCGCTACGGCAAGCGCTGTGGCCAGGGCCCAGCGGCCATAGGGCAGGGCGTGCTTCATCAGGACTTCTTTCATAGGAATGTCTTCACGATTGAGCAGCAGCGTTCAATTGGTCGAGATTGGCGGCGAGCTTGCGCAGCAGGCGATCCAGATGACGTTTGTCGGTATCGCTGAAACCGGCAAAGGCGGCGCCCAGGCGGGGAAACATCGGCGGCAGCATTTTGCGTACAAAACGACGCCCGTCGGCGGTGATTTGAATCACCACACGTCGCCGGTCTTCGGCGCTGGTGCTGCGTGTGATCAGGCCACGCTTGACCAAGACGTTGGTAATGCGCGTCATATTGGTGGCGCCTTGCGCCGTGAAATGGCAAAGCTCTCCAGGGCTGGAGCTGCCATCGGCACGGCTAAAAAGAATAACCAGGGTGCGGAAGTCGCTGTCGTTGAGCTTATGTGGTTTGAGCTTGCGCTCGAGCTCTTCTTGCAGATAGCTGCTGACCATCAATAGCAAGCGGGTAAGCACTGCTTCTGCGGCAGGCAGCTCGGGGACGACCGCTTTAACGCGGCTGATGCCCTCATCCATCATGTCGATGCAGGTTGTGAGGTAGTTCATTTCATCAGCGCATATTTCACCGGTGAAGTAAAAGATAGTGAGTTGGTGCAGGCAGGGCAAGTGCCGTCGCTAGCCGTGGTGATGCCTCAGGGCCCAAAAATCTGGTTCAGCCCAAAGAGTTTGCGGGCGTTGGCGGTCGATGCGCGGGCGATGTCCTGTGGATCTTCGCCACGCAATTGGGCAATACAGTGCAGTACCTCGACGATGTGAGCTGGTTCGTTGCGTTGGCCGCGATGACTGGCATCGGGCTGATCGGGCGCGTCGGTTTCCAGTAACAGGAACTCCAGTGGCATGTGCGCGACGATGCGCCGTAGACGCTGGGCGCGGTCATAAGTCACTGGGCCGCCGATGCCAAGGTGAAAGCCTAGATGCCATAGCTGACGTGCTTGCTCGGCACTGCCCGAAAAACTGTGGACCACGCCGCGTAACCCGCCGATGCGCCGTAGCGAGAGAGTGACTTCTTCGAGTGCGCGGCGTGCGTGCACAATCACCGGCAGGTCGAACTCTCGGGCCAGTTCAAGCTGGCGCGAGAAATATTCGCGTTGAGGTTCGGCGGGTAGATCTTCAACATAGAAGTCCAGGCCGATCTCGCCGAGGGCGACCGGGCGGTGGTCACGCAGTTGACGTGCCAGCGCGTCCAGATGCTCGGGGCGATGCTGCGCCATAAACATGGGGTGCAGGCCGTAGGCCGGATAGAGGTCGCCATGGATTTCGCACAGCTGCTGAATGCGTGGCCAGCTGGCTGCGTCGACTCCGGGCAGTATTTGTGCGACTACGCCTGCTGTGCGTGCGCGGGCCAGCGCGGCATCCCGATCAGCCTCGAAACTGTGGTCGTCAAGGTGCACATGAGAGTCAATGAGCGGGTGCTGCATACGGAGTGGCCTGCTGATCGTGTGAGGGAGTTCCGGGGGCGTGAAAGCGGGCTCTCATCACATCTTGAGATGATTGTATTTACGGTTAATAAGTGAGGTTGAAATGGTCTGGCTCTTATTCAGTTTCATGCATGTTCAATAGCGCCGACGGTTGGTGCAAAAGGGGGCCTGACTGCGTGACATGGCAGTAGCCGGCGCAACCGCGAACTAAGCAGAGGAGAGTCGCGATGAACAAGTTGATAGTCAATGCACTGTATGTAGGGATCGCGGCGGCGCTTATGGTGGGCCTGTCAGCCTGTAGCCATGATGCTAGCGCGGGTGCTGGCGCTGTACCCGCCGCGAATACCGCTCCTGCGGGCCAGGCGGCACCGGTAGCAGCCGCTGACAATGGGGTGAAGTACGGCCGGGTGGTCAGCGTGGATCCTGTGCGCCAAAGCGTAAGCAGTCCGCAGCGGGTTTGCCGCGATGAGGTAGTCAACCATACCGCCCCGCCTTCCGATCAGCATCAGATTGCTGGTATGGCGATCGGTGCGGTAGCCGGTGGCTTGCTGGGCAATCAGGTAGGTGGCGGCAAGGGCCGCACATTGGCGACGGTGGCCGGTGCGCTGGGTGGCGGCTATGCAGGCAAGAGAATCGAGGAAAGCCATCAGCAGGGCCAGGTGACGTCGTCGGTGGAGCATCGTTGCAGCACGGTGAATCAGCCGGGTGATGCCAACAGGATCGTTGCTTACGACGTGCGCTACGAATACAACGGTGTTACTCGTACGGTGCGCATGGACCATGATCCGGGCGATCGCGTGCAGGTGCAGGAAGGCGTGGTTTCCGTCTCTGACGCACGCTGAGGTTTCGAATGAACAAGCTAGGTAGCAAGTTGGCGCTGGCGGCGTTGATCGCCGGCAGCATGAGTCTGGTCGGCTGCGCTACCCCCTATGATCGTGGTCGCGACTACGGTTATCAGGGGCAGTCGCAAGGCGGTTACGGCGATCGTTATGGCTGCCAGAGCTGCAGTGTCGTCCAGGATGTGCAGCAAATTGACACGCAAGGCGGCAATGACGGTACCTTGGGTGCGGTGATTGGCGCGGTGGCCGGTGGCTTGCTCGGTAACCAAGTGGGCAGGGGTGACGGTCGCAAGGCCGCCACCGTCGCTGGCGCGGTCGTTGGCGGCGTTGTCGGCAACCAGGTGGGCAAGAGCGGCAGCGGTACGACTTTTCGGATCAGTGTGCGCCTGGATAATGGCCAGTACGTCAACGTGACGCAGCGTGATGATCCGCGTTTGCGGCGGGGTGACTACGTTGAGATACGCGGTGACCAGGTTTACCTGCGCTGATTTTAAAGTTTGTTTTGTGGGCGTCTAGACGTCCAAAAAAAAGCCCCTCGAAAGAGGGGCTTTTTGCTGGTGACCTAAGTGGCTTAGTTCACGCGGTAGAACGTATGTTCGCCGATGGTGGTGCTGGGTCGGTTACGCGACCAATTGGGGGCGACATCGATAGTGGCGAAATGATCTGCATTGGGTACTAGCAAGCGACGTTCTGCCATCGGTAGTGCCCAGTTGTTGATCGATTCGCCAGCAATCTTCCATGCTTTGTTAAAAGCGTCCAGGTTGGTGATGTCAAAGCTGCGTGGTGCCGTGGTAATGGCGAACTGACGCGGCGATTTGACGACCTCACATACGGTATCGCCCCACAGGCCGCGTTCGCGGCGACGTAGAGCAACTTCGGCCACGGCAAACTGACCGTTGGCGGGTTCACTGCGAGCCTCGAGATAAACCGTCGTTGCCAGGCAGGTCTGGTCAGCGAGGGGTTGCGGGAGCACAGATGCCAACCACATCAACATAGAAAGCTTCATTTTTTTGTCTGCCTCCAACATGCAGCACGCCTAAGGCAAATAGCTGGACTTACGCGCGGTTGCGGCGGACGGGCGGGCAGGCCGTTCCACCTGGATGGAGCGTTTAGCCAAAACAGCGGCTGAACGCTTTGCCACGGGATAGTGGCTACTGAACAGCGATCCGGCGCTGTTCATTTTTCTGTCGCGGCACTATCTCAAGTCGACTGGACTCATGGCCTGCAACGTTTACTCCGCATGGCTGCGGTACTTACTCCGGTGATCTCTCACCGGGTCGCGCTGATCCGGACCCCTCCGGTTCGTCGCGTCGTTCAGCACCCGGGTTATGGCGGGTGCCTCCAAATTGGATCGGCGGAGCCTAGTGGTGCTTTTCGCAACTGGCAAGTGCCGGGTCGCTCAGGTTCACATCGCACTCACGTTTGTTAAGGCGATACGCACGATGTCATGACAATACAAAAATCATGCAGGCCAACTACTGCGCAGTTGCATGTGCATGCCATCGTCGCTGATCTGTAAGTTCTTGCCCGTCATGATGTCCAGGCTCTCATCGGCAATGATCGCCAACGCTTCAAAAGTTTTGTCGACTTCAACGACATCAAGCAGTCGCGCGATATCGCGCTCGTCAGTTCGCAGCGTTGTGCCTGCGATAGCTGCCTGCGACAAAACGACACAATGCAGATGTCGCTTGTTACCGCCGCGATAGTGCAGTCGCGCAACGATTTCTTGTCCTGGATAACAGCCTTTGTTTAAGGCAATGGCTTGCAGTCGCAGTAGCGACAATGCAGGAGGCAAGAGTTCATTCAACACTTGATCGGGCAGCCAAGGCCAACCTGCACGCAATTGCATCAAGCGCCAACGATCATCATGTGCGGCACCGACAATCAGGCTGTGCGTATCGCATCCGAAAGTAAGTGTTTCTTCGTCGTGCAAGACCACTTGCGCAGGTAAGGCCGGGCCGGTGCTGAGGGCTCGGGGTTCCATCGCGCGCAGGGTTAGCTTGGAGCGAAAAACAAAACGACGCAAAGCATCGGCCATCTCGTTCGCGTTGCCGCCGCGCAAGAGCAGCAGCAGCTGATCGTCGGCGATCCGCGCTAGATGAAACAGTGCGCGCACCCGTCCTTGCGGATTAAGCCAGGCACTGAATTGCCATTGCCCGACCGCCAGGGCGGTAACCTCGCTGCTGAACTGTGCGTGGGCGAAAGCGACCGCATCGGCGCCCTCGATCGAAAGTGTTTCGGCTGGGTAATGTGTGGCCATAGGTGATCGAGGTTGGGGTGGTAGGGCTCCGCTGCAAGCGGGGTGGGTGCGCCATGCATGCAGACCTGGTGGCAACCGTCAAGGTTGTGCTGCTTTGCCGCAAGTATTACGCTTCGGCGGCTTTCAAAAATCATGTCCGATACGTCCTCGCAGCCTGAATCCAAACCTGCTTCCGTTCCCGCGGAACAGGCCGTCGTGCCTAAAGGTCCGGCGAACCCGATTCCGGTAGAGCGGCCAGCACCCGATCCTACGCGCTACGGCGACTGGGAAAAGAATGGGCGCTGTATCGACTTCTGAGGAGCCGCGCGCCGACGTTAAAGCGTCGGCAGTGTGCAAGACAGGGGCGAGGCGGTTTGGGCATCAGCGATTCCACTAAGGATAGCCGCCATGGCAGATACGCGACGACCACTCTCTCCACATCTACAGATATATAAGTGGCAAGTGCAGATGGTGACCTCCATCTTGCATCGCGCGACGGGCGTGGCTTTGGCCGTTGGCACGTTGATGGTGCTATGGGGCCTGTTGGCACTGGCCGGCGGTGAAGCAAGCTTCAACCAGTTCAAGATCTGTATCGGTAGCCCGGTGGGCCTGGTCTTGTTGTTCGGCTGGAGTTGGGCGCTGTTCTATCACCTGTGCAACGGTATCCGGCATTTGATCCAGGATGCTGGCGCCGGTTATGCCATCCCCCAATTCGTGCGTTCGAGCTGGCTGTCGATCATCGTCAGCGTGTTGCTCACTGCGTTGGTCTGGGCCTACGTGCTGACCGCAGGAGGTGCCGCATGAGCACGCCTGACTTCCAAAACCCGTTGAAGCGCGCTCGCGGCCTGGGTTCGTCGCAGTCGGGCGTAGGTCATTGGTGGACGCAACGCGTCACCGCGGCTGCCCTGGTGGTGCTCAGCATCTGGTTTGTCGCCACCGTGCTTTGCCTGCTTCATGCCGACTACGCCACGGCAAAGGCCGTTGTCGCCAAGCCGTGGAACGCGGTCTTGCTGATCGCCTTCTTCGTGGCGGTGTTCTGGCATGCCGTGCTCGGCTTGCAGGTGGTCATTGAAGATTACGTACACACCCGCTGGAAAGAAGTCGTTTCGATGGTGCTTATCAAGTTTCTCGCAGTGCTGGGCGCGCTGGCGAGCGTGCTGGCCGTGTTGCGCGTAGCGCTGGGAGCCTGAGTCGATGGAAAGTTACAAGATCCAACAGCATAAATACGACGTGATCGTGGTCGGTGCCGGTGGCGCGGGCCTGCGTGCGACGTTCGGCCTGGCCGAGAAAGGCCTCAAGGCGGCCTGTATCACCAAGGTCTTCCCGACCCGCTCGCATACGGTTGCCGCGCAGGGTGGTATTTCCGCCGCGCTCGGCAATATGGGCGAAGACGATTGGCGCTTCCATTTTTACGACACGATCAAGGGTTCCGACTGGCTCGGCGACCAGGATGCGATCGAGTACATGTGCCGCGAGGCGATCCCGGCGATCGTCGAGCTGGAGCATTACGGCGTGCCGTTTTCGCGTACCGAAGAGGGCAAGATCTACCAGCGCCCGTTCGGTGGCATGACCACGCATTACGGCAAGTTCTTTATCGAATACTTTGCGATTGACCTGATTTTCGATCAGGAAGGCGTATGCCGTGGCGTGCTCGCCATGGATATGAACGAAGGCACCCTGCATTTCTTCCGTGGTCACGCCGTCGTGATGGCTACCGGCGGTTACGGGCGCGCTTACTTCAGCGCTACTTCGGCTCATACCTGCACCGGCGATGGCGGCGGCATGGTGCTGCGCGCAGGTCTGGCTTTGCAGGATATGGAGTTTGTGCAGTTCCATCCGACCGGTATTTACGGCGCGGGCTGCCTGATCACCGAAGGTGTGCGCGGCGAGGGTGGTTACCTGACCAACTCCAATGGCGAGCGCTTCATGGAGCGCTACGCACCGAACGCCAAAGACCTGGCTTCGCGCGACGTGGTCAGCCGCTCGATGACGATGGAAATCCGCGAAGGCCGCGGCGTCGGCGAACACAAAGACCACATTCACATCAATTTGATGCACCTGGGCGCGGACGTGATTCACGAGCGCCTGCCGGGTATCGCCGAGTCGGCGCGCATCTTTGCCGGCGTGGATGTGACCAAGGAGCCGATCCCGGTCATTCCGACGGTGCACTACAACATGGGCGGCATCCCGACCAATTATCACGGCGAAGTGGTGCAGAAGCGCGGCGACAATGTCGATGCCGTGGTGCCGGGCTTGTTCGCCATCGGCGAGGCGGCTTGCGTGTCGGTGCATGGCGCCAACCGCCTGGGCTCCAACTCGCTGCTCGATCTGGTGGTGTTCGGTCGCGCGGTGGCGCACCGTTGCGCCGCAATCATCAAGCCGGATACACCGCACAAGGATCTCCCGGCCAGCGTGCTTGATCAGGCGCTCGGCCGTTTCGATGGCTTGCGCTACGCCAAGGGCAGTTTGCCGACGGCGAAGATCCGCGCCGAGATGCAACGCACGATGCAATCGGATGCGGCGGTGTTCCGTACCGGCGAGTCGCTGAAAGAAGGCTGCCAGAAGATCTCCGCGGTGCATGAATCGTTCAAGGACGTTGGCGTCAGCGATCGCTCCATGGTGTGGAATTCCGACTTGATCGAAACGCTGGAGCTGTCCAACCTGCTCGATCAAGCGGTGGCCACGATGTATTCGGCCGAACAGCGTCCAGAGAGCCGCGGCGCACATGCGCGCGAAGATTTCCCTGATCGCAATGATGCCGAGTGGCAGAAACACACTTTGGTTTCTGTGGACGCCGCCGGCAAGGCCAGCTTCGACTATCGTCCGGTGCATATGTACACCATGTCCGATGAGGTCGAGGTCGTGCCGCCGAAGAAGCGCGTGTACTGATCAGCTGCACGGGGCTCCGGGTTTTTGTTCGGGGCTCTTGATGTTCAACCAGTGCCCTGCAGGAGGCTTTGATCCTGCGGGTTTGTTGTATCGGTGCTAGTCAGACCCTTTCAGCATCTGGTTTTCTTTTCATGTTGTACCGGCGCTCGCCAGACGAGCTGTTACGGCTAGCACGATAGAGTGAGGCAAACGTGGCTGAGTTTACGTTACCCAAAAATTCCAAAATCCAGCAGGGCAAGCACTATCCCGCGAAGGGCGCGAAAAAGCCGCGCACGTTCCGCATTTATCGCTGGACGCCGGATGACGGTCAAAACCCGCGCATCGACAGCTATGAAGTCGATATGGCGGCGTGCGGTCCGATGGTTTTGGACGCCTTGCTGAAGATCAAGAACGAGATCGACCCCACGCTGACCTTGCGGCGTTCTTGCCGCGAAGGTATTTGCGGTTCGTGCGCGATGAACATCGACGGCACCAATACGCTGGCCTGCACCCGGGCTATCGAAGAGTGCGCTGCGGGCGATGTGAAGATCTATCCATTACCGCATATGCCGGTGGTCAAGGATCTGGTGCCGGATCTCACCCATTTCTATGCGCAATTCGCTTCGATCAAGCCCTGGTTGCGCACGCAAAGCCCCGCGCCGGCCGACAAGGAGCGCCTGCAGTCTCCAGAAGACCGCAAGAAGCTCGATGGTTTGTACGAGTGCATTCTGTGCGCCTGCTGCTCGACCAGTTGCCCAAGCTATTGGTGGAATGGCGACAAATATCTCGGTCCGGCGATTTTGTTGCAGGCTTATCGCTGGATTGTCGACAGCCGTGACGAAGACACCGGCGCGCGCCTGGACGATCTGGAAGACCCGTTCAAGCTGTATCGTTGCCACACCATCATGAACTGCGCACGCACCTGTCCGAAGGGTCTGAACCCGGCCAAGGCCATCGCAGAAATCAAAAAGCTGATCGTCGAGCGCCGCGCCGCATAAAGCAGGCTTGGCCCCTGTCATTCATAGACAGGGGCTGCTGCCCGTGCTCGGGTGACTCGATAGCGATGCAGCCTAGCTGCGCGGCCATCGTCGGCAGGAGCCGCGGATTTCAATCCTCTCCCCTTCGGAGAGGGACCTTAAGGAGGCGCCTCGCGCGATTGACCCGATGGAAGCTGCCCGCATCAAGCGCCTGCGCTGGCGCACCCGTCGTGGTACTCGCGAGCTCGATGCGCTCTTTGGCGGCTGGCTGGATGAGCGTTTCGCCACCGCTGACGAGTCGCAGCAACAGGCCTTTGAAGAACTATTAGACGTGCAAGACCCGGATCTTTGGGACTGGGTCATGGGCCATGCACACGCGCCGCGAATGGATTGGCAGGCGATTATCGATGACATCCGCGCCCGCCATCGGCTTTGAGTACCGCGCCTCGCGGCTGTTTTTGTGCTTGTTGATAGGGATGGCCTTGCTGGCCATGCTCGCGGTCATCTGCTGTGGGCTGCCGTGGTGGGCCAAGTGTCTCCTACTGATGGTTACGCTGGCGGCAGTCGTTCGTGCCATCCGCCATGCCGTGGCCGGGCAAGTGACCGCCGTCGGTTGGACGGCCGCAGGCGATTGGAGCCTGCGCATGAGCGGGGGCGCAGACGCGTTGGCCATGCTGGGCTCGTTTCGGGTGCTGGGGAGCTTCGTGTTGTTGCGGCTGGTTTTGCCTGACCGACGGTCAGTGAGCTTGTTGCTGGCGCCCGACAACAGCGATGCCGATACACGCCGACGGCTACGTATGCGGCTTGCCGCAATCAAGCCTGATGAGGCCTTGCCCAGGCTTTAAGCCATCGCACTAATCCGGCAGTTCGCTGTCTGATCGCCGCATGCCTGATAATCTGCGTGCTTGGGCGGTGAGCCCTCTGACTCTCAAAAGCGACCCGTCCATGTTTCGACCGCTCGAACTCTTTATTGGCCTACGCTACACCCGCGCCAAACGGCGTAATCAATTCATCTCTTTTATTTCGGCCGTTTCGATTATCTGCATCGCCATCAGCGTTACCGCGTTGATTGCGGTGATGTCGGTGATGAATGGTTTCGACGACGAACTGCGTACGCGCATTCTTGGCGCCATTTCGCACGCCACGGTAAACAGCATGCCCGGCGAAAGCATGCAGAACTGGCAGCAAGCGGTGAAGGTGGCGGAAAGCAACCCACACGTCAAAGGTGCCGCGCCCTACGTGGAGGGCCAGGCAATGTTGCTTGCGCGGCGCTCCAGCGGGGCCATCGTTCGCGGTATCGAGCCGGAGCAAGAGCCCAAGGTTTCCGAGCTGGGCACTCATATGGTCGAGGGCGCGCTGACCGATCTCAAACCCAATAGCTGGAATATCGTGCTGGGTAAAGAATTGGCTTTGTCGCTGGGCGTCAACGTGGGTGACAAGGTCATCATGGTGGTGCCGGAGTTTCGCGGCACGCCGATGGGCAGCGTGCCGCGTCAACGTGCCTTTACCATCACTGGCATCTTCGAACTGGGCATGCAGGAATTCGACTCTGGGCTGGCGCTGGTCAATATGAGCGATGCCGAAAAGCTCAACGATCTGACTGGGCCTACGGGCGTCCGTCTGCGATTGGATGATTTGTTCAACGCAAATCCCGTAGCCCAGGAGCTGGCCGAAAAGTTCGGGCAGAGCTACCGCGTCGAGACATGGTTGCAGAGCCACGCTAACTTCTTCTCCGCCATCTCGATGGAGAAGAAGGTGATGTTTATCATTCTCTCGCTGATTATCCTGGTCGCGGTGATCAACCTGATTTCCATGTTGATGATGCTGGTAACCGACAAGCAGGCCGATATCGCCATCTTGCGCACGCTGGGTTCGACGCCGCTCAGCATCATGGGCATGTTTATGGTGCAGGGTGTGCTGGTGGGTTTTGTAGGCATTGGTTTTGGCGTGGGTCTTGGCTCGCTGCTGTCATGGCGTTTGCCGCAAATCGTGAAGGTCATCGAGCACGTTTTTCATGTGACCTTTTTGTCGCCGGATATTTATTACATCAGCGAATTGCCCAGCAAACTGCAAGCCAGCGACGTGGCTTGGGTTGCGCTGATTACCTTCTTGTTCTCGTTGTTGGCGACCTTGTATCCCGCCTGGCGTGCTTCGCGCACGCAGCCGGCGCAGGCGCTGCGTTATGAGTAATCCGATGACTTCCTCTTCTGTGCCTGCCTCACCCGCGCCTGCAACCGACGGCATCGTTTTGCGCGCCAGCCATATTGCCAAGACCTATCAAGAGGGCAACCTCAAGACCGATGTACTAAGCGATGTGAGCTTTACCCTGAAACGCGGCGAGACGCTGGCCATTGTCGGCGCGTCGGGTTCGGGCAAAAGCACCTTGCTGCATATCATCGGCGGACTGGATACGCTGACCCGTGGTGAGGTCGAGGTGGACGGGCGCATTTTGTCGGCGCTATCCGATGCGGAGCGCGGCCGGGTACGCAACCGCTCGCTGGGTTTCATCTATCAGTTTCACCATCTGCTGCCTGAGTTCACCGCCCTGGAGAACGTCTGCATGCCGCTGCTGATTCGCGGTGTCTCCATCATCGATGCGCAACGCGAAGCCGCCGCCCTGCTGGAGCGCGTCGGCCTGGGCCAGCGCCTGGGGCACAAGCCTGCCGAACTGTCCGGTGGCGAACGGCAGCGCTGTGCCGTGGCTCGTGCCTTGGTCACCAAGCCGGCATGTGTGCTTGGTGACGAGCCCACCGGCAATCTCGATGAAGGCAACGCGGCGCAGGTATACGCATTGATGTTGGAACTCAATCGTGAGGTCGGCACCAGCTTTATCTTGGTTACGCATGACACCCGATTGGCTGCGAAGATGGACCGAACCCTGGAGCTGCATAACGGCGTGTTGCGCTAAGCGTCATCGCCGATGTCGATAAGCCTGGCTGGTCATGGTCAGGCTTATCGAAGGCGCATGCTGGTGTGTTGTTGCATGGGTCTTGCGCTTTTCCTGCCTGGATCGGATTTCCCCTACGCGTTTTTCATCTTCACGCGCTGACGCATCGCGTTAGGCTGGGTACTCCATGGAATGGAGTGGCGGATGGTGAATGTCAGAACGGCGGTTGGGGCGAGTGTGGCTTTGCTGACCGGCGTGCTTTGTGTGCAGTGGCTGCCAGCCTTGCCTTCACGCTGGTGGTGCCTGTGGGGGGCGATAGGGCTGATCGCGCTGGGTTGGCGCTGGCCTTACTGGCGCTGGTGTGCTTATGCGGCACTGGGCTTTGCATGGACGGTATGGCGCGCAGGCGTGGCGATGGATGCGCGGCTGCCCATCGAGTGGGAGGGCCGCGATTTCAGCGTCGTCGGTACGATGGTCGGTCTGCCGCAAGTCAAGGCTAGCGCTAGCGAATTTCGCTTTTCGGTCGAGCAGGCCAGCCTGGATGGTAAGCCGGTTATCTTGCATGGCCGCTTGCGGCTGGCCTGGTATAGAACGGCAGCGGTGCTGGAGCCCTGTTCGCGTTGGCAGTTCAGCTTACGTCTGAAGCGCCCGCGTGGCCTGATCAATCCAGGCGGCGCAGACAGTGAGCGAAGTTCGTTGGAGCGAGGCCTTATCGCCACCGGCTATGTGCGCGAGAGCCGCACCAACACGCAACTGGGCACGCCGGCTTTTTGTATCGATGGCGTGCGCGATGCGATCGCCAAGAAGATCGCCACGCGTGTGCCCGATCCGCACGATGCGGCCCTGCTGCAGGCATTTTCGGTCGGCGATACGCGCGGGCTGAGTCAGCGCGACTGGGAGGTTGCGCGAGCCAACGGCATTTCTCATTTAATGGCGATTTCCGGTTTTCACGTCGGTGTCGCCGCGGTTTTCGGTGTTTGGCTGGCCGCCTTTATTTACTGGCTTTGGCCGGGTTTGGCCCTGCGTGTGCCAGGCATACAGGCCAAGGCCGCCTTGGCTTGGTTGGTGGCTGGGATCTATAGCGCATTGGCGGGTTTTGGCTTGCCCACGGTGCGCAGCTTGCTGATGATTGCGGTCGTTGCATGGGCACGATGTAGCCGACGTCAGAGTACGGGCATGCAATCGCTGGCGCTGGCCTTGATCGCGATCTTGCTGGTTGATCCACTGGCGGTATTGGCAGCGGGTTTCTGGTTGTCTTTCGTCGGTGTGGCGTTTTTGATCTTCAGCCTGACCGCGCATGGGCGCGGACTGCGCGGATTTCTGCGTGAGTTGTCGATGGGGCAGTTATTGATGACGCTGTCCCTGCTGCCTTTGACCATGTGGTTTTTTGGCGAGTCCTCTCTGGTCGGTGTCTTGTCCAACCTGATCGCCGTGCCCTTCGTCAGCTTTGTGATCGTGCCCGGTGCCTTGCTGGGCATGTTGCTGCTTGGCGCGTGTCCACCGTTAGCCACGCCAGTGTTGCGGCTCAGCGGCTGGCTGGTGCATGTGCAATGGTGGTTGTTCGAGCGCATGGCCGTCTGGCCTGGGTCGCATTGGTATTTGCCTGCGATGCAGCCATGGGCACTCGGTCTGGCGATGCTGGGGGCATGGTGGCTGTTCATGCCTCGTGGTGTGCCGTTGCGTGGGCTGGGGCTTTTGTTGTTTTTGCCACTGATTTGGCCGCCATCGTCCACCCCGCAATACGGCGCATTTCAAATGTGGGTGCTGGATGTGGGGCAGGGTTTATCGGTGTTGCTGCGCACCCAGCATCACGTCTTGGTATACGACACCGGGGCGCGTTATCCCTCGGGTTTTGATCTGGGCCAGGCGGTGGTGCTGCCATCCATGCGTGCCCTGGGTATCGATCGCCTCGACATGCTGATGGTGAGCCATGCCGACAACGATCATGCCGGCGGTGCGCCGGCGATGGCGAGCGCTTTTCCAGCGGCCCGGCGTTATGCCGGAGAGCCGGAGCGCTCGTCGCTGCCGATGGCAGCGTGCCAAAGCGGGCAGCATTGGGAATGGGACGGGGTCCGCTTCAAGGTCTTGTATCCGATGGCCGGCAAGGCCGGCGGCAAAGTCAATGACCGCTCCTGTGTGCTGCTGATCGAAGCTGATGGTGGGCGGGTATTGCTCACCGGCGACATCAGCAGTGAGGTCGAGGCGCAGGTGGCCGCCGCCGTGGAAGCCGGGGCCGCACCGGTGTTGCTGGTGCCGCATCACGGTAGCCGTAGCTCATCGAGCGCGGCCTTCATCGGCCGCCTGCGACCACCGCTGGCTATCGTGTCAGCGGGCTGGCGCAACCGTTATGGCCACCCGCACCCGGATGTGGTGCAGCGCTATGCGAAGGCGGGCGTGCCGTTATGGAATACCGCCGAATCGGGCGCTATTCAGCTGGAGGTCGCTGCTGATGGCGTACCTGCCGTAACGGCGACATGGCGGCAACGGCTGGCACGTTATTGGCGTGAGTAAGCGGGTCGTACTGGGCTAAGCGTTGCCCTCGGCTGGCAGTTCGATCATGGCGTTATCGGTCAACCATTGCAGCGCGCCGAGTGTGTGTTCGGCCGCCGCAGTGGCGATTTCGGCTGGGTCTTGCAGTGCGCGGTCTCCGCGTAAAAACGTCAACGCTCCACGCTCGGCACCTGCACGGACGATCTCTGTCAGTGCCGCCAGGTCGTGCTTGCCATCGACATAAGGCAGCAGCCATTCGACCACCGCGCCCGGACGCACGATTTGATGCCATGCATTGAACAACGACAGTGGTACGGGACCAGGCAATTGGGCCAGCTGGCGCAGCGATGCGTTGACTTGCGGATAAGCGGTGGCGTGATGCGCCGCCGATACCGGCTCCAGCCGGCATTGCAGTGCATCGCCGATGATCAGGATTTCGACAAAAGCCAGGACTTCGCCTGCCGTATTCTCAGGCGCTGAGCCGCCGCTGGCCTGCCTGATCAAATCGCGCACCGGTACGGTCGACGGCCACGCGGCATTAAGTGTCTCTATCACCTGATGAGCAACCGGTGTGCCGGCGGTGATGCTGCTGCCTTGTTCGGTGCGCCAGTGACCTGGAGCATCGGGCTTGGCGGTGTAGTGGCCGGCAATATGCAGTGCAGCGATACGTTCGTGCCTGAGCCCGTATTGAATCTGCTCGGCGCGTTGCGCATGAACCAGCAGAGTTTGGCGAAAGGTGCGGTTGGTCAGAAAGTCCAGCAATTGCTCGAGCACTTCCTGGCTGCCCTGGCATTCGCGCAGCAGGGGCTCGGCGGCGCGCGCATCGTAGTTGGAGGCGAACATGGTGGCGATGCCCGACTCCGCGAGATAGCTCAGGCCTTGTTGCTTGGCAGCGGCCATGAAGTCTTTGAAGTAGCAAGGGCTGTTGCACAGCTCCAGGAATTCGTGATTGAGGTAGTGCGCCTCGCCGTGACGAATCAAGTGAATGTTTTCGTCCATGATCTTTTTAAGCACGCTGCCGGGCTGCGCCATGTCGTGCAGAAAATTAATCATGCCGCGGGCATAGGCCAGCTGTTCGGCCGATGTCGGGCGGTTGCCGCCGCGCAGCAACATGGCATCGCGGACGATTTCTTTGGCTTTCCAGCCGGGGTAGACGTTGTAGCTGATATAGGCGATGCCGTCCGGCGCCAGCCGTTCGCGCGACACGCGCAAGATGGCTTCGCGGATGTCCTGCGGCACCCAGCTGTAGACGCCGTGGCAAATGATGTAATCGAACTGATCCGTGCCCGCGGGATTCTGGCTGGGGTCGCCCAGGAGCGCGTCGAGATCGGCGATGCTGCCTTGCTGCAAATGGATATTGCGCAGGCCCATGGCCCGGATCGCCCGTTGCCCGGCGCCGACCTGAACGCCAGACAGGTCAACCCCAAGTACGACAGCCTCGGGATAGCGCACGGCGTAGGGGATGATGTTGCCGCCGGCGGCACAGCCGAGTTCCAGTATCCGGGCCCGTTGCGGCGCCGCCGCCGACAGCCCGAACAGATGCGCTACGGTGCGCAAATGTTCAGCTGCGGTTTGCGCAAAAGCCGCCGAAATATAAGGCAGTTCGTCGTACGCCTTGCCGATACGTTCGATCAATGCAGTCACGTGGGCCTTCCTTAAGCTTAGTCAGGGGGCTATGCCGATCTTTACCGAGGATGGGCAAATTAGCCAACGGATGGGGCGGATTCGCTGCCGTCCCGGCTAGCGGGCTCCAGCCATGCGGTGGGCGGCCTGTACACACCGCCAGTCTGCGCTGGGCTCGCCGGGACCGCTCGGGTGGCATAACCGGTCCTGCTGCACGGAATCCTGCGGCGCCGCTGCTATCATTCGCGCTTCCTTAACGCTTGGGAGCGCGCAGGTCGTGCTGGAAATCCTGATGGCAGGCGGTTGGGCGATGTTGCCCATCCTGATTTGTTCGGCGATCGCCCTGGCGATCGTGTTGGAGCGTTGCTGGACCTTGCGCCGCGCTTCGGTATTGCCCAGTGGCCTGGGTAACGATGTGCTCAGCTGGGCACGCTCGGGTCAGCTCGACCCCGCGCATTTGGCCACCCTGGCCAACGGCTCACCGTTAGGTGAATTGCTGGCATCGGCCTTGGCCGTGCGCCATCGGCCGCGTGAGCTGATTAAAGAGCGCATTGAAGATACCGGCCGCCATGTGGTGCATCGCATGGAGCGCTATCTCAATACGCTTGGCACGATTGCCTTGATTGGCCCGTTGCTCGGCTTGCTGGGTACGGTTATCGGCCTGATTCGCATGTTTCTCGATGTGATGAAGGGCGGCGTGGGTGACCCGATGAAAATGGCCGGCGGCATCGGCGAAGCCTTGATCTGCACGGCCACCGGTCTGGTCGTGGCGATTCCGGCGTACGTGCTGCATCGCTATTTCCGCTCCAAGGTCGCCGGCTATTGCGTCGATATGGAAAAGCAGGCGACCGCCTTGCTGGACGAACTGACCCTTGCCGCCTCCCCGGCGCCTGCACGTCCGCGTCGGGCGGCTAGCGCCAGCACCGAACCGAGCGCAGGCTAAGCCCCGATGCGTATCGGTAATGACCGAAGACAGGATGATGTCGAGATCAACGTGATCTCGTTGATCGACGTGTTGCTTACCCTGCTGATGTTCTTTGTGTTGACCACCACCTTTATCCAGCATTCGCGGATGCAGGTGACCCTGCCCAAGGCCAGTGCGGAAGAACGCGACATGCAGGCCCCCGCGCTGACCGTGGTCGTCGACCGCGACGGTCACTTTTTTGTCGGCAGCGATGAGGTTCAGGGCGAGGGTGTCGAACCGCTGAAGCGCATGATTGCCCAGGTCGCCGGTGAGGATCGCGAACGGCAGGTCACGATTCGCGCCGATGCCATGACCGCGCACCAGAATGTGGTGATGGCGATGGATGCGCTAGGCCAGCTGGGCTATACCAAGCTGTCCATCGCGACGACGCCGAGCCAAGAGAGCAGTAGTCGGTGAGCGAAGAGAAAACCAGTGTGTGGGGCGCCGCGACCTGGCAAACCTATAAGCGTCTGCTGGGCTATACCAGCCGTTATTGGCCGATCGGCCTTATTTCACTGGTTGGCATGGTGATCGAGGCCGGCTGCCTGGCAGGCTTTACCAAGCTGCTGCGGCCGTTGATCGACGAATTGTTCGCGAAGAAAGATGCGTATCTGATCTTCTGGATGCCGATCTGGATCATCGGCATTTTCTTGTTTCGCGGTATCGGCATTTTTCTCAGCGACTACGGCATTGCCTATATTGGCCGCCATGTCGTGCAAAGCATACGGCGAGACGTATTCAGTGCTTACCTGCGGTTGCCGGCAGCGTTCTTTGGCGCCGAGCATTCTGGTCAGCAGGTTTCACGCATTACCTACACCAGTGAGCAGGTGGCGCAAGCCTCGACGGATGCCTTGAAAGTGGCGGTTACCGAAGGGCTGATGGTCATCGGCATGATGTGGGTGATGCTTAGCAATAGTGCATATCTCACGTTGGCGTTGTTTGTGATGGTGCCGGCGATCGTGCTGATCGTCACCGTGGTCAGCCGCCGTTATCGCCAGATCAGCAAGCGCATCCAGGGCACCATGGGCTCAGTCACCGGCACAGTCGAGGAGTCGGTCGGAGCGCATCGTGAAGTGCGCATCTACGGTGGCCAAGAACACGAGGCAGAGCGTTTCGAGCAGATCACCAACCATAGCCTGCGACTCAATCTCAAAGTGGTCACCACCAGCGCGCTATCCAGCGCAACGGTGCAGACGGCGGCAGCGTTTGCGCTGGCCCTGCTGGTTTACCTCGGCACGCGGCCCGGGGTGATCGATCAGATTTCACCGGGCGTATTCATCAGCGTGCTTACCGCGATGGGCGGCATGCTGCCGTCGTTGAAACGGCTCACCGGGGTACAGGCGACGATTCAGCGCGGCATGGCCGCCTGTGATGATTTGTTCGAGATCATCGATATGCCGCCGGAAGTCGATCGCGGTACGCGGGTACTCGAGCGCTCGCGCGGCAATTTGCAATTCAACGATGTGCGCCTGGTCTATCCACGCAATAGCTACGAGGCCTTGCGCGGCATTGACCTGCATTGCCGGCCAGGCACGGTAACGGCCTTGGTCGGACGTTCCGGCAGCGGCAAGAGCAGCCTGGTCAGTTTGTTGCCGCGGTTCTACGAGCCCACCGCTGGCACCATCGTGCTCGACAGCGAAGATTACGCGAGCTATACCCTGGCCTCGTTGCGCGCACAGATCGCCTGGGTGGGGCAGAGTGTGGTGTTGTTTGACGGCACCATCGCCGACAACATTGCCTATGGTGAGCTGGCTGGGGCTAGTGAGGCGTCGATAGTCGCTGCCGCCGAAGCGGCCAATGCGATGGAATTCATCAGCCGCATGCCCAAGGGGATTCACAGCCCGATCGGGCAGGGCGGCAATATGCTGTCCGGTGGTCAGCGCCAACGCATCGCCATCGCCCGGGCGATTCTCAAGAACGCGCCGATCCTGGTGCTGGACGAAGCGACCAGCGCGCTCGATACCGAATCTGAGCGGTTGATCCAGCAAGCGTTGCAGCGCCTGATGCGCGATCGCACCACGCTGGTCATCGCGCATCGTTTGTCCACCATCGAAGGGGCCGATCAGATCGCCGTGATGGATCAGGGGCGAATTGTCGAGCGCGGCACGCATGCTGAGCTGCTAACGCTGGGCGGTCACTACGCCGCGCTGCATCGGATGCAGTTTCACGATCAGCAAGCGAGCGATTGAGGCCTGCATGGCGCTGGCCGATACGCTAGAAGCGGCTTGGTATGGTCATCGCCCTTCGCCGTGGTGGAGCTTTCCGCTAGCCTGGCTTTATGGCGGCGTGAGCTATCTTCGCCGCCAGTTGTACCGGCATGGCTGGATACGCCGTGAACACTTGTCGGTCCCGGTTGTCGTCATTGGCAATATCAGTGTCGGCGGCACCGGTAAGACCCCTCTTACCATTGCCATCGCTGAGACCTTGCGTCAACGCGGTTTCAAGCCCGGTGTGGTGAGTCGCGGCTACGGCGGCAGCCATCAGCAGCCGATGCTGCTCGATGCAGCGCCGGATCCGGCTGTCGTTGGCGATGAGCCTTGTTTGATTCGTGCCAGCGGGGTGGCGGTGGCGGTCGGGCGAGATCGTCCGGCGGCAGCGGCTTTGTTGATCGCTGACGGCTGCGATGTAGTGATTGCTGACGATGGGCTGCAGCACTATCGGCTGGCGCGCGATATCGAAATCTGCGTGATCGACGGGGTGCGCCGTTTCGGCAATCAGCGGCTGTTGCCGGCGGGTCCGTTACGTGAGCCATTTAAGCGCTTGGATAGCGTGGATTTCCGGGTAGTCAATGGCGGTCAGGCGCATGCCGGTGATGT
>NZ_JAPDPE010000074.1 GCF_026283955.1 Dyella silvatica | reverse complement strand
CCGCGCGGGCCATGCGCACGATGGGGTTTTCGCGGATGGAGCTGGTCTCGCCGGCTCGCTTTCCCAGCCCGGAGGCGGTAGCGATGGCCGCGGGCGCCGATGATGTATTGGAGTCGGCCGGGTTGCATGAGGGCCTGGTCGGGAGCCTGGCCGGAAGCAATCTGGCGCTGGGGTTGTCAGCGCGGCGACGCGGCGTGAATCTGCCAGAGATCTCCCCGCGAGAGGCGGCGGCTCAGGTACTGGCTGCCGCGGCGCGTGGCGAACAGGTCGCCCTGGTCTTCGGTAACGAGCGTACCGGGCTGGAAAACGAAGAGTTGGCGCGATGCCATGCGATGGTGCGCATCCCCAGCGTGGATGACTTCAGCTCGCTCAATTTGTCGCAAGCCGTGCAGGTCATGGCTTACGAATTGCGGGTTGCCTTGCTCGGCGATGATGTGCCGCCGCCACCGGTGCCGCAAGATGCGGAGCCTCTGGCGGATGCTGCGCAGATGGAGCGCTTCTACGAGCATCTGGCGCAGATGCTGGACGATATCGACTTCCACAAAGGTCGCACGCCGACCACGATCATGCTGCGTCTACGCAAGCTATTTCAGCGGGCGCAGATGGACGAGCGCGAGCTGCGCATGCTGCATGGCGTTTTTGCCGACGCGCAGCGAATGGCCAGGCTGGCAAATAAGGGTTCGTCGACCTGACGGCCGCTGCTGGCGGGGCGGGTGGCGGCGTGAGGCGTGCGGCAATCTGCCGCTGCCTGCCTGTCAGCCGCCCAATTCGTCGTCCGCCAGGTCGTTTTGCGGCGAAGGCGTAATCAGCAACTTGTCGATACGCGCGCCGTCCAGATCCACCACCTCAAAGCGTATGCCCTGCCAAGCGAACACCTCGCCGGTCTGTGGAATATGGCCCAGGGCAGCCATCACCATGCCGGCCGCGGTGCGGTATTCGTGTTCTTGTTCGCCGGGCAGGTGATCGACGTGCAGCAATTCGCGCAGGTCATCGGTGGGTAGCGAGCCATCGACCAGCCAGCTGCCATCGCTGCGCTGGACAATCGGTGAGTCTTCCTCATTGCCGCCGTGGCCCAGCTGGGTAGCGCCCACCACGGCCGCAAGCAAGTCGTTCAGCGTCACCAGGCCTTCGATATCGCCGTATTCATCGACGACCAAGGCCATCGGCGTCTCGGCATCACGAAACTCTTCCAGCAGATCCAGCGCGCGCGAGGCCGCGGGCACAAAGAACGGCTTGGCCATCTGGCCGAACATATCCGAGCTGCCGCCGGTGTAGTTGCGCAACAGGTTTTTGACCTCTACCACACCGACGACCTCATTCTCGCCTTCCCGATAAACCGGGTAGCGCGAGTAAGGCGTGGCGCGCAGCACGGCGTCGTTTTCCTCCTGGGTGGCAGCGATATCCAGCCAGGCGATGCGTGGGCGCGGGGTCATGACGCTATCGACCGAGCGATCACCCAGGCGCAAAACGCGATTGACCATGTTGCGTTCGTCGGCATCCAGCACGCCTTGTTCTGCACTTTCGGCGACCAGCAGGCGTATTTCTTCTTCCGTCACCGCGCCGCGGCCGCGGTCGTTTACCTGCATCAGGCGCAGCAGCAGGCTGCTTGAGGCATTCAGCAAACCAACAAAGGGTGAGCAGATGCGCGACAACACCAGCATGGGCATCGCGACAAAGCTGGATACCTTCTCCGGTGCGGACAGCGCCAGCCGCTTGGGCACCAGCTCGCCCACCACGATCTGGATATAAGAGATCAGCACGAAGCCCAGCACGATACCGATCACCCGGGCGTACGGCTCCAGCCAGGCGGCGTGACCGCCGTGCAGGGCCTGGGCGATGTGAAAACCCAGCGCGTCACCGGCCAGGGCGCCGGTCACCAACATCACCAGGGTAATGCCGACTTGCACGGTCGACAGAAAATGCTCGGGGGCCTCGGCATGGCGCAACGCCACCCTGGCCCGACGGCTGTGTTTGGCCATTTGCTTGAGGCGGCTCTTGCGTGAGGCCACCAGGGCCATCTCGGAGAGCGCGAAGAAGCCGTTGCATAGGGCGAGTACGACAACGAGCGCGATATCGGTCAGCATCGCGGTAGCTGGAGGTTTGAGGGCATGCGCGAAGTGTAAACGATGCGCTTTAAAGCCTGTTCATGATCGCCCCATGGGATACGCCAAAACCGGCCATCTGACGGATTTTCAAGGCTTTGCCGTCGAGCCACGGGTGCGATGCAGGGGGCTGTCCTGTAACATCGCGTTCATATTTGCCCATTCCTCGATTCCCAGGCGCTATTCGCATGTTTTCACTGCAAACGATCTTCGGCAAAGGCGACAAGTTTTACGGCTTGCTCGAGCAAAGTTCCGAAGCGGCCCACGAGAGCGCCAGGGCGCTGCATGAGCTGGTCACCCACACCGATCACGCGCCTGTCATGGCCTCCTTTGCGGCAACCCGCGCGCGCGAAAAAGCATTGGCGGCGCAAATCAGCGAAGAGCTGGTAAACACTTTTGTCACCGCGCTGGATCGTGAAGACATCGACGCGCTCAATTCCGCGCTGTACAAAATTCCCAAGACCATCGAGAAATTTGCCGAGCGCTACGAGATTGTTTCCTCGCGCATCGCCGGTATCGATTTTGGCCAGCGCGCGCTGGTGTTGGAGCGCGCCACCGTCGTGGTGGTCGAAATGATCGGCGAATTGCGCCGTGGCCTGCGCATCGACCCGGTGAAGAAGCTGCAGGATCGCCTGCAGGCGCTGGAGTCCGAGGGCGACCGCAGGTTGTTGGCGCCTTATCGCACGCTGTATGTCGAGGGTAACGATGCGATGCGCGCGATGTTGGCCAAAGATCTGTTCGAACTGCTCGAAAAAGCCATCGATAAGTGCCGTGACGTAGGCAACATCGTGTATTCGATCGTGCTGAAGAACTCCTGAGGCCGACCCCATGTTTTTGAGTATCTCGAGTAGCCCGGCCATGGCGCCGCCGGCGAACCAGCCTAGCTTGCCTGCGCGTGGGGGCCACGCATGAGCATGGTCATCATTGTGGTGCTGATCGCGCTGGCCTTTACCTATATCAACGGCTTTCATGACACCGCCAATTCCATCGCGACGGTGGTGGCAACCAAGGTGCTTACCCCGGGCCAGGCGGTGCTGCTGGCCGCCATCACCAATTTGATCGGCGCCCTATGGGGCACGGCTGTGGCGGCGACCATCGCGGCCGGACTGATCAATACCGGGGTGGTCGAAGTCGGCCCGCATCTTTTGATCTGCGCGTTGCTGGCGGCGACGATATGGAACCTGATCACCTGGTGGCTGGGCTTGCCGTCGAGCTCCAGCCATGCCTTGGTCGGTGCCTTGGTCGGCGCGGCATTGGCGGCCTCGAGCAATGATTTTGCCTCGATCATCTGGTTTCAGGACGGCGACCATTGGTGGCTAGGCAAGGGTGTGGTGCCCAAGGTGATCGCCCCGATGGTGATCTCGCCGTTGCTCGGTTTCGTCATCGGTTTTCTGTTGATGGGCGCGTTGTACGCCTTGCTCAGCTGGTTCTCCCACCGCGAGGGTTTTCTGCGTCGCTTGGGACGCACGCCCTTCGTCAACAGCTTTTTCGGCAAGGCGCAAATCGTCTCGGCCAGCGCCATGGGCCTGGCCCACGGCATGAACGATGCGCAGAAAAGCATGGGCATTATCGCGCTAGCTCTCGCCGGTGCCACCGCGGCGGGCGAGTTCAGCCAGCTGCCGGGCTGGCTGGATTTTCTGCGCATCCAGGGTTCCGCCCACGGCGGATTCGTAATTCCGGTATGGGTCAAGGTGGTCTGTGCATTGACCATGGCTGCCGGTACCGCGGGTGGTGGCTGGCGCATCATCAAGACCCTCGGCCATAAGATGGTCAAGCTGCATCCGATCAACGGCTTTGCCGCCGAGACCAGTTCGGCGGTGGTGATTCTTACCGCCTCGGTGTTCGGTATTCCGGTGTCGACCACCCACAATGTTTCCGCTTCGATCATGGGGGTGGGGGCGGCCAAGCGCTTTAATGCGATTCGTTGGTCGGTGGTGGAGCGGATGGTTTGGGCCTGGATTTTGACCTTGCCGGTGACGGCGTTGCTGGCTTATGGGATGGTGCGGCTGGTGGGGTTGTGGTGGTGACCTGTTTTGCCTTTTAGGGGGTAGCGCGTTTTTCGTTTGCTTGCCTTTGTTGGTTGCTTCACTGGTGTTGCGGGTTGATTGAATGTTGCTGCTGCGATTGGGGTTTCTGATATCGCTTTTTTTTGTGGGGTGGTGATCTTGTCGCCTGCGGCGGGGTTTCGTCCTCCTGCCGGAGGGCGAGTCACTTTTCTTTGCGTGGCCAAAGAAAAGTAACCCAAAGAAAGGCCAACCCCGCTTGTCGCCCTGCGGGTGCGTGAGGTCTGGCCGGGCTGCTCTTAAACGATATGGACGACAGGGCATCCTGCCCTGGCGAAAAGGCATGGGCGTCCTTGCCCATGCCCCTGCGGGCCTGATCGTCCAACCCTCACCGACGCACAGGGGCCCCGAAGGTCAAAAGCGAGAGCAACGGCAACATCAAGAGCGGCGTGCGGTGTCGTGCCGACTTTCGAACGTGTCACCTATACCCGGCGACTGCATGCAGTCGCACCCGAGTGCGCGCAGGACGCGCGCTGCTCTTGGGCCCCCTATGCCGCGGTGAGGCTGGGGCGAAAGGCCCGCAGGGGCATCGACACGGATGTCGATGCCTTTTCGCCAGGGCAGGAGCCCTGTCGAAAAGCCCGGCCCAGCCTCACGCACTCGCAGGGCAGGATGCCCGTAGAGCGCGGCATGGGGGTGCTCTTTCTTTGGGTTACTTTTCTTTGAGCACGCAAAGAAAAGTGACTCGGACCCCGGCAGGGGGTCGAAACCCGCCAAAGGCGAACCAGGTCGCCAAGCCATCACAAACAGGCAGCAGGCAGACCAGTCCGCAGCAATCTCACCTAAAGGCGAAAGCCAACCCCTGGCGGGCAGAACAAGGTAGCTCCAAAAAAGCCAATCAACACCCCGTCAAAGCTCATCCCCACCAGCCGCTACCAACAACTCCAACTGATCCCCCAACGTCCCTAACTCCTGAATCAGCCGCGTCAACTCCGTCGCACTCAACAGCTCATAAGGCCGGTTCTCGCACAAATGCAGATACGGCGAGCCATCCAGATCAGTCACCGCCAGAAAGCCCACCCGCTGCTCCCAGTTAAAGCGCAGGCAACGGCGAGGGTCGGTGCCTGCCAGTGGCCCGATCGGGGTCGAGATGCGCAGGTAGCGCCGCCCCGATTCATCCTCGAGTTCGGCCAGGTAAATGCCCTGATGCCGTTCCTTGGACAGCGCCAGATCGAAGCTGATCAGGTACGGGTCGTTGTGGCGCAAGTGATACTTGCTGCCCAGGTGTGAACGCACGGCTTCAAAATGATGCATAAAGCGACATCCAGTGCAGGGGGCCTTGCTACTCTGCCACGAGTTTGTTGCCGCGTCGCGAAGGCTTTTCTTAATGAATGACGTTACTGCTGCTCACGCCCGTGTTTTTGCGGCTATTGCCGCCATTCCCCCTGGCCGCGTCGCCAGTTATGGTGCTATTGCCGCCCGTGCTGGCCTGCCCGGGCGGGCACGATTGGTCGGCCGGTTGTTGGGGGAGGTTCCCGAGGGCATGGAGTTGCCTTGGTTCCGTGTGTTGCGGGCCAGTGGACAGGTAGCGCTGCCACCTGGCAGCCGCGGCTTTCGCGAGCAATGCCGGCTGCTGCGCGCCGAGGGGGTTGAGGTGAAAAACGGCCGCGTGCCGCTGTCGCGGTTTGGCCTGGATGCGGATGTGGATCGCGCGCTATGGGGCATGCCCGGGGGCTAAGTTTGTCGTCGGCGAGCCGCCTTGGTCCTGGCCGTCCATGTGGCATCAGGGAATCCTGGGCGGGCGGGTAAACTGCGGGCTGGATATAAGCCGTGTTCGCCGAAGCGGGCTTGAGCGATCATGCGTCATGTTCTGCCATCTAAAGGGAGCCCCATGGAAACCATTCACGTCGTGCAGCCGTTCGATCGCAGCAGCAAAGGGCTTGTGCCTGGAAAAGTGCAGCAAATGAAAACGCCGGAAGAGGCAGCGCGCAAGGCCGAGCGCATGGCGAGTCAGTACGCCGGCGTTACGGCGTATTCCATGGATATCGATGAGGCGGCGGGCTTCTACAGTGAACCGCGAATTTTGTTTACCGCGGGCGAGGTGCCGGAGCTAGGGTAAGCAAACCTGGCCAAGGGCTTAGATAACGATTTCTCCAGCTACAACCTGGTTCCGCTATGACTAAGCGAGCCTCATTCGAAGGTCTCGCTTATGCAATCCATGCAGGCTTGCACGGCCATCGGTGATTCGCTCATGGCGATGAGCCCAGGTGTCAGTGGAATACCCGCGCGTGAGTGAGCTCATGTGTGCTCTGCGCCATGGCGTTGGTGCGCGCACGGCACGCTTGCCAAGCGAGGGCTATGGCAAGCTTCGTACTCGCCGTTGACGCGCTAACCGCCAACATCACGCAGGCCAGCATCGGCGCAGGGCTGACGGGCGCCGACTTTTGACATCGCGTGAAATTCAATCAGAAGTCCGAGGTCTTCTTGCGTGGGTGCAAGAAACGAATCACCCAGCGAACCCCGATAGCCGGTCAATGGTTTTTCATATCCGCGAGCGACCCGCCTTTGAGTCCGGTCGAGGTCGGCGACGCCGATGCTGACCCCGAGCACTTGCGGGCCTCCCTTACGCAGCGCGTCAGCGGAGATGCCGTCGCCTTCCGGCTGAAGCACGAAAATACGTTTCTTGCCAACTGGCACGCAGTATCCATAAGCCGATATTTGCGGCAGGTGTATGCGCGAGGCGCCGGTGAAGCCCATGCGTTCAAACTGTTTCCGGTCGGCATCGGCGTCTTTAGATAGCAACCACAAGGCCGATAAGGTTTCGGCGCCATTGGCTTGTTCGCTGGCCACTTGATCGTCTACGGCACGAGTCGGTGTTAATGCATGGGCTGCGTAGTCGATGAAAAAGAGGTTGCTGCTGAGCGGTTGATGTTCAAACGCAAAAAGACGCCAGCGCGGAGGCTGGGTCGGGCCAGCACCATCGGGGTCGGTCGGTGAGGCCGAGAAGATCGGTGTCGGGCCGAACCCTCCGTGTTGCAGAAACCATCGAGCCTCATCGAGCACTGGCGTGCGTAGCCCAAAGGTGCGCGAGCCTGGGTCGCCCCGCAGTGCGATCTGGTCGGCACGCATGCCTGGGTCCATCTCTGGGTTTGCCCGGGTGATGGCCTCGAGTTCGAGATAGCTGCCGTCAGCCATTCGAACATAGCGATTGGCGACGCCGCTGGGGTCACGGCCCGGCATCACTTGAAACCCAAGCTTGACCGTCATCACTGCGCTGAGCTGATCGATGTTGCGGCCCCACAGCAGGATATGGTCGAGCTGGCTGGTCGCCGCCAGCGATGGCGTCGCGTTTGCGGCGGTCTGGCTTAGGCCGAGTATCAGTATCAACGCAGAGCACCAAATGACAGACCGCATAACAGGTTCACTCCGCTGAAAGACACGATGAGGGATAAGCACATGACCGCCGGAGCATGCTTGCATAGGCATGGGCGGTGGGCGATGACCTCCAAGGTCATGATGCGCGAGTGGCTAATGACTCGCGGTGACTGCGACGCCAGACGTCATAGGATGGGTCGGCAAGCCCGCTACGTTGGCAGGTCGGCATGGTCGCCGGCAGCTGCGTACGCAAATGGCCGCGAAAGACCACGGAGGAGCCTGTGCAGATCGAGGCTTACTGTGGGGGTATGTGATCCCACTGCGCTGGGTCAGTGATACCCGCGGCATCACCTGCGCCTGACGATAAGAGTTTGCCGGCCGACCAGCTTGGGTGGAGAGCGGCTAGATCGAAAAAGCAGGGACGATTGCCGAACCGGCCTGCCGGTTTGCATGAGTTCGATGGCCAAGACAGCGATAGTCCCGCGATACGCATCGATGCCTATCGCAACACCATCTGCATGCGTCGCCATTCATGCATGAGGTCGGTTAACCACCCATCCATTCCAGTCCCAGCGAGCGGAATTCCTGCGGCGCTACGCCGTAGGCGCGGCGGAAGGCGCGGGTGAAGTCGGAGGCGTAGCTAAAACCCCAGCGACTGGCGATCTGTGTGATGGTGAGTCGAGTGGAGCGAGCCAGTTCATCGGCGGCTTCGCGCAACCGGCAGTTGCGGATATAGGCGCTCAGACCGCCCTCGTGTTCGAACATGCGATAGAGCGTGGGGCGGGCCAGCGGGAAGGCGCTCAGAATCTTGTCGGGAGAAAGCTCCTCCTGATGAAGGTTGGCATGTATGTAATGTTTGACCCGGCCCAGCATGGCGGCGCGGGCGGCGACCCGGGCGCTATCGCTTAAGCGGGCCTGCCTGCCGAAGGCCGCCAGGATCAATTGCGCGCAGATGCGCAGGTTATTTTCGGCGTCTACTTCGTCCATGGTCGGAAGCTCGCGGTATAGCGCGATCAGATGCTCGCGTAGCAAGTGCGTCAATGGCGAGGTGTAGGCGATCACCTGGCCGTGAATCGATTCCGCCTGGGGGATGGCGGCTTCGACGATCGGGCGTGGCAGGAAAAACGCCAATACGCGAGCACGCGTGGGGCGTTCCATGCGCATGGCCTGATTCATATCCAGCGCAAGAATGCCCGGCACGAACTGTGCGGACTTCCGTTGCAGGAACGAACCGGTCACGGTTTCGGCAATGCCTTCGACGACGATATGAAAAACATAGTCGCGCATGCTGTCGTTGGAGATACGCGCCAGTGTGCGTGCCTGCGATACCGGGTCAGTACGGCTGTCCAGGTAAATCATGTCTTTGAGCACGTAGGTGTCGAGCTCTCCGCGAAACCCCGCCGCTACTTGTTTGCGCGATACCGGTACGTCGAGTATCCGGCCAACGTAATCGCTCCACGCCAGCATTTGCAGATTGGCGGTTTCATTCGCCACGGTGAAGTTCTGGCGGATGATGGAGGATGGTTGGTCGACGTTCGGCCTTGGATAAGCGCGCCCTTCGCGGCGCATGGACAACGCCTGCCGGACGGCTTCGGAATAGGCGTTAGCCATGTTCGGTGTCTTTGCCAGGGGACCCTCCGGCGGTCGTTCGAGCTTGGTTTAAGGTCACGAACTGAAGCGCGTTCGCGTCGATGATCCCGGTCGGCAGCGGCCTTCGAGACCTTGCGTTGCGCAGTTTGCCACGACGGCTGGCCGACCGGTCAATGAACTGTGCAAAAGAGGCCGGGCTGCTTCGCCATGCGTAGTTTTGGGCGATCGGTCAGGGCCTTGTTTCAGCGCAGTGACATCACTCGAACAAGGACTCGTGCAGATAGTGCGTCGAGCGCCAAAGCCTCGTCGTAAGTACCAAGCAAAGAAGGGTGACGTCACGAGCCCGGCAAGCGCTTGCTAGCCGGGCTCGTTTACCTGCCTGCGATGTGGCTTGCCCGGTGTTGAACGTGGCGACTCAGGATTCCCCCCGGAATGCGCAGACGCGTCATCAGGAATTATGCCGCACAAGATGTTGCGGTCTTAACCATGCGTCTCACTTTTCGGGAAATGGATTTTGGAGCGCTTTCCTGTGACCTATGCTGCGCGTGATAAACGCAAACACCATGCCTTTGCGGAGCTTTATGGCCGCATGGTGGAAGAGTTTGTGTGTTGCAACTTTCGATAGGACGAAACGCAACATATCCACAGGGGGAATCCACATGAGTACGACCGAGCTGTCGCGCCCGACCAAGGCGCATCTTTTGCATTTCAGTTTGCCGCACGTAGAGGAGACGCAGGAGCTTGTATTGAATGTATGCCTGGAGCGTTATCCGCTGCGTCGACATGATGCGCAAACGCGTCTGCAGGCGCGCGCCAGGCATGGCTTCCTGCGGCATGCATCCGACAAGGATCTGACCCACTACATCGACGTCGCCTTGCCTACGGATGCGGTCGCCCTGATGGAGGTGACACGCGCGATAGAGATCGACGGCGTGATCGCCGAGCAGACCGTGCATCTGGGCATTCATCTGCCACCGGCAGGTTTGCGCAAGGCGACCACACACTTGCGTGGGCGTGCCGAACCGCTATGGACGGTGCACCCCAAGCTGGCCCGATTCGAGCATCTGTTGGCGGCAGATGGCGCGGCGCCCGACCCGCACCCGGAAGATATTTCACTCTGGCAAACGCCGTTCGATTCGGCAGTGTCGCTGTTATTTACCCATCCGGACATCATTTATCTCGATGCCAAAAATGGCGAAGACGAAATGCCGGGGTATATCGTCGAAAGCTGTGTGCGTGCGGCACTCATGCGCACCGGTGAGCTGGTAGATGCCATCGAAATGCTGGGCGAGCGCTGGGTCAAGACCGAGCCGGCCATAGGCCCTGATGACAAACCCTTGTATGACGACCAGGGCAAGCCGGTGTTTACCCGGGTCATCCATCCCAATGTGCGACGTGCATTGGGTGGCGCGCTGGCTTTGGCCGTCAAGCTGGCCAAGGATGATGAATTCTTGCGCGGCGTGAAGTGGACGCAGCAATACGGCAAAACCACGGATAGCTACGCGGCATCAGCCAGTGACGGCACGGCGCCGCATCAGACGTTGCTCGCCGCCGAAGACCAGGTGCCCGCGGCCGGGCCATACAAATGGGCGTTGGCCAACCGTACGCCGGGCAGCGGCCTGACGGTCAATCCGTCGCTCGCCTTTTCACCGGCCAGCCAGCAGCAAGTTTTCAACGCCAAAGATATCTGGATGAGCAGCGATCCCGAGCCGAAGGCGTTGAATGCCGCGGTCGTCCAGGAGCTATTGGCCGGACGGGTATTCGTGACGCTGGCGACGCCGCAATCGCCCACGGGGTTACTACGCGCACAGCTGCTGCCCGTCGAGCCCGTGGAAAAGGGCAAGGACGTACTGTTCGAAGCGAAGTTCAGCGGCGACTCGGCGGTGCCTCCGGTATCGACGACCGCAACGGCCACCGGCAAGTTCCGTCTCAATAGTCTGCATACCGCACTCAGCTTTGAGATAGCCGCCCAGAACCTGGGCGCTTCGCCTAGTGGCATGTTCGGTGTGGGAGCGGTTGGGGAGCGTGGCAAAGAGGTTCGTGCCATCGCCATCGTCGACGACAGCTCCTACGGCACCTTAACGCTGACATGTACCAACGAATGGTTGCGGCATCTTTCGGCTTGCGTGCGTTATCTCGACGAAAAAGGCGCGGTCATCACGCCGCAGAACTGGTCGGAAAAAATTCCCGGTGGCCTGCGCCCGATCTTCCAGCAAGACTCCAATACGAAATTCCTCGAGTTGATTCCACCGGTGCGTACCGTCTTCGCCATTCCGGTGCCGCCGGATCCGACGACTGTCTCTATCCCGGTGCCGGCCGATGCGCGCACGATCCAGATTTATTTCGGCGGGCTCGGTAGTGGCGGCAACTACGATACCTCGGTATGTCCTATCGGCTTGGCGGTGACCGTCGTCGCCGAGATGGCTGTGCCGCTGATTCTGCTGGTCGCCGGAACGGCAGTGACGAATTCCGAGACGATGGTCAAGCTCATCGCAAACAAAGAAGTGCTGTTTGCGGTATGCGCCGTGGCGGGCTTCCTCGTGGCTGGCGGTACGGCGACCTATGTCGGGACTTCGCAAGATCCCATGGCTGCGCTGAAGAGTGTCGCCATCACCCTAGGGCCGATGTTGTTATCGCCAGCTACGGCGCTGGGTCGTTACCTGATCGGCGAGAGCGCCAAAGGCATGGCCGCGCGCGCCGTGCCATTTCTCAATGTACTCACGACCGTGGTCAGCACGGCGGTGACGGCGGCGCAGTTGTGTCAGACCAGCATCGAGGTGGCTTCATCGCCATGGGTGTTCAATGCGGAGATCACCCGCGCCATCGACCTGGCCGTGACGCTGGTGCCGGATCACAACTTCCATCGCTTCCCGGATCTGGCGACGACCTATGCCGTCAGCGTGATGTATGACAAGGGCGCGACGCTGCCCAGGCAGGTATTCGAACTGCGCAACGGGCCGCCGTGGAGCCATCCGATCAAGGTCCGTTTCTCCAACGTGCCTGCGGGCGGCAAGTTGAAGGTCTACGTGTTCTTCTACGCCAGCAATGGCTGGCAGGCTGGGCAGGGCGAGTCGCCATGGATCGACGCCAAGGGCACGGATGGCTCGACCCTGGTCATCAACGGTTTGGAGATCACCACCAACGAAGTGCCGCTGAGTAAATCGTCGGTGTATGCGCACGCATCCAAGATCGCCTACGACACGGCCAAGAACGCGCACTATTGGCAGGCCACCAAGGCGCCGCCGACGAGTACGGGACTGACGCCGTCGCCGCATCCCGGCAAGCAGGTGCAGCGCCTGTTGTCGATTACCACCGCTCAGCGACCGGCGATGATGGCTTATGGCTGGCAGGCCACCGGCCTCAATCAACCGCGCGATGACGCCACCACACAGCCGACGCTGCAGTCGATGTATACGTTGCAGAACCTCTCGACACTGGAATCCCCGGATAGCGCCTACGCGATACCGGCGGTGGGCTTCAACAGCGCGCCGGGTGTGTTCTACGACGTGGCCAGTCCACAGGATGGCAGCGGCCGCAACTTCTTCGCCGATTCCAGTCGCGGCGATTTTCACGCCGAGCAGAATCCGGCCGGCGGCATGCATCTGCGCCGGATGGCCTTGATCTATGACGGCAAGCCGCCGAGCCTGGCCACGCGCACCAATGAAAGCTGGGGCCGCTTTCCGATGCCGATGGATCGTTACATCCTGCATCCGCAGGGCGTCGTATTGGGCATCAACTACAGCACGCACAAGATCTTCATGTTGCCGTTGCCGGCCAAGCCCAGTACCGATGACAAGGCGCCACTCGCCACCATGGCCGCGGGCGAGGGTTTCCGTGAGGGGCTGCTCAACGGACCCCGCGCCATCGCCACCGGACTGGATGGGCGGGTGTTGATTCTGGAGGGCGGCAACCGCCGCATCCAGGCCTTCGATGCGCAGGGCAAGCCGGTGGCTTACTTCAAGGATCCCAAGGGAGGCGGCAGCAAGCTTTCGACCATATCGTTGATCGAGCCGGATCGATCCACTTATCTGGATCTGGCGGTCGAGGCCAAGGGTTATCTGTATGTCTTGCGCTATCGCGATGCCATGGCGCCGGAGAACTACTTCGTCGATCTCTACGAGCCCGATGGCAGCTTTCTGGTATCCACGCCACGCGTTGCCGCCGACAAGCTCACGGTGGACATCCTGCGCAACATGTTCACGCTCAACTACGAGGTGATCCTGGGCAAAGGGGGGCGTCCTGAGCCGTCGGTCAGTTTGTGGATTCCTCCTGCGCCGCCTCTCTGAGTGGAAACCGGCATGCAAGATATCGACCTCGCGGCGCCAGATCCCCAGCTTGGGTTTATCGGCAAGTACAAGCTGTCGATCATGCTGACGCCACGGCGGCAGTATCTGGCCGGCATCGATAAAAGCGCGGTCGTGACATTCACGACCGCGCCCGATCAAGCGATGGTGTTCGCGGTATACGCCGTGCTCAATGCCGATCGAGGCGATGTCTGGATACTGCAGGCCACGCCGGTCGCAGGAACCTTGGCTTTGCCTGGTGGCTTCATCAGCATCATGGGCGGTGCTGATGAGGTCGTCGCCATGTATCACAGCGATTACCGCCGGGCGACGCAGTTCCTGGCAGAGCGGCAGGGGCAAGGTGCCCGCCTGTTTCATCGCAAGGCCAATCGCTGGTTGGTCGCCAAGGCGCTTGGCGATGCGCCCACGCTATGGCTTCCTCCTTCAGGCCTCTTCGATCAGGGGCCCTGGCAGCTCGACCTGGTGCAAGGGTGGAGTCCGCAGACGATGGCGAATGCCGACCTTCGTTATGTCAGAGACCTGAAGCGTGTGTGTCGTCCCGGTCTCTCGTTCGCCGGGGCGCAATTGCAACAGGCCGATTTCTCCGGCGCCTACCTGGGGGCTAGCAACTTCAGCAACAGCCGTTGCCAGGGCACGAATTTCTTCGATGCCGATATGATGAATGCGGATTTCACCGGCGCCGTGATCGATGGTGCGTACTTTCACGGTGTGGATGCCCGTGGCGCGAAATTTCCTAACGCGATTTTTTCCAAGAAGGGCTTTAACTCCGGCAACGTCGGGCGCCCGACGAGGTTCGATAGCGCTATCTTGACCAAGGCGGTCTTTGACGACTGTGACCTGAGCAAGGCGAGCTTTACCGGGGCCAAGCTGGCTGGCGCCAGTTTGAAAACATCGACCTTGAACGGTGCCGACTTCAGCAAGGCCGACCTTGCTGGGGCGAGGCTCGATGGGGCCAGCGCGCTCCGGGCGGTATTTACCGATGCCGCCATGACCGGGGCCACGTTATCCAAGGCCAAGCTCGGTGCAGCGAGTTTCCAGCGAGCGACCTTGACCAAGGCGCAATTCGACGATGCGGTGTTTGTGCTCGCAAACGAAAGCACGGCCATGGTCGATTTCACCGGGGCCACGCTGTACCAGATCGACTTCAGCGGTTGCGACTTGCGTGCGGCGCGCATTCCTGTGCGTCATGCTCGATCTGGCGGGAGCGACGATCCATGGCACGTTGGAAACCCTGGAAGGCTTTCGTGCCGAGTACACGGTATTTCCTGACTGCTACGATTTGCATGGGAAGAATGTCACCGGGGCCAAGTTCAAATATGCGCGCATGGTCGGTATCGATATGCACGAAGCGAAATCGGAGGCCGAAATAGATAAGCCGGAAACGATTCCCGACTTCACCGGGGCCGATATGCGTGGAGCCAATATGCATAAGGCGGAATTGAGCGGTGCTCTTTTCACCAAGGCGCGCATGCATGGCATTAATTTGTCGCACGCCACGCTTGGTTATGCTCAATTCAATGAGGCCCGGCTGGATACCCTGCTCGATACCGAGTCGGGCGTGTCAATTCAGCGCCGGTCCGATTTGAGTTACGCCAATCTGCTAAGCGCCAATTTCGATCAGGCCTACCTGGAGATGGGTTCGCAGAACCTTGGCGCCAATCTGAGTTACGCCAAATTCTATGGCGACCAAGCCTCCATCAAGAACGCGACCCTCGCTGGTGCCATTTTCAGTAATGCCTATCTTGCGGGACTCAATTTTACCGGTGGCAATGACAAAGCCATGGAGCATATGAATTTCGCCGGTGCGTGTTTGCTCAACTGCACGCTGAAGAAAGCTTCGTTGTTGAATGCATGTTTGCTTGGCGCCGATTTGACGGAAGCCAACCTCAGTGGCGCAAGCATGACGGATGCGATGATTGCCGACGCTCCGAGTCGCGATGACAAGGGCGTGCCGATCAAGAACGAACTCGTGGTGAATGGTGTTTCGAGTGCGCCAAAAATATTGGAGTATGGCCGCACGCTCATTTCCGAGCGCGCGACCAACCAGCAGACGACTTGTCCCTCAGGCAGCAGTGGACCATGCAGCGAACAATCCTGGAAACGGAAGAACGGCCGCCTGACATGGACGCATGGTCCAAAGCAGCATGGCGAGGGTGGGAAATAGCCTGAAGGGCTTGGTCGCCAGCTGGCTGGCTTTGAACGTAGCGGCCGGGGGCTGCGCTACCAATGGAAAGGGCCCATCCATGGGCTATGCATTCCACTTTACCGATGCGTGACGGTTGCTACAGAAGCGTCCGGCGTATCGGCTATCACTGTCCGTATGATTCGACTGCCGCCAGTGTCCTAGGCCTGCGTATTCTGCATTGCAACAGGACCTTTGTCTGTCAGGGAATTCCTACAAAACGTGTAGGCCGAAGGGAGCCATTCGACCGACCCTCTGAGTCATTCTTCCCGTCCGACCAGTGTTATGTGAAGGCTTTGTGAAAATCATTATAGAAGGGCATGCTTCGCGGCCCAGGCACTGGACTGGATCGAGCTTTTCGGCAGCGTGTTTGATATTCATAGATCAAAGGCAGTGACGTCATGGTTGATTCCCACGCTTCTCCGGTTCTTTTGTTCTCATACGGAACCTTGCAAGACAAAGCGGTGCAATGGGCCAATTTTGGCCGCGAACTGGCGGGCCGCCCCGATGCCTTGCTGGGATACGTGCAATCGCTTGTCGCCATTGACGATCCGGAGGTCGTCGCGACCAGTGGCAAAACGCATCACCCCATCGTGCAGCCGAGTGCCGAACCGCGAGATGAAGTCGCCGGCACTGTTTTTGAAATTACCGCGCAAGAGCTGGCTGCGGCCGACGAGTACGAGGTATCGGATTACAAGCGGGTATCCGCGCGATTGAAGTCCGGCGCGCAGGCCTGGGTATATATACGTGCTTGAGTGATGGGTTTTGCCGAGATGCATCAAAGATACGTGTCGTTTGCCTCATGGCTTGTTCGTATCGGCAAAGGCACATGAAGCGATGGACTTGGAGGCAGGCGGCATGATCCCGCAGGTGACCTGATGATAAGCATGTCGATATTTACGCCTGGCATCATGGCCCTGGCGTTGATGAGCTCAGTGGCTATCGCTCAATCGCCATCGAAGTGGATTTTTGCCGAGCAAGATTTTGTTTTGACGCCGCACGAGCAGTTGGTGCTGAAAGCCGATGCTCTGAAGGGTTCGACTAAGGCGGCCGCCCGGCTGACACACTTTTATATGAATGTGGTTCTCGACCTGGAAGAGGGGTTGCGCTGGGCCATCGTCGGTGCGGAAAACGGCGATCCGGTCCAGCAGTACGAGGCCTACTACCTCCTCAGCATCCGAGCATCCGAAGAAGATCGGCAGCGTGCCGGGTTCTGGCTGCACCAAGCCGCAGAGCAAGGTTATAAGCCAGCGATAGATGAGCTGGAGCACTCGGCATCTACGGTCAGATAGTTTGACGCTGGCAGCTGGTGTTGTTCTTCAACGCAGACCTCGGCAAGAAGTGGCAACCTCGAGATGAGCCGCGGCATGACTTGTGCCGCGGCTCATCTCGTAGCTTCTCACTCCGGTGTGAGTATGAGCTCCACCTGCTTGGCATCGAACAGCGTGGCGACCAGGGTGCGGCCATCGGGGAGAAAGCTGACTTCGCGAGGAAAGCCGGCTGCCGGCGCGGATAGGTGCTTCATCGATGCGTCGTTGTCGCCGCTGACCAGGCCAGCAAGTTGACCTGCGCTGTCTTTTCCAAAGCGATTGGAGAGGGCAACCCATACCTGCTTGCCGTCGGGGCGAACTACCACGCCTACGGGACTGGTGCCGATCGGAAAACTGCCTACGCTGGCGTGCTTGGCTTCGGCCAGCCCATCGTCAGCCTGAAATCTCAGCAACGTGTTGTCACCGCGGGCGGTCACCCATAGCTGTTTGCCTGATGGCGATATGGCTACCCGCACGGGATTGCAGCCAGCGGGCAACGCCGCCGCGACGGCATGGGCCGGGTCGCTTGCGGCCTTGGCAACATCGATGCGCAGCAGCACGCCGGGTGGATGCATGTGGCCGCCTTGCTGCTCGGCTTTACAGGTGGCTGATGTGTTGGCGGTAGCAGACATCGCCTGGCTGGTCGCATACAGCCATCGTCCATCGGGCGAAAAAGCCAACCCGATCGGGGCAAGTGCGGTAGGAACACGGCCGAGCAGGGCATCGCCGCGTGAATCGTCGCTGCGTACCTTGGTGAGATCGAAGACGCTGATGCTTTGTGCGCGTTCGTTGCTGACGAACAGCAGCTTGTCGTCCAGGCTCACCGCGGTATAGACGGCTCCGGCATGCGGACCGTTATGTAGCAAGCCAAGCAGCGGGTTGGCGCCGGCCTGTTCGAGCCCGGCTACATCCAGTATCGCGGTGTCATCGTTGGCGGCCACCAATAGCAGTTTTCCGTCGTGAGATAGTGCCTCGCCGTAGACGTTGTTCTTCAAGGCAAACGTATGATCCAGCGCGAATACGCCGTCTTTGTTGCGCAATACGGCGATAGCGCCTTGGTCTTCGCCGTCGTCGATGGAGACGAACAACCAGCAATTATCCGCGCTCGCTATGGCTGAAAAGGGATGGCCTGGTACGGCAATATGGCTGTCTTTCGTGGGTGCGGCGCAGGCCGCTTGCACTTGCGCACCAAGCATCGAGGCAAGCGCGGCAACGATTAGAAAAAGGGTCTTCATCAGCGCCTCGTAGGCTTGATCTGCTGGGGGCATGGAACAGCAAGCCAAGCATACGAATTTAGCGCCTGCTTTAGGACCGCCTGATCGATACCTGTGGTGAGTTATCCAGCGACCCGATAGATGGGCTGCGCCGCGTCTGACGGCTGCCGCTTAGACCAGCACGCCACCACCATCGATGATGATGGTTTGCCCGCTGGCGAATGCGTTGCTCATCAAATAAAGATACGTCTGCGCAATATCGTCGGCTTCGCCGACGCGCCCTGTCGGCAGTTGTGCGCCAACCTGGCGGAACATCGCTTCACGTTCGGCCTGTGGGATATTCGCCCATAGGGGTGTGCGCACGAAACCGGGGCTGACGATGTTGACCCGAGTCGGCGCGAGCTCGACGGCGAGGGCGCGCATAAAGCCTTCCATGGCGCCGCAAATGCTTGCGCCGACAGTCCAGCCTTTCTGCGGCCGGGCACTGGCGATACCGCTGGTCAGGGTGATCGATCCGCCCTGGCGGATATGCGGTGTGGCTGCTTTGACGGCGGCCATGGCGCCAAACATGCGTATCTCGAAGGCCTTACGCACCGCGCTCATATCCGTGCTCGCCAGCTCGCCAAGCAACAGGCTGTCGCCAGCGGTATAGACCAGGTGATCGAAAGCGCCGATGCGCGCAAACAGCTGGGTGATCGATGCCGCGTCGGTCAGGTCGGCAACCTGGCCATCGGCACGCGAGCCGAGCTCAGCGACCGCCGCTGTCACCCGATCCTGCCGCGACGAAGACACCACCACCGTTGCGCCTTGTGCCAGGGCAGCCTGTGCGGTGGCCAGCCCAATACCGGAGGTGCCGCCAAGGATGACGACTTTCTGGTTTTGCAGAGGCATGTTGATTCCTTCCCGATCTCGTCACATGAGGTGGGCTTAAGTGTGATTGCATCCATTTATTTGATAAACGATGATTTATTTCTCACACTCGTAAGCAGATCTTCGGAATGGACCGTTTCGTCAGCATGTCGATCTTCGTTCGCGTGATCGATCGCGGCAGCTTTGCTGCGGCGGCGCAAGGCAGCGGCATGACGGCGACCATGGTCGGCAATCATATTCGTGCGCTTGAGCGCCGGCTCGGGACGCGTTTGCTCAACCGCACGACACGGCGGCAAAACTTGACCGATATCGGCCGTCACTACTACGAGCAATGCACGCGACATGCGTGCCCGACCGCGCGGGCGTCTGCGGGTGAGTGCGCCGATCATCTATGCGACCTGCACGCTGGCTCCCGCGATGAGCGAGTACCTCGATGCCTATCCCGACGTGCAGGTGGAGCTGGTGTTGAACGATCGGGTAGTCGATTTGGCCGATGGTGGTTTCGATGCCGCGATTCGCGTCGGTGTCTTGCCGGATTCGAATCTGATGGCTCGGCCGTTGGCCTTTTCACCACGCAGGGTTTGTGCGGCGCCGGCGTATCTCGCCAGGTACGGTACACCGCAAACGCCGCAAGATTTGCAGCACCATCATTGCCTCGCTTTCAGTGGCGCTCATGGGGCAGAGCGCGATTGGCGCTTCAACCTCGCCGATGGTTCGCAGCAGGTCGTAAGCGTGCCTGGACGTCTTGATATCAACGGTGGCATGGCCTTGCGCGAGGCGGCGCTGGCCGGGCTCGGCATTATTTTGCAGCCGGAGATGATGGTTGGGCGCGATATCGAGGCAGGCAGCTTGGTGCGTCTATTCCCCGATCTGCCAGCGCTGAATTTCCCCGTGCATATCGTCTATTTGCCGGAGCACAAGCTCACCGCCAAGCTGGCGAGCTTCGTCGATTTCATGACAGCGCGGTTTGGTCTTCGCAGGTAAGGGATAAGGCTGACGACAACCGTGCCCATCGTCGGTACGCGCAGCAAAATGCTGCGCCTGCCGTGCAACTTGAGCGCCATCGACCTAGGTTATGCTCCGGCTACTTGCAGTAGCCCCGCTGATGGATCTGTCGCGCCTGGGCCAGTGATTCAAGCATGCCGGGCGCACAGTGCTGGCAGGGCCTGCGCGGTGCGTTGGCATCGATGCTGGCTGCGACGTTTTAATCCATCGTCTTCATGCATCCGTCTTCATTCATTAAGTAGGTGCTCTGTGAACTCCGAAAACCGGTCGAAGTCCAGCAGCAAGTTCGCTTTATATGCGGCCAGCATAGGCGCGCTTGGCGTGGTCTTTGGCGATATCGGCACGAGCCCGCTGTATACGCTCAAGACGGTGCTCGACATGACCGGCGGCAACAACCCCCAGACCATTCTCGGCGTAGTTTCGCTACTGATCTGGACCCTGATCATCGTCACGACGGTCAAATATGCCGGCTTTGCCATGCGCATCGACAACGATGGCGAGGGTGGCATTCTCGCCTTGATGGCCTTGCTTGGGGTCAAACGGCAGAAGCGCCCTTTTATTGTGGCGGCGGGCTTGTTCGGTGCGGCGCTCATTTATGGCGACGGTGCGATTACGCCGGCCATTTCGGTGCTGTCGGCGCTGGAAGGCTTGAATATAGTCGCGCCATCACTGCAGCCCTATGTGCTGCCATTGACGGTGGTGATTCTGCTGGGGCTCTTTGCGCTACAGCCCATGGGTACAGCAAAAATCGGGCGCGCGTTCGGCCCCATCATGGTTGTATGGTTCATCACCATGGCCTTGCTCGGCATCTGGGGCGTGGTCAGGCATCCATCCATTCTGTGGGCGCTTAACCCTTACTACGGCTTGCACTATGTGCTGCACAGTGGTGGCGGTGGCTTTCTGGTGCTTGGCGGCATTTTTCTGTGCGTGACGGGTGCCGAAGCCCTGTATGCGGACATGGGGCATTTTGGTGCCGGTCCGATCAAGCTCGCCTGGTCGGCCCTGGTCTTCCCCAGCCTGGTGCTCAACTACGCCGGGCAAGGTGCGATTGTTCTTGCCGGGGCGTCGACACAGGGCAATATTTTTTATCGCTTATGCCCGGCACCGCTTACGTTGCCGCTGATTATTCTGTCCACGGTCGCAACGATTATCGCCAGTCAGTCGATTATCACCGGGGCCTTCTCTATGACCCGGCAGGCGATTCAACTCGGCTGGATGCCACGGCTGAAGATCTCGCAGACCTCCGAGGAGGGCTACGGCCAGATCTATGTCAGTGCCGTCAACTGGACCTTGATGCTGGTGACCATCGGCCTGGCTTTGACATTCAAGAAATCCGATCACCTGGCGGGTGCCTATGGCATTGCCGTATCCGCCACGATGCTGATGACGACAGCGCTTTTGTTCATCGCCATGCGAGAAATATGGGGCTGGAGTCTGGCTGCCAGCGGCGCGGTGGCCGGGTTGTTTTTCACCGTCGATGCGGCGTTTTTTGCCTCGAACATGATGAAGTTGTTCGACGGCGGTTTCGTGCCGCTGCTGCTTGCCGCGCTGGTCTATCTGGTCATGTATGTGTGGCACAAAGGCATTACGGCGATCGCCAATCGACTGGGCGAAAACCCCATCCCGATCGATCAATTCATGTCGGATATGACGCAGGACGGAGTGGTTCGGGTTCCTGGGACCGCGGTCTTTCTCACTCGTGCGAAATCCGATACGCCACCGGTGGTGCGCTGGTATGTTCGGCACAGCCTGGCGCTGCACCAGCGGGTGTTGGCGGTCACCCTGGAAACCGCGTCGACGCCGTGGATTGCCGCAGAGAAGCGTGTAAGCATCGCCGAGATTGCGCCCAACTTCTGGTCGATCACCGCTTGCTACGGTTTTATGGAAAGGCCCGACATGCCGGCGTTAATGGCGCAAATAGCGACGCACGGCTGCCCGATTGATCCGGCCAAGCTCAGCTATTTCATCGGCATGGAAAAAATCGTTCCGCGCGAGGATGGCCAGGGGCTTCCGCGCTGGATCGAGGCGACGTTCGGTATCTTGCTGCGTAATTGCGCACGCGTCACCGATTACCTGCGCGTTCCGCCAAGCCAGGTCGTAGATATCGGCAGGCAGGTCTCGATCTAGCCGGGCACGTAAGCCGGTTTGGCTACGGCGGATGCAATGACCTGGACGATAGGGCGCGCCGGCAGCCGGTATGGTTCTCAGTCTGTCGACGCTTGGGGGAGGGCGATGTGAAAGAGAAGCTGGTTGTCTTTAGCGGTGCCGGGGTCAGCGCGGAAAGCGGATTGAAGACGTTTCGCGACATGGGCGGCCTATGGCATGAGTATGCGCTGGAAGAGGTCGCCTCACCCAAGGGATGGCGTGCCAATCCCGCTGCGGTCTTGCGCTTTTATAACGAGCGGCGCCAGGCCGTTTTGCAGGCACAGCCCAATGCGGCGCACCTGGCCATTGCCGATCTCGAAGCGGTGTTCGACGTGGTGGTGATCACACAGAACATCGATGACCTGCATGAGCGAGCGGGTTCGTCCCATGTGGTGCATGTGCATGGTGAAATTCTCAAGGCGCGCAGCTCGGTCGATGCCTCGCTTATCCATGTCCTGGATAAGCCGACCATTGAGCTTGGCGAGGTCTGCGCCAAAGGCAGCCAGCTTCGTCCTGACGTGGTCTGGTTCGGTGAAAATGTGCGTCATATGGTGGCGTGCGAGCAGCACTTCGCCACCGCCACTCGCATTCTCGCGGTGGGCACGTCGCTGACGGTCTACCCGGTGGCGGGTCTGGTTGAGGTGGCGTCGGATGCGGCGGAGAGATATTTCGTTTCACCCGAGATACAAAAGCTACCTTATGGTTTCCGCTTTCTTCAGGGGCCGGCGACCGTAGTTGTGCCGCATATTGCCCGTTGCTGGTTGGAGGGGCGCCAACCGGAGTAGCGTTGTTACACCCACAATCAAGGTCGTGGGCGCTGAGTGCGCGGTTGGGCTTGCCCGTCGTCATGTCATCCGGTACAAGCTAAGGTGCTTGGATCGTGTGCTGCATTGTCCGCAACGGAGTGCGCTATGGCCATTTCTGTCGATGATCGCGAGGCTATCTCATGAAAGTTCGCATCAAGCGCTTGCTGCCGTTTGCACTTATCTTGCTACTCGCCGCCTGTCATAAAGCGGCGCCGGAAGACGAAGTCAGCATAGGTGTGCCGGAGTGCGATCAGCTGATCAAGCAGATACACGATTGCATGGCATCCAAAGTCTCCACCGACCGGCTGCCGCAGTTGGAGGCTGCGTTCAACGCGCAACGCGCCGCCATGAAAATAGGCGTGGCCACTGATAAGGCCAAGGCAGCGGCGCAGTGCAAGGCGACCTTGGATGCCGGTACGTTTACTTGTCCGAATTGATACTTGTCTCCATTGAGCGTGCGGCTCTCGCCGCCAAAGGGGTGCTTAGGTGCCACTGCGGCCAGCACCTTTCATTGGCTGGCAGATCGAGAGAAAGCGTTACCGGCGAGATGGCGTCTGACCGCTAAGGATGTATCGTCCGCGCTCCCCCGCATCAGGTTTGCCATGGCCACGCAGCCCCCATTTCCGCAAGCAGGTTTTCTTAGCCAGTTGGAACATGCCAGCGCATCCGCTTCGCTGCTGGCTGGTACGGGGTTGAGCCCGTTGCTTGCGCGTCTTTTGCTGGCTGCGGATGGAAGCGGGGCATGGACCGAGGCCGCCGCCGACCTTATCCCGTTGTTAAAAGCCCATCAGGGGATCTTGCAGGCATCGTTCGATACGGCTTTGTCTGCCGATGAATTGCGCCGGTATCAGAAATTCGCCAGGCCGGGCCAGCCATCGCCGCATATTGTCCAGCTTCGGCAAAAGCAAGCGGCTGCCCGGCAAGCGTCGAGCCTGGCGCGGCAGTCGTTCAACAAGGCCGCCGCCGCGTTTGTTCGAACTGCCGGTATTCACGTGCCGGAACGGATCGCGCTGGAGACGTATATCAGCCACTGGATCGAAACCAATGTGCCAAAGGGCGTCGACCCTTCGGCTTGACTCCGTGCCATGGCTTGATGTTCTCTCACCCCGACTTGAACCTGCTTTGCCGGTCGCGAAGCCTTTGAAAAAGGTCGTTCATTACATAATGCCCAGGCGAACACGGTCAGGCGGGTTGACTGACTGCAGGCAGGTACTTACCGAGGAGACATCCCATGTTGGATTGGCTGGCATATCGCAAAGAACTGTTAGGGCGCATTGGTGATATCGCAAAACTCAGCCCGGATACGGTGACCGGGTATCAAACCTTATCCAAGGCAGGTCAAAAGACCGGTCATCTGGACCCCAAAACCCGTGAATTGATTGCATTGGCGGTGGCGGTGACGACACGTTGCGATGGCTGCATTACCGTGCACACCGGCGAGGCGCTGAAGCACGGCGCCAGCCAGGAAGAGATCGCCGAAGCACTCGGTGTGGCGATCGCGCTGAATGCGGGCGCGGCCCTGGTCTACTCCGCTCGGGTGATGGATGCCGTCAGCGCACACAGCGCAGCGCAACCTGGCTGAGCGAGGTTGCGCATGCCCATCGCCCCTGCGTTGCTTTACAGGGGCGATAAGGGCTGGCTTGGGCAGGCGACCCAACTGATTGCATTGCCGATTCCGTGGTTCCGGTGGTTTTGGCTCCGGCGGGCACGACAGTGGGTTAATGCCCAAGGCATGTGGGGTGTCGCCATGCGGTCATGGCCGTGCGTAAAAAAGAATCCGCAAACTGCGTGGTATCTTCCGCGCAGGCGACGCGGGTCTGCGTCCTAGGGGAGGGTCCATGGGTTTGTTTCTTTTTCTGGCCATTATTGTCGGCCTGGTCGTTTATGTGATTTCCCTTTACAACGGGTTGGTCACTTCGCGTAATGGTTACAAGAACGCGTTCGCGCAAATCGATGTGCAGCTGACCCGCCGGCATGACCTGATTCCCAACTTGCTGGAAACCGCCAAGGGCTATCTGGCGCATGAGCGGACCACGCTGGAGGCGGTGATCCAGGCGCGCCATACCGCGGTGGACACCCTGGCGAAGGCCAAGGCTCACCCCGGCGACGCCACTGCCATGGATCAGTTGGCCGGCAGCGAGAATGTATTGACGCAAAGTCTGGGGCGCTTGTTCGCACTCAACGAGGCCTATCCGGATCTAAAAGCCAACACGACGATGATGCAGCTCTCGGAAGAATTGAGCTCCACGGAGAATCGCGTGGCTTTTGCGCGTCAGGCTTACAACGACGCGGTGATGGGCTATAACAATCGTTGCGAAGCTTTTCCAAGTTCGTTCGTCGCGACCCGGTTCGACTTCAAGACGGCCGCGCCGCTCGCCCTCGATAACCCCGCTGCCCGCGAAGCGCCCAAGGTCTCCTTTAGCTAAGCCCACGTATCCGCCGTACCGGCGGATGCCGAAGCCATCGTCAAGGGGAGCCGGATGGATTTCTTTGCTCAACAAGCGCATGTGCGCCGCAG
>NZ_JAPDPE010000073.1 GCF_026283955.1 Dyella silvatica | reverse complement strand
CGCAACTCAGCATGCGCCGACGCCTTTGGCTGGGTGTGCTGCGTGCTTACCTGGCGGCTGCGCTGATCATGACTATCGTCAAGGTAGTTCAAATGATGTTGACCAAACACTCGTAATTACAGACGTCTATTCACTTAACCACGCACTCGTCGTCACGACGAGTGCGACGGGTCTTTGTTGCTTTTTTTTTCACGGATTTTCAGGGGTTCTTTATGTTCAAAATGTCCACATTCCATAAGCGCAGTGCGCTTTGCCTGGCCTTGATCGCCAATGGTTATGGCGCCACGGCCCAGGCCCAGGCTGTTGCGCCTGATGCGGTTGTTGTTGCGGAAGAAAGCCGTGTGCCGGTGCCTGCCCGTACCGCGCAGGCATCCGACGACATGGACAGCAGCGAGGACCGTTGGAGCGCGCATGCGCAAAGCACCTATGTCTGGCAGCACAAGAACGCATTCAGCGCGCCTTACACCGGGCAACAAAGCCTGGGTACCCAGCCGGCTCACAGCTACACCTTCACCTTTACCGCCTATCTCGGCGCGCGCTTCTGGCCAGGCGGCGAACTGTACGTCAATCCGGAGGCGGTGCAGGGCTTGCCGTTGTCGGGTCTGTTCGGCCTGGCCAGTATCCAGAACGGCGAGATCCAAAAGAATGGCGGCACCACGTTGCGCGGCTACTACGCCCGGGCCTTTCTACGGCAAACCTTTAATCTCGGCGGGGAGACCTTTCATGTCGATGCCGGCCCGAATCAGCTAGCCAGCAATTATCAGCGGCAACGCCTGGTGATTACCGTCGGCAAGATCACCCAGACCGATATCTTCGAGAAAAGCAGCTACGCCAATGATCCGCGCACGCAGTTCTTGAATTGGGCGCTGATCACCCATGGTGCTTGGGACTACGCCGCCGATGCGCGCGCGTACACCATCGGCGCGGCGGCTGAACTTTATTGGGATGATTGGGCCGTGCGTGTGGGCCGCTTCATGGAGCCGAAGGTGGCCAATGGTCCCAAGCTCAATTATCAGATCGGCCGCTTTCACGGCGATCAGTTCGAACTCGAACACGATCACAAGATCGGCGATCTGCCGGGCCTGGTCCGCGTCATGGTGTTTCGCAACCGAGCCTTTGCAGGCAGTTACCGCGACGCGGTCAATGCGGCGTTGCTCGACGGCAGCGTGCCGGATGTGACCAGCGTGCGCAAAGACTCCAGCAAGACGGGTTACGGCCTGAGCCTGGAGCAAAGCCTTACCGACGATATCGGCGTGTTTGCCCGTGCCAGTTATGCCAACGACAAGGTCGAAGAGTACGCCTTTACCGAAATCGACAAGGCGGTGTCCGGCGGTGTGTCGATCAAGGGCACGCGCTGGCAGCGCCCTGATGACACGATCGGTGTCGGCTTCTCATCGGCGGGTTTGAACCGCGACCATCGCGACTATCTCGCCGCGGGCGGCATGGGTGGTTTTCTCGGCGATGGGCAGCTAGCGCACTACGGCCGCGAAAAGGTGCTGGAGGTCTATTACAACTACCGTGTCTGCAAGGGCGTGCAATTGACGGCAGATTTTCAGCGCATTACCAACCCAGGTTACAACACGGATCGGCAGGGGCCGGTGCAAGTCATTGGCGGGCGGCTGCATGTGGAAATCTGAAGCCTGGGCCGGGCGCTGACTGGCAGGCGTGCGGCAGGGCTGGCCTTGGGATGAGTATTTGGGCACGGGCTGACCCCACCCAACCTCCCCCTGCTCGCAGGGGGAGGCGTTATTCGGAGGCTTAGTTGCTCTTGTTGCGCTTGAATAGCTTGGCGAAGAAGCCGCCTATCGCCGCAATGCCGAGGATCAGGAATTTCTTCAGGCCGAGCAGCAGCATGCCGAGCTTGGCGAACAGGCCGGCCTTGGCGGCAATGCCGCCAGCGACCAGCGCGCCAATGCCATAGGCGGCGAGCTTATCGGTGCCGGCGTTGTAGTCGGCGTAGCGCTGGCCCTGGTCGAACTCGGTCATCTCCAGCACTTGCGGCATGTCGGCGCGAACCTTGGCCAGCTGGTCGATCGGTGCCACTGCGTTGAGCGACAAATAGCCTTGACGCCCGAGTACGCGAATCGAGTAGTTCAGGGTCTGGCCGTCATCGCTGCCATCGGCGTTCTTGAACTTCAGGTCGCGTGCCCAGTACAGCTTGTGCGACGCGGCGTCGTAGTGCGGCGGCTCAGCCCAGCCGACCAATTCGATCGCCGGATAGCCCTGCTTGAGGCGCTCGGGGTTGGCTTCGTCGGCGCCTTGTTTCATGTCCTTGAGCATGTCGTTGTAGTCGATCTTGGCCGCATCGGCGTCAGACACATAGCCCTCGTCGGTGTAATCGACGACGACGGCCCAGGAGTCTTTGTCCAGCAACACCTTGGGATCGGTGCTCGGCAGGATCATGCCCAGCACATCGCTATCGGGCGGGTTGCCCCACAGCTCATTCAGTACGCGTTGCGCGTCGGCGGCGCGCAGAAAGCTGTAGCCAGGTGCCAGCTTCAGTGTGGCCTGTGCCTTGCTGATGCTGACCGTGCCGGTTTGCAGTTGCAGTGATTTGAGAAAGGCTTCGGTCTTGGCCGACTCGCCCTTGCTCGATTCGTCGGCCGCGGCCGGGGTGGCAGGATCGGTCGCGGTAGCATTCGCCGTGAGCGGCATCAGCGCGAAGGCGGCCAGCAGGCACAGGGCTGGCAGAAGGCGGGGGCGTGTCATGTAAAGTCCTATCGTCCGTTGAACAGGGTGGTGGCAAATCAATGGGTGGCGTTCTCGGCGAGCGTCAGCGTGAAGGAGTCTTCCGCGGCCTCGACCGACACCACGTAGTTATGTTGCAGCTTCATCATCAGCTGAGAGCCTTTGACGGGATCTTTTTCCAGGTCCACCTCGGACAGGATGATTTTTCGATCGGCGTCGACCACGTTGATCACCTGGTAGCCGTGTGCACGCGCGTAGTTCTCCACCCGTTTGATCACGGCGGCGGGCGCCAGCTTGGTTTTGGCGATGTAGTTGAAGTTAACCAGCCGGGTGGTATTGAAGCCGGGCTCTTCCTGGCTATTCAGCCATTGGGTTACGCCCAATTCACTGGCCGGGACGAACCAGGCTGGATAGGCGGCCGGTGCTTTGTGGTTATAAAACGGATTGTCTTGTGCGGCTGCCGCGGTAATAACGGCGACGGACAGCACAAACGCAGCCAGCCGGCTGCCGAAGCGTAAACGCATGAATAGTCCCTTGGATTTGCCGCCGCATAATAATCTACGTGCGCGTAGTGCGCATATTACGGAGGTTTTATTGACGGCAGGCTTACGCGCTTGCTGTCTGTGGCCGTTTATGGGGCCGTGCCGGCCGTCCAAAAAAAGCCCGGCCATCGCTGGCCGGGCTGGGTGTTCACGCTGACCTAGTTGGCGCGCTTAGTGCGTTTCGTCTTTCTTCGGGTGGTGCTGCGGTTCTTCGGCTTTGTGCTGTTGCGGCTGTGGTTGCGGCTGCGGCCGGTTCTGCTCCGGCGGACGCGGGGCAGGCGGCGGTGGGGCCTGGCGCGGTGGCGGCGGCGGAGCTGCCTGTGGCCGTGGCAGCTCCTGCTGGCGCGGCGGAGTGGGCTCGAAGCGGGTTGGCGCCGGCGACTCGGTCCTCGCTGGCGGCTGAAACCTTTGCGCCTGTTCATGCTCGACAGGTTGCGGGCGCGGCGGTTGCGCGGTGGGAGCAATGGGGTGCGGCATCGGCATCGGCCGCTGCTGCGCGGGCGGTTGAGCCACGTTCTCATGCGCCGCAAACGGGCGGTTGTTCGGCGCCTCATTGTGCGGCGCGGGTTGGCTCGGCGGCATGCTGTGAGGCGGCGGCGGTATCGCGGCCTGATGCGCAGCCGCTGGCGCTGCCGGTGGCGGGGCGCGGAAGTTGGCTACAGGGTGTGGCGCGACCGGCGCAGTCGCGGCCATCGGCGCGCCCGGATGTGCCCCGTTGGCCATCATGGCGGGATTTCTGGCGCCATTGAAATTGGGCATGGTCATCATATGAGCAGGCTGAGCCGGTGGATTGGGCTGCGCTTGCGCGGCGACCGCCGGCAGCGGTGGCCTGGCGAGGAAATTGCGATTGGCGCCTGGCTGATTGCTGCCCGGCTGGTTAGTGATGTTATTAGTTACATTGCGGGTTTGGGTCAGCGGATTACTGCTGTTATTAATATTGTGGACACTGTTGTTGGTATTGACGCTGTTGTTTGTATTATTGACGGTGCTGCTATTGTTATTAATGGTGCCGCTGTTATTTACCGTGCGATTATTGTTGTTGATGTTGTTGGTAATGTTATTGGTGGTGTAGTGATTAACCACGGTGGTCGAGCGCGAGACATAGGTCTGATTGTTATAGACCACCGCCGGGCGCTGCCAGCCACCGCCACCGCCGTTATAGCCACCGTTGTAACCGCCGTTATAACCACCGCCGCCGCCACCCCAGTTCATGCCCCAGGAGTGCCAGCCGCCGCCATCGTGGTGATGTTCGAGCAGTGCCCCGACCACAATGCCGACACCAAAGCTCAGCGCGCCTGCCGCCACCATGTCGCCGGTGCTGTAGGACGGCCGCACGTAGGTGTAGCTGGGATAGGTCGCGATCTCTCCGCCGTAGACGGTTTCCGGGTCGTAGCTCGGCACGTAGACGGTGTCTGGTTGTGCGGGTTCGATCTCGATGACGCGTTCGGGCGCGGGTACTACGGACGGGCCGGAGTACACGCGCGGGTAGTTGTCGTCCTGCACATAGGTCGGCTCCGATTGCGGCGGCGGCGGGGCGGCGACCGGTTGCGTGTTGATTCGCAACTGCGCTGAACTGCGCAGGCTGCCGTGCGAGCTGGCGCGCTGGCGCATGACCTGGATGGCGTTGAGCACATCGGTGGGGTCGTTGACGTAGGCCTCGCCGAGCGCCTTGGTCCACTCGGCGTTCTGGGCCATTTGATCGAGCACCGAGGGAAACTGAGTAAGCCCCTTGACGCTGGTATCCCAGGATTGCGGATCGACGGCGGCCTGTAGCAAGGCGCCCTTGAGGTTGGGGTTTTGCGCCAGCAGGTTGTCCGCGGCGGTGATCTGGTCCGGATAGGTCGAGCCGGCCAGCACTTGCGCCACCAACTTGTCGGGGAACAACGCGATCGGTGCCACCATTTGATACAGCTGGTCGGCTGACGGCGGCGTATAGGCTGGCGGTTGCGGTGCCGCGTTGGCTACCGGTGCGGTAGAAGCAGGAGCGGGTGTCGTGGTCGGGGCTGCTGGCTGCTGATTGCAGGCGGCCAGGCCTAGCGTGCCTACGCAAAGGCTCGCGCCAAGTGCCATGCCGATAAAACGTTGGGTACTCACAGGATTGACTCCGTGTTGTGGCGCAAGATAACAAAGTTTTAGGTAATTTCTTGCGGAATAAATGCGAGTCGCAAGTAAATGCAGTGCATGTTTTCTGTTAATAGAAAATAACGTTTTCAACGTAAATTTTCCTGCCTCCCTTGATGGCCCGAGTATGCACATGCCTAGACAGTGATAGGCGTAATACCAGGTAAATTCCCCTCATTGCAGCGGATGACATACGGCATGCAGTCAGGTTGACGGCACTCGGCGAAAAAGTGGAATAGAGCAACGCATCACGTATGAAATGCGCTGACATGACTTATGGAATAGATCCGCCATGGCGTGGCATATCGACGTAGCGAGTCGGATGTGCGTAGCGGCAAATCTACGCAGCGATGACGAGGTATCGATGTTGTCGGGATGGATCGAAACGCCTAGAGCCGGCACCGATCGCTGTTACTGACAACCGTGCCGGATAAGCGATCGCCGCGCGCGCGTAGCTGCGCGCGGCATGAGGTCAGCCTGCTTTTGGCAGCAACTCGGCGAAGGCGATGCGGGGGCCGCGCTCGATCCACCAGGCGCCTTTTTCATCGGTGTGTAGTTCACCGGTAGAGAAAAGCTCTTTTTCATTGAACGACTTGATCACCCGCGGCAACGCCTTGGTATCCCGTGCCAGGCACATGACCAGAAAGCAGGGATTACCCGCTTGAATCAGCGCGACATGTTCACGCCGTTCGACGGCGCCCTGGCTGCTGTCATCTTCGGAGGTGTCCGACAGCCAGACGATATCCTTGCCATTGTCTCGACGGCAATCGTCCTGCCAGACGCGCAAGAACAAGGTTCCGTCGCTGGCTCTCACACTGCCCCAGGACCAGCGCGCGCTTTTCAGCGGGGCTCCGAGTTTTTTGAAAAGATCAGATAGCGTCATGGTTCATCCCGGCGTTCTGTTTCAGATGGATCAGAGCTTGAACCTTGGGCGGCATCCTCTCCTGCCTGTCGATAAAGCCAGGAGAGGGTGCGTACGGCGAACGATTTACTTCATGGTGTGGTTTTCAACCGAGCGGCCTGACGCGGAAATTACGGCCCTTGATCTTGCCCGCACGTAGTTGTTCCAGTGCCTTGTTGGCCAGCTCGCGGCGGATAGCCACATAGGCGCGGGTGGCGAATACATCGATCTTGCCGATGGCGTCCGCCTTCAGGCCGGCATCGCCGGTCAGTGCGCCGAGGATATCGCCGGGGCGAAGCTTGTCTTGTCGACCGGCATCGATCACCAGGGTTTTCATCGGCGCCAGGTTTAAGGTCTTGCCCCTGGGCGCGGCGACTTTCAGCGGGCGCCAGGCTAGTGGCGCGCCTAGCAGCTCTTCGATGTTGCTGGCCTTGGGTCGTTCGCGCGGCGTGCACAGGGTAATCGCATGGCCTGATTGCCCGGCACGGCCGGTACGGCCGATGCGATGCGTATGTGTTTCCGGATCGTGCGCGATGTCATAGCTGACGACCAGCGGCAGCGCGACGATATCCAGGCCGCGCGCGGCGACATCGGTGGCGACCAGCACCGAGCAGCTGCGATTGGCGAAGCGCACCAGCACTTCGTCGCGGTCGCGCTGCTCCATATCGCCGTGCAGGGCCAGGGCGGAAAAGCCACGGCGGTCGAGTTCTTCGGCCACGGCATCCACATCACGGCGCATATTGCAGAACACCAGCGCATGTTCGGCGTGCTCACCGGCCAGCAGTTGTGCGAGGGCGTCGATTTTCTGCGCCGGATCGACTTCGTGAAAGCGCTGCTCGATCGAAGGTTTTTCTTCGACCGGTGCCTCGACGGTGATTTCCACCGGTTCGCGCTGCACGCGCTGGCTGACCTTGCGAATCTCGTCGGGATAGGTGGCCGAAAACAGCAGCGTCTGATGATGCTTGGCGATGCGGCCGATGATGTCGTCGATGGCTTCGGAAAAGCCCATGTCGAGCATGCGGTCGGCTTCATCCAGGACCAGCACCTTGATGCCGCCACCGTGCAGGCTGCCGCGCTTGAGATGTTCCTGCACGCGGCCGGGGGTGCCGACCACGATGTGTGGATCGTGCGTAAGCGATGCCAGCTGTGGCCCCAGCGGCATGCCGCCGCAGAGGGTCAGCAGTTTCACGTTGGGGATATTCGCGGCGAGTTTGCGGATCGCCTTGCTGACTTGGTCGGCCAGTTCGCGGGTCGGGCACAGCACTAGCGCCTGCAGGCGGATGGTGTCCGGGTCGAGGCTGTGCAACAGGCTTAGACCGAAGGCGGCGGTTTTGCCGCTACCGGTTTGCGCTTGGGCGATGACGTCGCGGCCTGCGAGCATGGGGGGCAGGCTTTGGGCCTGCACGGGGGTCATTTCGGTGTAGCCCAGGGTCTCGATGCTGGCGAGTAGGGCGGGTTTTAGGGGGAGCGTATTGAACGTGGTCATGCGACATGATCGCATGGGTGGGTGGTTGGGGCGGTTTTGTTGGGTTTTGTGGGTTGTTTTGGATGGAGCGGGCTTTTCGCTTGATTGCTGTTTACGGCGACCTGGCTCGCCTGCGGCGGGCTTTCGGACTCCTGCCGGAGCCCGAGTCACTTTCTCTTTGCGTGGCCAAAGAGAAAGTAACCAAAGAGAAAGGCCACCCCGGTGCGTCGCCCTACGGGGGCGTGAGGGCTGGCCGGACTTTTCGACAGGGCTCCTGCCCTGGCGAAAAGGCATGGGCGTCCTTGCCCATGCCCCTGCGGGTCTTGCCGTCCATCCCTCACCGACGCACAGGGGCGTTGAAGGTCAAAAGCGAAAGGCAACGGCAACGTCAAGAGCAACGTCAACGCCAGTGGCGGTCGTAGGTTGTGTGGGAGCTGGGGTATCGCGTGGCGTCGGCTTTTGCTTTGTCGCTTTCTATGGACTGGTCGGCAGTGGGGTCTGTGGCTGCCTTTCGTGTTGTCGCGCATCGTGCGGTTGGTCGAATGCATGCTCTACCGCCATGCGTAGCATGGCTGGGCTGACGTAACGCCGATGTACTTGCTCGATCAGTGCCATATAGACATGGCCGAACAGGTTTTTGCATTGCACCCGCGTGGCGAGGGTAAATTCGACCCGTTGTCGATCGACGATGCGCACACCGATGCAGGAGCGGAAGCGCAGGTGTTTGTCGTCGGCGCCCAGGATCACTTGGGCGTGGCGGTCACCGGCGTCGATGGATTGATCGAGCACGGGATAGCGCCCGGCAAACAGATGCTGTGGTTGATGGCTGAGCAGCGAAGACACTGGGCAACCCAAGGGCGAGGTGCGCAGCCCCAAGGGGCGCACCAGGGCATTGCGCAAGGCCATCATGCGCGACACGCCGGCCGGCGGGTTGTGGATGAATCCATCGAGCAAGGCGGCAAGCAGTGGGCTGGCGCCGGCATCGGTAAAGCGATCTTCACTCAGGCTGAGCGAGAACATGTCTTGGTGATGAAAGCGCTCATCGAGCTGGCTGCGCAGCAAGCTATCGGCCGGCGGTTGCGCAAGTTGTATCACCGTATGCCGGCCGCCGCTTTCGTGCAGAAATCCGCTGGCGCGACGCCAGCGCGCCCAGGCTCCGCGTAGCCTGCCCATGCTGCTGCGGGCGTATCCGCACAACCGGCTTTGCCAGGAGTCGGGCGCGGCATCCAGGGCCAGCTCGATGGTGGGGATGTGCCGCGGCTCGGCTGTCTCCAATAGTGCGAGTACGTTCGATGGCAATAACTCGGTCAGGGCCGGAATCGTCGCTTCGTTGGCGATCACTTGTTGCCGCAAGGTCTCGGACAAATCGCCGCCCAGTTCATTGGTATGGCACGACAAGGCGAAGAAGGTCGGATGCGCCGAATGCTCGGCCAAGGGTGAAAACTGATGCCAGGTATTGCCGCCAAAGCGCACGGTGAACATGCAATCCGGTGGAATATTCACGTAGCGCAGCGCGTGCAGAAAGCTGGCGGGGTCGCGGGCGATTTGCGCCGGCGATGCGCTGGAGAAGCGCAGCTGCGCACCGCCGCTGCCGGAGATCGCGGTGAATACCCGGTGCCCGGCATGGCGATGAAACGGATGCCCCTTCGCGCCGACGGCAAAGCTGTACAACGATGTGGTATCGCCTTGTTCGAAGTGGGTGCCGGCCAGCTTGGCCGAGGGTTCGTCCAAGGCATCGATGTAATCGTTATGCGCGCGCTGCCGCGATAACGCGGCAGCGTAAAGATGATTGCCCGAGCCATGGCCGAGTTGCGCGATCAGTGACACTTCAACCGGCAGGCCGCCGCTTTGCGAGGGTATCCGCGCGGTGGGAAAGGTCTCGACAACTCGTGCTTGCAACGACATCGCGCAATTCCTGTTGGCAGCGGTGGTGCGGGGTAGGGGGCGGGTCAGCTCAGGTGCTTGGTTTCAGCGACGCCCGTTTGCGCGACTCGCGCTTGAGCGCACTGGCGACCGGGCAGATCTCGAAGGTAAAGCTGGTGAGGGTATTGACCAGATTGTCTTTATTGAGGCGGTAGAACACGAATTGGCCGCGGCGCTCGCTGTGAACCAGACCCGCGGTTTCGAGCACGGATAGATGCCGGGAGATGGCCGGTGCGCTCATCTCGAAGCGGCTGGCGATATCGCCGGCGGTGAGTTCTTGCGCGGATAGGTAAGCGAGGATCTTGCGGCGGGGCTGCGAGGCCAAGGCTTCGAAGATACGGTCGGCAGTCATTAGCTTTTAATCAATTAACACAATAGTTAACTATTTAAGCCCGGCTCGCTGCCTTGTCAAGTGCCGTGGGTTACCGAGGGTGTCTTGAGCGGGTGTTTACCACTGCGTGCGGTTGGGCAGCAGGCCTTTCAGTTCCACGTCGGTCAGGTTGCGCCATTGGCCGGGCTTCAAATGCCCGAGCTTGATGTTGACCACGCGCACGCGGCGCAGCTGGGTCACGCGGTAGCCGAAGGCGGCGGCCATCAGGCGGATCTGCCGATTGAGGCCTTGCGTGAGCACGATGGCAAAGCCGAATTTGGCGATTTTGCGCACGCGGCAGGGCTTGGTCATCTGGTGGTGAATACGCACGCCTTTGGCCATGCCGCTGAGAAATTCGTCGGAGACGGCTTTATTCACCGCGACCAGGTATTCCTTTTCGTGATTGTTCTCGGTGCGCAGGATCTCGTTGACGATGTCGCCATTGCTGGTCAGCAGGATCAAGCCTTCGGAGTCTTTATCCAGCCGGCCGATCGGAAAGACCCGCTGCGGATGATCGACGAAATCGACAATGTTGCCGTCCACCGTGCGATCGGTGGTGCAGGTGATGCCGACTGGCTTATACAACGCGATATAGACGGCTTTCTTCGCGGCCGGTGTAGCGGCGAGTACGCGCGCGCGCACGATTTCGCCGTCCACGCATACCTCGTCGCCCTCCAGCGCCTTGGCGCCGGTGGAAACGACTTCGCCGTTGATGGTGACGCGGCCGGCGATGAGCAGGTCATCGGCTTCGCGGCGCGAGCACAACCCGGCTTCACTGATGTATTTGTTGACGCGCATAAAAGTAGATACCGCCCGGCCGCAGACTCGGCCATTGAAAAAGTCCCTCCCTTGGCGAGCCAGGGAGGGAGTGCAGGCCCTGGCCCGTTACGAGCGCAAGCCGATGCCGCGCTTGAGCAGGTGCAGCGCGACAAAGGACAAGCCGGCCACGAACACCAGCATCACCACGAAAGACTCGACGATGGGCACATCCGAGGCGCCGAGCACGCCGAAGCGGAAGGCATTGACCATGTAGAGAATCGGGTTGACCAGCGAGATGCTGCGCCAGGGCTGACCAAGCAGGTCGATGGAATAGAACACGCCACCGAGGTAGGTCAGCGGGGTCAGCACGAAGGTCGGCACCAGCGCGATGTCGTCGAACTTTTTCGCATAGACCGCGTTGACGAAGCCGGCCAACGAGAACACCGTCGCGCCGAGCACCACCGACAGGAAGGTGATGATCGGGTGGACCACGTTCAAATCGGTGAAGAACAAGGCAATCAACAGCACCAGCGCGCCGACCACCACGCCGCGCACCACCGCGCCGATCACATAGCCGAGCAGGATGACCCAGTTGGGCATCGGCGAGACCAGCATTTCTTCGACCGCGCGGCTGAACTTGGCGCCGAAGAACGAGCTGGAGATATTGCCGTAGCTGTTGGTGATGATGCTCATCATGACCAGGCCGGGCACGATGTACTGCATATAGGTAAAGCCGTGCATCTGGCCGATGCGGCTGCCGATCAGCTTGCCGAAGATGACGAAATACAAAGTCATCGTGATGGCCGGCGGAATCAGCGTCTGCGTCCAGATGCGCATGATGCGCATGATTTCGCGGCCTTCATGCGGCTTTCTCCTTGACCACGCCATTGCGGCCGTTCTCGACCAGCCGCACGAACAGCTCCTCCAGGCGGTTGGTCTTGTTGCGCATGGAGGTGACCGTGATGCCGTGCGATGACAGCGCGGCGAACAGCGAGTTGAGATCGTGCGAACGCGACATTTCCGCTTCCAATGTATGGTCGTCGACGCGACGCAGGGTCACGCCGGGCAAGGTGGGCAGCTCACCGGGAACGTTGGCGACGTCGAAGACAAAGGTTTCCACGTCCATGGTCGCCAGCAGGCGCTTCATGGTGGTGTTCTCGACGATGGTGCCGCGATCGATGATGGCGATATTGCGGCACAGCTGCTCGGCTTCTTCCAGGTAATGGGTGGTGAGAATAACCGTGGTGCCGGCGGCGTTGATGCCGCTGATGAACTGCCACATGGAGCGGCGGATTTCGATGTCGACACCGGCGGTGGGCTCGTCGAGGATCAGCAGCTTGGGCTCGTTCATCATCGCGCGGGCAATCATCAGGCGGCGTTTCATGCCGCCGGAAAGCATGCGCGCCTGATCGTGCGCCTTGTCCCATAGGCGCAGCTCTTTAAGGTATTTCTCCGCGCGCTCGATGGCGATCTTGCGCGGGATGCCATAGAAACCTGCCTCATTGACGCAGATGTCGAACGGCTTCTCGAACTGGTTGAAGTTGATTTCCTGCGGCACCAGGCCAATCAGCTGCATGGCCTTGTTGCGCTGTTTGTTGACCGAGACGCCAAACACCTGGGCGTCGCCTCCGGTGGAGTTCACCAGGGAGGAGAGGATGCCGATCAAGGTGGATTTGCCTGCCCCGTTGGGGCCGAGCAGGGCAAAGAAGTCGCCGGGCTGTACGGTCAGGCTGATGCCCTTGAGGGCCTCGACACCGTTACCGTAGGTTTTGCGGAGGTTATCTACGACGAGCGCTGGAGCCGAATCTAGGGAAGGAAGGGACATGGGCTGCACCGAGGGGGCTAGCCCTCTATTATAGCGGGCCATTCACAGCCTTCCGGTTCTGCCGGATGCACACATCGTTTCCGGAAACCCCATGGCCGATCATTTCACGCTGCGCCTCGTCGACAGCTTCATGCTTGCACCGGCGGTGCGTCACCTGGTGTTCGAGCGGGTCGATGGCCAGCCGCTGGCCTTTATTCCGGGGCAGTTTCTGCAGGTGCATTTCCACTACGACGACGGCACCGCGACCAAGCGCAGCTACTCGGTCGGCACCGTGGGCGACGGCAGCTCGCCGGTGCAACGCATCGAGATCGCCGTGAGCTATGTGGATGGCGGTGCCGCCACTCGGCTGCTTGGCGGCTTGCAGCATGGCGAGACGATCGAGGCCAGCGGCCCGTATGGCCGCTTTTGCCTACAGGACGCCGACCGCCACCCGCGTTATCTGCTGCTAGCCACCGGTACCGGCGTGACCCCGTATCGCGCCATGTTGCCGCAGATCAAGAACCTGCTGGCCGCTGGCGAGCGCGAGGTGGTGCTGTTGTACGGTGCCCGCAACGAAGGCGAGCTGCTCTACGGCGAGGAGTTCGAAGCATTCGCGCAGGGCAATCCCGGCTTTACCTTCCACGGCTGCCTGAGCCGCCAGGCTCGTGCGCTGCCGCGCCCCGGCGATCGCTCCGGTCACGTACAAAACGTGCTGGCGGAACTTGGCCCCAGCGCCGAGCGCGACATTGCCTACCTTTGCGGTAACCCAAACATGGTCGATGCCGCTTTTGCCGCCCTGAAGGACTTTGGCTTGCCGGTGCCACAGATTCGCCGCGAGAAATATATTTCTTCGCGTTGAACGAGGCGGCTGAGCGACATGGCTCGCTCTCCCATAGCGATATCAGAGCCAGCCCAAACCGGAGGGTTTGGGCATAACTGACTGATTTTTCGTAAAAACAGCCGTTTGGCCGCGCAAGCTGTGACGCCGGTCACGTTTTTGTGTCGCGCCGAGGATTCCATTAAAGGCCAGCGCTGAGTTGCCGATAAATCCTGAAAGTGCCTAGCCATGTTGCTGGTGCAGTAGGGGGCGGTATGACCGGCTTGATTCGCAAGATCCTGGTTGTTTGCGTGTTAGTCGCGGCGTTTGCAGCGCCGTCCCAGGCAGTGGCAGCGGGCGGACGAATCGCCTTTTCCGGCGCCATTGTCGAGCCCACTTGTGGTGTCGGCAGCGGACCCATGGCAGCGATTGTCGCTGCACCGGTCAGGGCTGCATCGGCACAGTCGCTGGGCCGATTTGTCTGCGATAGCGGGGCAGGCCGCTCGGCCACCGCGGCGGTACAGCCGTATGCCCTGAGCGTGGTGAATATCGCCAGTACGCCTTGGGCGGCGGATCGCCTGATCGGCTACTTCGCCAACTATGTGAAGGCCGCCGGGCAGAACCAGGCCGACCTGCAACTGGTTACCCAGACCTACGAATAAACCCTGCTCGCAACCCCGGTCCGGGTGCCGCCGGGCCATCCGCGGCGGCCGATCTCTATTGGTAAGTGAGATTGAACGTGGCCGTGGCCTTGACCTGGCCGCTGCCTACCGGCGAGCCGGTGCGGTAGTACTGCGCGAAATAAGGAATCGACAGGGTTCCGTTAGGCGTGGCGCCAAGCGCCTGCGCGGTATTGAAGGTCACCGCGTTGTAACTGCCGTTGAGCAACTGCACGCCGACATTGGCGGCATAGCCGGTGCCCGTCGTGGGGGCGATGACGCCGGTGGCGGTGCCGGGGTTGGCGGTGGTCATGGTGATGGAGGCATTCGCACCTGACTGACAGGTCAGGTTGATCTTGAAGGCGGTTCTTCCGGCCGACGCACCGACCGTGGCAAGTGCGTTGGTGCTGATCTGTGGCAGGGTTACGGCGAGATTCTGCGAATCCATATTTACGCTGCAGGCGACCATGCTGACCGAGGTGCCGGCGTTGAGGGTGAGGCTGCCGATGGCGCCGGAGCTGGCGGTAATACCGTAGATGTACCAGTAGAACTGCATCAGCTGGACCGAGTTTACCGAGCCGGCGGTGACTGGTCCGGTCTTGACCAGCTGCGCGGTGAAGGTCTCGCTGACACTGCCGGTGTAGTTGTTGTAGTTGGGTGCGGTCACTGCGCCGGCTTCAAAGCCGGGCGTGCTGCCGGGGCCGCAGCGAAGACAGGCGTTATCCGAGGCCTGGATCGGGCTGGCGGTCAGTTTCAGCGCGATGCCGGGTACGTTGGTGGCGTAGGCGATACCGCCGCCGCTGGGCGGGTCGGTGGCGTCGGGCGGGGCCAGGTTACCGGCCTGAATCGTCGCGGTGCGGCCGAACGTGCTCCGGTTGTAGGGCAGGCCGCTACAGGTGAAGGTCACGGTGATCTGCGTCGGTGAGCCCAGCAGGGTGCCCACCGGGGTGTTCGGCATGACGCTGACACTGGGCATGCTGAAGGCGCCTGCCGAGGCGGTGCAATTGGTCGATTGCGCGACTGCGCCAGGCACCCAGCCTAAGCTGCCGGCGGCCAGTAACAGCCAGGCCAGCCAGTAAGCGAATCCCACGGGGCGCAGGTGGCGACGGATCATGTTCCATTCCTTCTGGTCTGCGCGACAGCGTCGGACTGTGGCGTGCAGGTGGCTTCGATCTTCTCGTAGGTATCGGTTGCGCTGGCTTTCTTGCCTGGCGGTAATTGGTAGGAGAACGAGCAGCTCATCGGTGTCTCGTCGTCGTTCTTCCACTGTACGCTGAGCTGGCCGCTGTCTTTCACGCCGCGCACCAGGATGCGCCCCGCCTGACCGACCACGCCCAGGGTGTGGTTCTGCTCGTCCAGCACTTCGGCGCCGAACGGAACCGACTGGCCATTGGCCTGGCGTACCCGCACGATCAACGAGCGCCCGCTTGAGGTCTTGAAGCTCACCATCACCACCGAGCCAAGATGCGGTGCGACCTGGGCACTGGTGGCATCCATCTGCACACTCAGCGGCAGGCCCTTGGGATCGATCTGCACGGTATTGAGGTTGTACGGGGTCAGGAACGGCACCAGCGCATAGCCGAAGCGGTCAATGCGCACGCCGGCCGCATTGAGCACGCGCGCACCTTGTGCATCGGGCGCGACGACGATGGCCACGGTGTCGCCCATCGGCTGGCCGAAGGTGATGCCGCCTGGATGCGCGACGATGCCGCCGGAGAGGCCGAACGACGACTGCGAATAGTTGCTGCCCTTGCCGTAGCTCGCATTGAGCTGCGCATACGGGCTGCGGTAGCCACCGTATACCGTGCCGGAGTTACCGCTGCCACTGCCGCCGGTGTCGTGCGATGCGGTGGCGCCATAGCTGAATTGGTTGTCGGTGCCGGCGGTACCGTTGAGCATCAACTGATCCAGCGTGCGCCCGCTGCCGTCATGGTTGACGCTGGCGCCGAACATCGGCGCATGCACGCTGTTGCCCAGCGGCACCGTGAAGCTGGCGAAAAACTGATTGCTGTAACGGCCCAGGATATCGCGCACGCGGGTGGCCGAAACGCTGTAGCTGAAATGGCGGAACGTATTGTTGTAGCCAAGCTGGAATTGCACGTCGGTGCCGTTGCGATTCCAGTAATCACGCGCCGAGGCGGTGGCGTACAAGGTGCCGCCGCGTTCGCCCAGATGCTGGTTCAGGGTCAGGTCGAAGCGGCTGCGCTGGCGATCCAGCTGGGTGGCGAAGGGCGTGAAGCTGTTCGAGTTGGTGCCGAGTGCCTGCCGCTGTGCCGGCGTAAGCACGCCGGGCAGCAAGGTGCCGTTGACGGTGCCGATGCCGCTCAGCTCGGTGGGATCGACCACGCTGTAGCCACGCGCATAGTCGCGCGCAGCCAAGGCATCGCGAAGGCCCAGATAGCCGCTGGTCGAATAACGGTAGGTGGCGACGGTCAGCGAGGTGTTGGTGTCCGGCAGAATCTTGCTGTAGCTCAGGCGCACGCTTTGACCGGTTTGCGTGGAGTGGCCGGGAATCTCGGTGCGTGCGGCGGTGAGATCCATCGCGAACGCACCGTAGCGCGTATTCAACGCACTGCCGGCAAGTGCGGCGGCGTAACCATTGAAAGCCACCACACCGGCATAACCGGTGAGCAGATTGTTGAAGCCATGCTGCAAGGTGGCCTGCACCAGAGCGGGGTGCGCATGCAGGCTGGTGTCATGCAACTCACCGGCCACCAGCGAGAAACGGCTGACGCCCGGGCGCAGTAATTGCGGCACCGAGGCATAGGGCACGGTAAAGCTGCGCACGCGACCGTCGGCTTCGGTGACGCTGACATTGAGGTCGCCGCCGTAACCGGTGGAGTACAAATCGTTGATGGTGAACGGGCCTGGCGACACGGTGGTTTCGTACAGCACCACGCCGTTCTGGCGCACGGTAACCCGGGCATTGCTTTCGGCGACGCCGCGCACGGTGGGCGCATAACCGCGCAGGGAGTCCGGCAGCATGCGGTCATCCGTCGCCAGCTGTACGCCGCGCACGCTGATGCTGTCGAACAGGTCGCCGCTGGTATAGGAGTCGCCCAGGGTCAGCTGCGCGCGCAGCGAGGGAATATCGCGGCGCAGATAGGTATCGATATTCTGCCAATGCTGACTCGAACGGCTGCCCGCCGTGCCCGACTGCCACAGCATCGTCGAGTCGTGGCGCAGGCGCCACGCACCGATATTCAAGCCGGCATTCAAGCCCAGGAACGAGGAGGTCTGGCTGATCCCGTTGCTGGTGCTGTGGTAGCTGTTGAAGTTGTAATTGAGCAGGCCGGCGTTGACGCCGTTATCCCAATATTCGGGGCTGACGTAGCCGCGTGGGCGATAACCCATCCACGCCTGCGGCACGCTCATGTCCACGCGCAGATTCGGTTGATCGAACACCACTGTGGCGCTGGGAATCAATTGGCCCAGGTCGAGGCACGATGTTCCGCCGGCCAACTGCGCCTGCTGCTCCGCCGAGAGCTTGTTCAACGGCAAGCCCAATTGCTTGAACAGCTCTTGCGTCACACAGGCGGTGGCGCTGGCATCGGGCGTAGCGGCGGCAAAGCGCACATCGCTGCGGCCGACCCAGACATTGTTGAGATAAATATCGGTGCGATAGACGCCGGGCAATACCGGATTGCTGCGCTCGAAGCGCGAGATATCGCCGGTATTGCGGCCCGCGCCGGAAAGCAGGTTGCGGTCAAAGCTGGCATCGACCGCTGCGGAGGCATCCGCGCCGGAGGGTGCTGCGGCGCCGGTGGCCGCGGCGGCGGGAGCGGCCAGGGTCAACGCCGGCAGGCCAGCCAAAACGCTGGCGATAGTCAGGCACAACAAACCGTGACGGCACGCGGAAAAACCGCGTGTGCGCCGGGCACGGTCCAGTGTGCGCCGCGCCATCATGGCGCGATCGTGGCCGTGAAGGTGGCAGGTGCGCCAAAGTCATTGAGTGCGGTGAAGCTCACCGGGGTGCCGGCGGCAGGCTTCTGGGCCAATCCCGGCAGCGGCAGGCGCAGCTCGGCCATCGGCGCGATCATGCCGGTGTCGACGGTTTGCGGCTTACCGGCGATGGTCAGCGTCAGTTCGGTAAGGCTGACGTGATACGGCGTCGGGTTGTGGATTTCCACGGCAAAGCCTTTGCCGTCGGCGACCGCTTTCCAGGTCAGCTGGGCCGGTGCCTTCAAGGGATCGCCGGGCAGATTGGCGGGGCGGTAAAACAGTTTCAGCCGCGAACGCAGCGAGAGCTGTAGCAGGTTCTGGCCTTGGGCGGCGCCGGTCGGCTTGGGCGGCACTTCCAGCACGTTGAGCCAGAACAGGGATTCGCGATCGGCTGGCAATTGTTCGTGGGTATAGACGATGCGCAGGCTTTGTTCTTTCTTCGCGTCCATGCGGAACATGGGCGGGGTGATCAGAAAGGGCACATCCACCGTATCGGGCGTGGAGTGCGCGTCGCCGCGATCGATCCAGGCCTCGACCAGCACCGGCAATTCGTTGTCATTGGTGAGGCGAACGGTGACTTCGCCGTCTTTCGCAGGGAACACCACACGGGTGCCGCCGATCAGCACATTCGCGTGCGCGCTGGTGGCATAAAGGCAACAAGCCAACAGGCCCACGCCTAGAGCGCAGACAAACTTCCTCATGGAAAAACCCTCATGACTTCATGGTGCGGCCTTCATTGGCCGCGTCGCGCCGGAGCGCCTGGCTCCGGCGCACGCTTCATGCTGCTTACTGGTACTGCATCGTGAACTGCACGCTGGTGTTGACGCTGCCGGCGCCGGCGGCGGCGGTGGCGTAGTACTGGGCGTAGTAGTTCAGCGTGCCGGCGCCGCTGGTCAGCGTGCCCTGGAGGGAGTTCTGGGCGGTGCTGCCGCCAGCCAGGTTGATCACCGACTGGTCGCTGTTGAGCAGCTGTACTTCAACGCCGGTGGCGCTGCCGGTGGCGTTCTTCAGGTTGCCGTCGGCCATGATGGTCGGGCCGGTTTCGAAGAACGTGGTGGCCTTGGTCAGCGCGCCGCAATTGCTCAGGGCGATGCTGAAGGGCGCGCGGCCGGCGACGACGCCGCTGGCGTACAGCGAGGTGGTCGACACGGTCGGCAGGGTCACCGCGATGGTGGCCGGGCTGGCGGCGCCGTTGATCTTACAAGTCGAGGCGGTCACGGTGCCGGTGATGTTGATCGTGCCGTCCACGGCGCTGGCCGTGCGCGGAGCGATAGCGGCGACGCCGAGGCCGGCAATGACTACGGCTGAGAGAAGGGTTTTATTCATACCTGGGTCCTTTAAGTGGTGTTGGTTAAGGCGGATTCCGACGCATTCCAGGCCAAAACAGGCTGGTGCTTCCTGATTGCGTCTATTTGGCTCCTGGGCAATCTCCCCCCGACTTGCATCGGCCGGCTTTCCAGATCGCACGGGTGGCTCTAAGCAGCAATCGGGCCAAAGCGTGATGAACATCACAAATTTTTCGGCGATTGGTACTTGAGAGACTGTTTTCCCAGAAAAGCCGTCGGCAACTCCACGCGGTTGGGGTCGCGAGGGTCAGTAAGTGACGATATACGTCAGATGCGTCAGATCTTTGACGTGAAATTTTCATTAAAAGCCGGGGAGACGAAAGCCTAGATCATTCAGTGTCAAGGAAGCTTGACATGCCTGGAGTCCCGCACTAGCCTGCGTGTCAAGTTTGCTTGACATGCCTGGATGAGGCTTAGGGGGTTCCGTGGCAAAGATTTCGGTTTCAGATCGGTCGCCGATGACTGAAAAGACTAAGTCGACCTGGGCGACGGATGCCGCAGCGACGCGCTTGCCGGGTCGGCGCTGGTTGCTGCCACTGGCGCTGGTGCTGATCGGAACGGGCTTGCTGTGTCTGACCCGCGATGAGCGTTGGCTGCATGGCTTGGGCGGGGCACTGCTAGGGCTGGCCATGGTGCTGGGCTACCTAGACAAGATGGTCCGCTCCGGCCCGCGCCAGGTGGATAAGCGTTACCGGCGTGAATTCACCGCGGCGATGACTGCCTACGTGCTGACGATGCTGTTTGTCTGGCCGTTGCAAAAGCAAACCGACCAGACCTGGGTCGTGGCGCTGATCGCGCTGCTGCCGATGCTGCCGCTGAGCTTGCTGATCCGCGCCATGGTGCGTCTGGTGCTGGGCAGCGATGAGTTGCAGCGGCGACTGCATCTGGAGGCCTTGGCGATTGCCAGCGGGGTGATCGGCTTGCTCAGCATGGCTCTGGGCTTTCAGATCGCCGCCAAGGTCATCACGCTCGACGGAACCATCTTGTTCATGGTCTATCCGGGGCTGTGCTTTGTGTATGGCCTGGCGCGCTGCTGGACTGAGTGGCGGTATCGCACGAATGAATAATCGGGTACGCGAATTGCGCGGCGACAAGGCGTGGTCGCAGGCCGATCTGGCCGAGCGCCTCGATGTTTCGCGGCAAACCATCAATGCCATCGAAACCGGCAAGTACGACCCCAGCCTGCCGCTGGCTTTCAAGATCGCGCGTCTGTTCGAGCAGTCGATCGAAGCGATATTCGAACCAGGAGAGGAGTGATAACGCATGGTCATCAAGGGACGCACCGCGCTGCGCATAGGGGTTTTCGCGCTAGCGCTCGGCCTGCTCGGGTGGAACTACTACCGCAGCCAGAACAAGTCGCCGGCGGCAGACCCCACTACCACCGAGCCTGCTGTCGCGGCCGGCAAGCCGCTAGCGCCGGCTAAGCCGGTGACCTGGCAACTCGGCTCACTGACCTTGACCGCATGCGAATTGGGGCAGCCGAACAGCGGACTTTCCAGCGCGGCCTGGTGTGCGGCTTTTCAGGTGCCGGAGAACCGCGATGATCCGGCCAGCCGCAAAATCGCTCTCAAGCTGGCGGTGATTCGCAGCAATGCACAGGTCGCCAGCCGCGACATGCTGGTGCTGCTTGCCGGTGGTCCGGGGCAGGCGGCGACTGAATCCTGGCCCGCGGCGGCCGCTGCCTTGCAGCCCTTGCTGGCGCATCGCCATGTTCTGTTGCTGGATCAGCGCGGCACTGGCGGTTCGAATCCGCTCAATTGCCAGCCCGACACGAATGCCGAGCAAGCCAACGAGGTGGACGACAGCGGCTTCAACCCGGCCAAGCTGCGCAGCGAAGCGGCTCGCTGCCTCAAGCAACTCGATGGCAAGGCCGATCCGCGTTACTACACCAGTACCATCGCCGTGCAAGATCTGGAAGACCTGCGCCAGGCGCTGGGCACGCCTGCACTTGGCGCGCCGACCTTTGACCTGGTCGGCGTGTCTTACGGCACCCGCATGGCGCAGCAATCTGTGATGCATCACCCCGAGGCTATACGCAGTGTGGTGTTGGACGGTGTGGTGCCCAATACCTTGGTGCTCGGCGAGGATTTTGCGCAAAACCTCGATGCCGCGTTGAAAGCACAGTTCGCCCGCTGCACCGCGGACGCCGCATGCAAGCAGCGTTTTAGCGACCCCTATCAAACCTTGTATCAGCTGCGCGATGCGCTGCGCGCGAATCCGCATGAGGTCAGTTTTCGCGATCCGCAAACCTATAAGACCGTAAAGCGTCCGCTGGACGAATACTCGCTGGCCAGCGTGGTGCGCATGTTTGCTTAGTCGCCACTCACCGCGGCGTTGCTGCCGCTGTCGATCGACGCCGCCGCGCATGGCGATGTCGGCCCGCTATTGGGGCAGGCCAAGCTGCTGTCCGGCGATCTCGCCGACACCATGAACGGCGGCATGCAGTCGTCGGTGATCTGCAGCGAAGACGCCGATTTGCTCACCCCGCGCCCGCAGGATGCACACAGCATTCTCGGCACCCGCATGATCGATAGCCTGCAAGCGATTTGCTCGGTCTGGCCCAAGGGCGCGCGTCCGGCCGACTTCCATCAGCCGCTGAAGACCGACAAGCCGGTGCTGTTGCTGTCCGGCGAATTCGACCCGGTAACCCCACCGCGTTATGGCGACGACGTACTGAAAGGCTTGAGCAACGCCCGCCACCTGCTGGCCAAAGGGCAGAGTCATAGCGTGATGGCCGCCGGTTGCATGCCGATCGTGCTTAAAGAATTTATCGAAGATCTCGCGCCAGACAAACTGGACGTGAAATGTCTGCAGCGGATGCAGGCCACGCCGATCTTTATCGACTTCAACGGAGCCACGCCATGATCGAAGCGAAGGATCTACATAAAGCCTTCGGTACGGTAAAAGCCGTCGACGGCGTCAGCTTTCGCGCCCGCGACGGCGAGATCACCGGCCTGCTCGGCCCCAATGGCGCCGGCAAGACAACGACCTTGCGCATGCTTTACACCTTGATGGCGCCCGATCGAGGCCAGGTACTGGTCGATGGCATCGATGCCACGCTCGAGCCGCTGGCCGTGCGTCGCCAACTCGGCGTGCTGCCCGACGCACGCGGCTTATACAAACGGCTGACCGCGCGCGAGAACATCGATTACTTCGCACGCCTGCACGGCCTGCCGGAAAGCTTGCTGAAAACACGCCGTGAAGCCTTGATCCAGACCCTGGAAATGACCGACATCGGCGATCGGCGCACCGAGGGTTTCTCGCAAGGCCAACGCGTAAAAACGGCGATTGCACGCGCGCTGATCCACGACCCGCGCAATGTGATTCTCGATGAGCCGACCAATGGGCTGGACGTCATGGCCACCCGCGCGTTGCGCCAGTTCATGCTGCAGCTGAAGGCCGAAGGGCGTTGCGTGCTGTTCTCCAGCCACATCATGCAAGAGGTGGCGGCGTTGTGTGATCGCATTGTGGTGATCGCCCATGGCCGCGTGGTCGCGGATGAATCGCCACAGGCCTTGCGCGAGCAAACCGGTGAAAACAATCTAGAGGATGCCTTCGTGAAAATCATCGGTAGCGACGAGGGCCTCGCCGCATGAGCATGCATACAACTCCTGCGCCGATTCGCAGCCGTGCGCTGTTCACGGTGTTCCTCAAAGAAGTGCGCGAAAACCTGCGTGATCGACGCACCTTGATCAGCGCCTTGCTCACCGGCCCCTTGCTGGGACCGCTGGTCTTCGTGATGTTGATCAACGTGTCATTGCAGCGCCAGTTCGACAAAATCGACAAGCCATTGCCGGTACCGGTAATCGGCAGCGAATACGCACCGAATCTGCTTCAGGCGCTCAAGGCCGGCGGAATCGTGCCTGGCCCTGCCATCGCCAATCCCGAACTCTCGGTGCGCCAGCAAGAGAACGATGTGGTGCTGCGTATCGCGCCCGATTACGCCAGCTCCTGGCGCAAGGGCGAGCCGGTGCAAGTCGAGCTGATCTACGACTCGTCGCAACGCGATGCGAACCCCGCGGTGGAGCGGGTCAGTCAGCTGGTCGAGACCTATGCACGCCAACAAGGTGCGATGCGCCTGGTCGCTCGCGGCCTGTCGCCCGGCACCGCCGTGCCGGTCAGCGTTGCCCGCCGCGATCAGGCCACCGCGCAGGCACGCGGGGTATTGATGTTCGGCATGCTGCCGTATTTCTTTGTCCTCACCATGTTTATGGGCGGCATGTATCTGGCTATCGATCTGACCGCCGGCGAGCGCGAGCGCCAATCGCTGGAGCCGTTGTTTGCCAACCCGGTGCCACGCTGGAAAATCCTGCTCGGCAAGCTTGCGGCTATCAGCGTCTTCTCCACCGTCAGTTTGTTGATCAGCCTGGTTGCCTTCAGTGTCGTCGGGCACTTTGTCCCGGTTGAAAAACTCGGCATGGAGTTGGAAATGGGGCCGCGCTTCGGTGCCCATGTGTTGTTGATGGCCTTGCCGCTGATCGTGTTGCTGGCGGCTTTGCAATCGATGGTCGCGGCTTTTGCCAAAAGCTATCGCGAAGCGCAGAGCTATCTTTCGCTGCTTATGCTGGTGCCGATCATTCCGAGCGCTTTGCTCAGCGTGCTGCCAATCAAAGCGCAAGACTGGATGTATGCCGTGCCGCTGCTGGGGCAACACTTCGGCATCATGCAGCTATTGCGCGGTGACAGCCTTAGCCTGCATCAGCTGGGTCTGTGCATGGCGGGTAGCGCTGCCGCCGCCTTGCTTGCCGTGCTGATTACCGCCCAGCTTTATCGCTCCGAACGACTGGCGATTTCCAGCTGATCTGCCGGCTTGGCCTTCACCGCTCAGGATGACCGGCGAGCGCGTTGAGCGCGCGCGCCGATCAAGCTGTTTGCGAGACGGTCGCAGATTCAACCACCGGCTCATCCGATTGCAAACGCTGGCGTCGCCGTAAGCTGGGAAACATGACCATCCACAAGCCGACCACCACCAGCGTGCCGACACCGCCGACGACGCTGGCGCCGACGGCGCCGAGCCACGCGGCAAGCAGGCCCGATTCAAACTCGCCGAGCTGATTGGAGGTGTTGATAAAGATGCCGTTGACCGCACTGACCCGGCCGCGCATGGCGTCCGGTGTATCGAGCTGCACCAGCGATCCGCGGATCACCATACTGACCATGTCGAAGGCGCCCAGCGCAAACAGCGCGATCAATGACAGCCACAGCACAGTAGAGAGCGCGAAGATCACCGTGGCGGCACCGAAGCCTGCGACGGACGCAAACATGATGGCCCCCACGCCGCGCTGCATGCTGTGTTTGGCCAGCCAGAACGACATCAACAAGGCGCCCACGGCTGGCGCGGCGCGCAACAGGCCCAGCCCCCACGGGCCGGTGTGCAGAATGTCCTTGGCGAAGATCGGCAGCAGGGCGGTGGCGCCGCCCAGCAGCACCGCGAACAGATCGAGCGAGATCACCCCGAGTATGTCTTTGCGCTCGCGAATGAAGTGCACGCCGGCAAACAGGGTTTTCAAGGTGGCCGGCTCGCGTTTGGGCGGTGCCTGCTCGTAGCGCAGCTGGCCCATCATGGTGGCGGCGATCAGGTACAGCACCGCCGAGACGGTGTAGACCACGCCGGGGCCGGCGATATAAAGCAAGCCGCCAAGCGCAGGCCCCATGATCATCGCCGCCTGCAACGCCGAGCCGTTCACCGCCATCGCCCGCGGCAATAAACGTGGCGGTACCAACGCCGGCACCATCGATTGCATCGACGGCGATTCAATTGCCTTGGCGGTGCTGATGACCAGCATCAGCGCCAAGATGCCCGTCTCATTGATCGCATGCAGCAAGGTCAGGATGGCCAGCAGGGTAATCGCCGTCCATTCGGCGATCTGCCCGAATAGCACAATGCGCCGGCGCTCGAACTGATCGGCGATGTGTCCCGCGGGCAAGGCCAGTAACACCGAAGGGAAAAACTGCACCAGGCCGATCAAGCCAAGGTCGAGCGCACTGCCCGTCAATGAATAAATCTGCCAGCCCACCGCGACGGCCAGCATTTGAAAGCCGAAACTGGAGGAGACCCGGGCGAACCAGAAGGCGACGTAAGCGCGATGATGAAACAGTGAATCTGTCGAAGCGGGTAAGGCCGGTGACGACATGAGTGTTCCCGAGCGGATTGCCGCGATTATCCGACGCCAGGTCCGGTCTGGCAAAGACCGCCCATGACATCGCTGCCGCGCTGGAGCCTGAGGCGCGACAGCGCCATTTCTTACGTCGGCATCAGTACCTCATGGTGATCGCTGCTGGCGGGCGGCTGCTCGATCTTGGCCAACATGCCGTCGGCGATATCGAAATAGGCGCGAGTGCCCCAAAGCCGCTGGTCGCCAAGGATGTAGACATGCTTCTTGGCGCGGGTGACGGCGACGTTCAGTAGATTCGGTTTTGATGTGGCCCAGTCGATGGCGCCACGGCGCGTTTCATCGCAACCCAGGACGAAAAAGACGATATCGGCTTCTTTCCCCTGGAAAGTGTGGACTGTGCCGATGCTGGCCCTGGACCATTCATTCAAGTTCTCCGGGACCGGCAACTGCTTGCCGGCCAGCGCTTGCTCCCAGGTTTCTTTCTTGCCGAGCAAGGCGACAAGGCCCTCTTTCACTTCGCGGAAGGGCGTGATCACAAAGACCTTGGGCATGTTGGCGCCATGCTCGGCAAAGCCGTGGCCGTAGAGCGCAATCAGCCGATGCAGCAGATATGTGCCCTGAGCATCGATGTACTTCGTGCCGCCCAGGGCTTGGCCCACGACATGCCACCACGCGCTTGGGCCAAGCACGGGGTGAGCGGTGATTTTGTCATCCTTCGCATGTTTCATCCGATCGCCGTAGGCAAT
>NZ_JAPDPE010000072.1 GCF_026283955.1 Dyella silvatica | reverse complement strand
TGGCCGAAGGCATGCGAGGGCAGCTTGAAGATACGGTCGACGTTGAAATAGCGGCCATAAATGGCCTCGGCTACCTGGCTGCGGGTGACGATATCGACCTGCGCGCCGGGGTAGGTCGCCTGCAGCTCTTGAATCAGCGGCGTCAGCAGTAGCGCATTGCCCAAAGTGTGGCTGACATGGCAAATCAGGATGCGGTAAATACCGGTAGCCGGCAGCGCCGTGCCGCTGGGTTGCGCCGGCTTGCCGAAGATAAGACGCATCAAGCCGCCCGCGGCACGGCGGCGGTGATCGTTGATGCGAAAGGAGCGGAACGGATTGGGCACGGGCAACCTGTGTAATGGCGTTGGACTGACTGGTGACTCAGCTTTCTGCAATGAGAAGAGGCTGGCGAAGCTGGCCTTCCGTGTTGAGCAACTGGCGTTCAATCAGCCACTGCCGCGCATTCTCCGCATCTTGCTCGAACCATGCACGGGTGGAGCCGAGTCGAAAGGAATAGCCCCAGGCGTCCATGTCGCTCATCAGCCGGGCGCGGCCGACGCCGGGCAGCTCATCGGCGAGCACGATTTGCAGATAACAGGTGGCATCTTCTTCTTCGATCGAATCAGTAGCATCCGTGTGCACGGCGCTGCGTCGCTCGGCGGGCAATACGATCAAATGGCCAGCCTCGTGCAGCAGCGAATGCAGCGGCGTGTCGCCGCGAGCGTACACCGTGTGGCCGATGATGCCGGCTTCTTCATCGCCCCAGAAGCTACCTGGGATAGCGCCGCTTTCGATCCGCTGCAAGCTCAGCCCGTAGCGGGCAAGCAGGGCGCGAACCGCCGGTTCATCGCTGTCGGCCAGTCGCAATACCTCGACGGCCGTGGCATGGGATAGAGGAGGATGCATCAGAAGCTGGCGCGGTCTTCGCCGACCAGAGGCCCGATCACAGCCTCGAAGCCGGGGGCGAGATGCGGTTTGGCAAATCCGCGATGGGCTTGGTCGTTGTAGTGCAAATAGGGCTGTCGCATGGATGGCAGCAAGAGCAGCCCACGCTGCTGCTCCACGGCATCCAGGGCGGCCTCGCCCAGGGCGGGGCCGCAGTGTTGGAATAGGCAACTGGCCATCGACTTGCCGTAACGGTTAGCCGGCCGCCGGCTTAGCTACAGGCTTACCGTCGGGCAGGGCTACCGAGAGCTCAAGTATCTCGTGGCCGCTGTCGCGTTCGAGGTTGATGCTGATGGCTTCGAGGTCAACGTGAACATATTTCTTGATGACTTCGAGCAATTCGTTGCGCAGCAGCGGAAGATAATCCGGTGCACCACGGGTGGAACGCTCCTGCGCAACGATAATGCGTAGGCGTTCCTTGGCGACAGTAGCCGTGGGCTCCGGTTTGCGCTTCAGAAAATCAAGAATACCCATCGCGATTAGCCTCCGAATACGCGCTGGAGAAAGCCCTTCTTGGGCACGTCGATAAAGCGTAGCGGGCGTTCCTCGCCAAGCACGCGGGCTACCGTGTCGCTGTAGGCTTGGCCCGCGTGTGAATCCGGGGTCAGGATAACCGGAGTACCGGAGTTGGATGCAGCCAGCACATTCTCCGATTCAGGAATCACGCCGACCACGCTGATGCCGAGAATTTCTTCCACGTCCTTGACGCTGAGCATTTCGCCAGCGGCCACGCGAACCGGGTTGTAGCGGGTGAGCAGCAAATGCTGCTTGATCGCACCGTCACCGCGCTCGGCGCGGCGCGTCTTGCTGGCGAGCAGGCCGAGGATGCGGTCGGAGTCGCGCACCGAGGACACTTCCGGGTTGACCACGACCATCGCGTGATCGGCGAAATACATCGCCAGGTGGGCACCCTTTTCGATGCCGGCGGGCGAGTCGCACACGATGTAGTCGAAGCCTTCGGCAGCCAGCCCGTCGAGAACCTTCTCCACGCCTTCCTGGGTCAGCGCGTCTTTGTCGCGAGTCTGACTGGCAGCCAGCACATAGAGGTTTTCATGACGCTTGTCCTTGATCAGCGCCTGCTTGAGCGTCGCTTCGCCCTGCACCACGTTGACGAAGTCATACACCACGCGGCGCTCACAGCCCATGATGAGATCGAGATTGCGCAGGCCGACGTCGAAATCGATCACTGCGACTTTTTTGCCGGCGATGGCCAAGCCGGTGGCGAGGGAGGCACTCGTGGTGGTTTTGCCGACGCCGCCTTTACCGGAAGTGACAACAATAATTTCAGCAGTCAAGGGTCATCTCCGCATAGTTTTTGTAGTTAGTGATCGTCATAGCTTGGCGATCAGCAGTTTTTCGCCGTCGAGCCAGCATTGCACGGCTTGGCCTTCGAGGTCTTTTGGAATTTGTTCAAACACCCGGTAATGACCGGCAATAGCCACCAGTTCAGCGCGAAAATCCGAGACGAAGATGCGCGCCTTTTCATCCCCTTGCGCGCCGGCCATCGCCCGGCCACGCAAGCCGCCATAAATATGGATGCTGCCATCGGCGATCACTTCGGCGGCATTGGCAATGGTGCCGGTGACGACCAGGTCGCGATCGCGCGCATAAATCTGCTGACCGGAGCGCACCGTGCCATCGTGATGCTGAGCCCCCAGTGAAGGGCCGGCCGAGGAGACGGGTTCCGCTGAAGTTATTTCGGTTTTGACCGGTTCGGCTTTGGCCGGCGTAGCGCGTGGCGCGGCTTCGGCAGGCTCCGGCGCGGCGATGCTGCCGTTCGCCGGCTCATAGGCGGCACGGAACTTGGCGATCAGCGGCAGGCCCATGCGCCTGGCCAGCGCTTCGGTCTCGCTGGTGCCATAGGCCAGGCCTACCGGCAGCATGCCGGCGCTGCGCACGGCCTCGAGCAGGGCATCGACCGTGCCGTCATCGGGCAAGTTGAGCAGGTGACTCAAGTCAAGCACGACGGCCGCGCGTGAAAATAGCTGTGGTGCAGCGTGCACGCGGCGTTCGAGCTCGTCGCAAAGCGCGGCGGCGTCGACCCGGCGTACCCGCACGCAGGCAATTCCGACCTGGCCAAAGCGCAGGTCGCAAGCATCAGATGTATCCATTTGTGCATTCATGGGCGCCGCTCTCCGGCGAGGCGGCGCTGGGTGGTGTTGGGATGAGCGGGGGTCTTGCGTTCGGCCAGCCAGGGCACGTCGGGCAAGCCGCCGCTGCTGAGATAAGTGTCTCGCACATAGGCATAGCTGGGTAAGTCTTTGGCCAGCAGGCTGACCTGCGGACCTTGCTCACTCATGCGTTGCTGGCCTACTTCCTGGAAGCCATAAGTGCCATGGAACAGCACCACCACGTCGTCGCGGGGCTCCAGAATCACCTCGCAGGTCAGCAGCGGCACGCGTACCTCGGCATAGCTGTTGACGTCGCAATAGAAAATGCGGCCCAGGCCATGACGGCGATAAGCATTGGCTACGACGATGCGGTCGATGTAGACGAACTGCGGATATTGCTGGCTAAACCAGCAATAGTTCGAGCTGTCGTAGTCGCTGCCTTCGCGCAAGGCAATCAGGAAACCAGCGACGTGGCCATCGATTTCGGCCACGCGGAAATAATCCGCGTGCTCAAAAAAGTAGCGCAGCCGGGTGGCGTCTAGGGCGAGGATGGAGCGGCCGGCGGCGTTGTTGAGCGCCAGTACGGCATCCAGGTCGTGCTCGCGCACGTCGCGGATGGCAAGGGCCATTCGTTGCTCCGCAGTTGATGTGATTCGATCCAGGGCTGATCACCAGCCCTGAGGAGTGGCGCATTATGGCATGCGCCTGTGGGCCGCACATAACACGGCGCAGCATGTAAAACCTTTGTAAAACGGCGCCCTGCATGCCCCCTGCTGAAATAGCCAGGGAAGGTGAGGCGGAGGGACTCGTGCCGCTTTCGGGGGCTTTCCAGCCGTTGGCGCGAACACATGACTTCTCGCGCATTGCGTACGGTTGACGGGTAGCTAATGATGCTTGGCATGCCCTGGTCCAACTTCAATCACACCCGCCTGCTGCGTTACGCAGGGTTTTTTACTTATTTGTGCGTGGCGCTGCCGCTGCTGCCTGGCAGCTGGAGCCTGGCGCGCGTGAGTACATGGTGGAGCAACCCGAATATCTCGGGCTGGATCTTCTCTTATCTGCTTTTTGGCGTGACTTACCTGTTGCTCACCGGGCGTTCCAGCATGACCCGGCAGAGCGGACGCCCCCAGGCGATCAAGTTGTTCGGCTTGATGGTATTGACCGGCTCGGCCATTGCGATGGGCTGGTTCAGCCAGAGCGGACTCTCGGCCATGCTGATGCTGGTGATCGCGGTCGTGCTGCCATGGCAGTTGCCGGTGATCGCCGGTCTGGTCTGGATGTTGATACAAAACCTGATGCTGATCCCGATTATCGCCAGCTATATGGGTTGGACGATCGGCACGGCGTTCCTGCAGGTATGTATGTACCTGGGCATATCGGCCTTGACCTTCTTCACCTCGATGATTGCCAGCCAGCAGGCCGAGGAGCGCGAGGCGCAGCGGCGGCTCAATTCCGAGCTGCGCGCCACCCGCGCCTTGCTGGCCGAATCCACCCGTATCGCCGAGCGCATGCGCATCGCGCGCGAGCTGCACGATCTGATCGGCCATCACCTCACCGCGTTAAGCCTTAATCTGGAAGTGGCCAGTCACCTCACTAATACCGAGGCCGCCGAGCATGTGCGCAAGGCGCAGGCGACGGCCAAGCATTTGTTATCGGACGTGCGCGAGGCGGTCAGCGAGCTGCGCCAGGACGATGCCATCGATCTCACCCAGGCGCTGCGCAGCCTGATCGAGGGGGTGCCAGGCTTGAACGTGCATGTGGAGACGCCGCCGCGGTTTAGCGTCGAAGATCCGCGCCGGGCGCAGGTGTTGCTGCGCTGTGCGCAAGAAATTCTCACCAATACCGCCCGCCATGCCGGTGCGCGCAATCTGTGGCTGAAATTTGCGTATGTCGATGCCGATCTGCTCGGGCTGTACGCTCGGGACGATGGCCGGGGTTCCGCGCATTTTCGTCCGGGTAACGGCTTGTCCGGCATGCGCGAGCGGTTGATCGAGTTTGGCGGCAACGTGACGGTGGATACGACAGTGAATCAGGGGTTTGCGTTAAATGTACAGTTGCCTTTGGGCGAAGCGCCCACCCTGGCGCATACGCCATCGCGATTCGAGCCACCGGCACTTATCGTGCCGTGACCTGTGGCGCTCACGCCGTCGATGAACGGCGTGCCAGAATGCCGCCGTACGACGCAGTACCGTTTCTGTTTCCTATAGGCATGACGCCGTGGGCCTGAGGTTTAGGCCAGTTGTTATGGGTAATAACCGCTTCGAGGATTCACGATGATTTCCGTCTGTCTCGTTGACGACCAGAACCTGGTACGCCAAGGGGTGCGTTCCCTGCTCGGCCTGGCCGAGGATATCTGTGTAGTAGCCGCATGCCCAACATGAGCGGGCTGGAGGTGCTGCAGGCGCTTTCTGCGCGCAACGAGTTGCCGCCGACCATCATCCTGACCACCTTCGACGACGATCAATTGGTGCTGCAGGGGCTTAAGGCCGGTGCGCGCGGCTTTCTGCTTAAAGATGTGACGCTGGAGCAACTGGTGGAAGCGGTTCGTACCGTGGCCGCCGGCGGCTCCCTGGTGGCGCCGATGGTCACTCAGCGGCTGTTGGCCGGGGTGGGGCGGATGCAAAACCAGTTCACCAGCCTGGAACAGCCCGACCCGTTGACCGAGCGTGAGACCGAGATCTTGCGATTGCTTTCGGGTGGCTATAGCAACAAAGAAATCGCCAACTCGCTGAAGGTGGCGGAGGGGACGGTGAAAAACCATGTCTCCAATATTCTCTCCAAACTGGGGGTGCGTGACCGTACCCGTGCTGTGCTGAAGGCGCTGGAGCTAGGTATTGTCTAGGTTTGCAGGCAGCTAAGGTGGCCTGTTCGGACCCGGTGCGGCGGCTCTGCGGAGCCGTCGCCATGGCTATGTGAGGTCGTCTTCACAACCCAATAGCGTTCCCGCTCGCGAGCAAGTACCATCGACGCCTTCGGCGCTGGCCGACCCCTGTCACGATGCGATTCCTTCGGGATGGTTCCTGTGGCGGACTGGTCTCCGGCGACGCCTTAGTGCCGCCTTAAAGAGACGTTCGGAGAGCCCCGGAATGATGCGTGTCCTTGAATTTATTGTTGCCCTAGCCATTGTCGCCGTGGTGGGTGTCGTGGTGGGCGTTGTCATGCCCGGCAATGGCCATGTGGAAAGGTCGTTGGTTGTCGGCAAGGACATGCGTCAGGTTTACGACGTGCTGAGCAGCTTCCGTCGCTACCCCGATTACTCGGTGCAGCGCACGTACGACCGTAATATCCAGTACACCTTCTCCGGCAAGGCCTACGGCGCCGGCTCCGAGTTGAGCTGGGCCAGTGCCGACGACAAAGTGGGCAAGGGCAAGCTGACCATCGCCAGCGTCGATCCGCAGTTCGACAAAGTCGATTCCACCGCCAAGTCGGCCAAGATCATCTGGAACCTGGACAACGACTGGCGCGGCCAGGACAAGCATTTCACCCTCGATCTCGATCGCCAGGGCAGCCGTGGCCAGCTGACCAAGATCACCTGGTCGTACGATGTGGCCTACGGTTTCAATCTGATCGACCGTTACTCCAACCTGTATATCCACGGCGACCCGGATACCTTCATCCAGTTCAGCCTGAACAACCTGCAGAACGTGCTGGCTCAGGTGCCGAACATCGACTACACCAAGCTGATCCCGTACATCGAGCAGACCCAGCCGACGCCGATGTTGCTGGTCTCGACCTCGATCGAGCGCAAGGGCGGCCTGGACGCATTGAACGACGCTACCGACAAGGCGGTGGCGCAGATTCACGACGCAGCCAAGAAGTTGGGTGTCGACGTGGTCGGTCCGCGGACCATCTTCACCACCAACTACGGTGACCAGACTTACACCTTCGACGTAGGCCTGCCGATCAGCGCGACCAGCGTGACGGTGGCTGGTCAGAGCCAAGAGCTGACCGCGCCCAAAGCGCCCGATCTGAACGCCGCCGCCGGCAGCGATGCCGCCGCCACGGCAGATTCCACCACCCCGGGCAGCCGTGATCGCTTTGGCCGTCTGGTCATCGACAACAACGTGCGTGGTGTGTTGGCCTACGGTGGCCCGGCCTTGAAGGGCGAGTGGAACGGTACCGCTGCCGGTGTGCCGCAGACCCGCGACATGCTGAAGGCCTATGCCCAGTCTCACGGCTACAAGTTCGACGAAGTGGTCAACCGCTTCTACGACATTCTTGCCAAGCCAGAAGTGAAGCAGGGCGACAACGTCACCAGCTACGCCCGTTTCGACGTCTACCTGCCGCTGAGTGGCGATGTACCGGCCGCCACGCCGGAACAAGAGGCGGGCATCAAGCCGCCGTCGCTCGACGACAGCAGCGATCAGGCTCCGGCCGCAGCCAGCACGGCAGCCGCTCCGGCAAAGTAAGCCGAAGCTCGTTGTAAGCCAGCTTGATAGAAGTCATGACGAAGGGCCCTTCCTAGCGAAGGGCCCTTTGTTTTTATGTCACAAAGCCGGTCAACCGCCGAACTTTCGCGACCTCATGCGGTACATTGCGATACGGCTCAAGCCTAAGTAGCGCATCAACCCCTGACCCTGGCCGCCCATGATTGAAACCCACCAACTGACTCGGCGCTACGGCGCCCTGACCGCCGTGGATGCGCTTAATATCCGCGCCGAGCCCGGCCAGGTCCTGGGTTTGCTCGGCCCCAACGGTGCCGGCAAAAGCACCGTGATGCGCATGATTGCCGGGTTTTTGGTGCCTTCGTCGGGCACCGCGCAGGTTTGCGGCCACGATGTCAGCAAAGAACCGGTCAAGGCCAAGCGCGCCCTGGGCTATTTGCCCGAAGGCGCCCCCAGCTACGGTGAAATGACCGTGCGCGAGTTCTTGATCTTCGTGCTGCGCATACGCGGCCTGAGCGCCGATGTGGGCTACCGCCGTTTTGATGAGGTCGTAAGCCAACTGCAGTTGGAGAGTGTGCTCGAGCAATGCATCGATACGCTGTCCAAGGGTTTGCGTCGGCGGGTGGGTCTGGCGCAGGCGATCCTGCACGATCCACCGGTGCTGATGCTGGACGAGCCGACCGATGGTCTCGATCCCAACCAGAAGCATGCCGTGCGCCAGCTGATCGATGCGATGGCGCGCGAGCGGACCATTCTCATCTCGACCCATCTGCTTGAAGAAGTGCATGCGCTGTGCAATCGGGTGGTGATCATCGCCAACGGCAAATTGCTGGCGGATGCGACACCGGCCGAGCTGGAAGAGCGCTCGCGCTATCACGGCGCGGTTTCTTTCAGCGCACCGGGCAGTGGCGTCTCGCAGGAAATGCTCGGCCGCCTGCCACAGGTCGCCGCCATCGAAGTGGACCCGCTGGACGGCCGTATCACCGTCTTTCCCAAGGTCGGCCAGCGCATTCTCGAACCGGTAGAAACCCTGCTGCGTCAACAAGGCCTGGAGGTCTCGGAGATTCAACTCGAGCGCGGACGGCTGGACGAAGTGTTCCGGCAGATCACCACGGGGTCGACGCCAGCGAGTGTCGGCGTGACGGAGGGCAAGGGATGAGGATGCTGGCTGGACATAGGGAGCAGAGAACAGGGCACCGGGAACTGTCCGCGTCGTGCGGCGAAGTGCATGCACGTAGCCATGCGCCAGACCGGGGGCGGTATAGAACGGCAAGCCAACATCTCGCCATTTCCCGTTCTCCGCTCCGAAGGAGCCACCCATGAGCCCCGTCGGCGCCCTGATGCGCCGTGAGTTGCGCAGCTACTTCGTGACGCCGGTGGCTTATGTGTTCCTGGTGATGTTTTTGGTGCTGGCCGGCATTCTTACCTTCTACGGCGGCGATTTCTATGAGCGCGGGCAGGCGGATCTGCAACCGTTCTTTGCCATGCACGCGTGGCTGTATTTGATCCTGGTGCCATCTGTGTCGATGCGGATGTGGGCCGAGGAATCCAAGGGCGGCACGCTGGAGCTGCTACTGACGCTGCCGCTGTCCCTGACTCAGGCGATGCTGGGTAAATTTTTCGCCGCGTGGTTGTTTATTGGCCTGGCCTTGCTGCTGACCTTTCCGATCTGGATCACGGTGAATTATCTCGGTGCCCCGGATAACGGGGTGATTCTTGCCGGTTACCTGGGCAGCTGGTTGATGGCCGGCGCGTTTCTTGCGATCGGCGCGTGTTTGTCGGCCCTGACGCGCAGCCAGGTGGTGGCTTTCATCTTGACCGTGGTGGTGTGTTTTCTGCTGATCTTGCTGGGGCAGCCGCAGGTGCTGGATTTTCTGCAAGGGGTGATGCCGCGCAGGCTCATTAACGGTGTCGCGCACTTAAGCATGCTGCGGCATTTCGAGGCGATTGCGCGTGGCGTGCTCGATGTGCGCGATCTGTTGTACTTCTTGCTCAGCATCACCGCCTGGCTGGCCGCCGGTGTATTGGTGCTCGACCTCAAGCGGACGCCTTAAGCATGACTCGCTTCCGTTTCAGTCGTCGCACCGGCCTGTTTGCCACCCTGGTTGTATTGATGCTGGCCTTTACCGGCTTGACCCTGGTCAGCAGCCGCTGGATGCGCGCAGGGCGGGTCGATCTTACCGCCGATCATTTGTATACCTTGACGCCGGGCACCCTGCGCATCGTCGATAACCTGCATGCGCCATTGAAGCTCACGCTTTATTTTTCCGAGCATGCCGCGCGTGACCTGCCGCAGCTGCGCAGCTACCAAGAACGTGTCCACGAAATGCTCCAGGAAATGGTCGCACGCACGCACGGGCGCCTGCGCCTGCAAGTGGTCGATCCGATGCCGTACTCCGATGACGAAGTCAGTGCCGAGAGTTACGGGCTCAGCCCGGTCAACGCCGGCAACAATCGCGAACGGGTGTTCTTCGGCCTGGTGGGCAGCACGGCGCCACCGGGCAGCGACAGCGAGAACGACACCGACAGCGACACCCAGCCCGGTGGCAAAACACTGACGATTCCGTTGCTGGATCCGGCGCGCGAAACCTTTCTCGAATACGACATCGTCAAGCTGCTGTATGAATTGAACGAGCCGGTGAAGCCGCATATCGGCCTGATCAGCAGCCTGCCGGTGCAAGGCAATCCGGTGATCGGCGACGAGCCTTGGACGGTGATGCGCCAGCTCAGTCAATTGTTCGATGTGAAAACACTGGACCCGGCCAAGCTGGAACATATTGGCGATGACATCCAGGTGCTGCTGCTGATCCACCCCAAGCAGCTGTCATCGAACGCGCTGTATGCGATTGATCAATACGTGCTGCGTGGCGGGCGCCTGGTGGTATTCGTCGACCCGGATGCCGAGCTCGATGCCACTCCCTTCGTCGATAGCAATGGCGTGACCGACGATCACAATTCCGATTTGCCCAAGCTGTTCACCGCCTGGGGGGTGAAGTACGACCCGAAGAAAGTCGTGCTGGATCGCGCGCGCGCGCTGCGCATCGAATTGGCCGACAACAGCGCTTTGAATCATCCGGCCATGCTGGGGCTTACCGCGCAAGAGTTGAATCACGATGATGTGGTTACCGCCAGCTTGCAGCGGGTCAATGTGTCCAGCGCCGGTTACTTCGATTTGGCCCCCGATGCCCGCTTGCGCCTGCTACCGCTACTGCAGAGCAGCACCGATGCGACCATCGTGCCGACCCAGCGGCTGCTCGAGTCCAGTCGCGATCCGGCCAGCCTGCTCGATGGCTATCAGCCGAACAATACCCATTACGTGATTGCCGCGCGCCTGCGCGGCACCTTTCCCAGCGCCTTCCCCGAGCGAGCCGTCCAAACGGGACATCTGGAGCATTCGGCCAGCGACGCCGAAGTGATTCTGGTGGCCGATACCGATTTGCTCAGTGATCGCCTGTGGGTGTCTTACGCGCAAAGCCTGCTCGGCCAGACCCAGCTCAGCGCGATCGCCAACAACGGCGATTTCATCACCAATATCGCCGACAACCTCAGCGGCTCCTCCGCCTTGTTGTCGATTCACGGGCGCTCCACGTCGCAACGGCCGTTCACTAAGGTGCAGGCCTTGCAGAATGCCGCGGACCAGAAGTTTCTGGTCAAAAAGCAAGAGCTGCAACGCGAGCTGGCGGAAACCCGCAGTCGCCTGACCGAACTGCAGCCGGCCAAATCAGGGCATGGCGATGCCGCCAGCGCCGAGCAGAAAAGCGAAATCGAAAAGTTCTTGCAGCGCCAATTGGCGATCAATCGCGAATTGCGCAATGTGCAGCACCAGCTCAACGCCGAGATCGATGCGCTGGGCCTGAAGCTCAAGTTCATCAATATCGTGCTGGTACCGGCGCTGCTTACGCTGTTTGGCCTGATCTACGGCTGGCGCCGCTCGCGGCGCAGCCGCAGGCCGTCATGAGCTTGGCGGCAATCTGCCGCAGCGAGGGTGGGCCTCGCCGCGGGGTTCTAGGGCTATGCTGGCGAGTCGGCCAGCCGTAGGCCCGGAACGAATCGATGATGGCGAGCTTGTTCAAATGGATCGTGCCCTGGGAGTTCTCCTGGGTCTTTCTGTTGACCTTTGTGATCACCTGCGTGCTGTATCTACGCGGGTGTCGCCGGCTGCCGGTCAGTTTCAGCCGGCGCCTGGCGTTCTGGCTGGGCATGTCGATCATCTATGTATCGCTGCATACCTACTTCGATTACTACGCCGAGCATGAGTTTTTCATGCATCGCATCCAGCAGGTGCTGCTGCATCATCTGGCGCCCTTGCTGATTATCGCTTCGTACCCGGGCAGCGTATTGCGTGCGGGTTTGCCATTGTCGTGGCGCCTGCGCGCCTTGCGTCCGGTGAGCCGCTCCTGGCCGTGGCGCTTGTTCAGTGCGGTGATGCTGAATCCGGCCGTGGCGACGATTCTGTTCGTCGCCTTCATCATCATCTGGCTGATTCCGTCGATGCAGACGCTGGCCATGCTCGATTGGCGCATCTATCGATTCATGAACTGGTCGATGGTCATCAGTGGTTTCATTTATTGGTGGCTGGTGCTCGATCATCGGCCGCATCCACCGGGACGGATGACGGCCGGCCTGCGTGTACTGTCGCCCGGCATCACCATGACGCCGCAGATTCTTGCCGGCGCCATCGTTACTTTTTCCAAGACCGACCTTTATCCGATCTTCGAAATCTGCGGTCGCGCCTTCACCTTCAACGTGCTCACCGGCCAATTGGCCGGCGGCGTGATCATGTGGGTGCCGGCGGCGATGATCGAAACCGTCGGTGGCTTGCTGGCGATGCGCCAGTGGCTTCGTCTGTCGCGCAGTGGGCGCATACGGCGCAAGCCGTGGCCGACACGGCGAACGCGGCCATCGATGCCCCCGCTGGCGAAGCCGCAAGACGGCTAGTGGCCGGCCAGATAGAACCTGACACTGTCATCCAGTGTGCCGCTGCGTGTGGCTTCGGTAATCACTGGTGGAAAAGGCAGATGCACGACGTTGTCGGCCGCCATGGCGGCGGAAAGGTCATCAGCACAAGCCGCCATTTACCGCCAACACCTGGCGCGTGATGTATCCGGCTTCCGCGCTAAGTAGAAATTGCACCGCGGCGGCGACTTCTTCCGGCGTGCCCATGCGTTGCATGGGAATCATTTTAAGCGCCTCTTCCAGCGGTAAATCGCTATCGATCATGTCGGTATCGATCAAGCCTGGCGAGACACAGTTGACGGTGATCTTGCGCTTGGCCAGTTCCACTGCCAGCGCCTTGGCGGCACCGATAATGCCCGCCTTGGAGGCGCTGTAATTGACTTGCCCGCGATTGCCGATCTGTCCCGACACCGAGGTGATGCACACACTGCGGCCGGCTGTGCGGCGACGGATCATCGGCATGATCAACGGATGGATGACGTTGTAAAAGCCATCCAGGTTGGTGCGCAGCACCTGATCCCAGTCATCCCCGCTCAAGGCCGGAAAAGCGCCGTCGCGGGCGAGGCCGGCATTGCAGACCACGCCGTAATACGCGCCATGAGCCTCGACGTCGGCCTCCAATGCAGCAGCGCAGGCGGCGCGGTCGGCGATATCGAATTGCAGCATGCGTGCGCTGCGCCCTAGCGCTTCCACGGCTTTGCCTACCGCTTCGGCTTCATCGCGGCGCGAGCGGCAATGCAGTACCAGGTTGTAGCCGGCCTGTGCCAGTCGTAGGGCGATAGCGCGGCCAATGCCACGGCTGGAGCCGGTGACCAGGATGGTTTCTGACATGCCATTACTCATGGGGTAGTGATTCGTGTGTCGATGATTCAAGAAAGGCCTGTGCATCCGGCGGGCTGAAAACCGTCAGGCGCGCTTCGGCATGAAGTTCGGCAGCGTCGATGCGGCAAGTAAACACACCCATGCCGTGCTCGTCATGAAATTCGCGAATCGCTTCGATACGCAGCTCACTGCCGGATGGGAAAAAATCCGCATTGCAAAGGTAATGCCGCGTGCCCAGCAGAAAACCGGCCGACACCGGACGCTGTTCCATGCGCGCCTGGCAGCCCGCCCAGGCGGCGATGCTTTGCGCCATCAACTCCACGCCCAGCCACGCCGGCAGGCTGCCATCGTCGGCGTTGAACAAGCCGCCAGGTTTTACCGTGAGCGCACAGGCAATGCTTTCCGCATCGAACGCAACGATATGGTCGAGCAGCATCATCTCGCCTGCATGCGGCACGACCTCAGCGATGGCCGGGATCAAGCCGCATCTCCTGCCGTCGCGTTGTTCACGACGGCATCGCCCAGGATCAAACAGGCATTATTGCCGCCGAAGGCAAAGGAGTTGCTCATCAGATAACGCGTGCCTCCTGCAGGCAGGCAGCTGCCAACGGCAGTGAAATTCAGCGGCGGCAGGGCAGGGTCGGCTTGGCCGTCCCATACATGCGGCGGCAAGCGCCGTTCAGGCCGGGCATCAGTAAGACTAAGCCAGCAGAACGCTGCCTCTAATGCACCTGCCGCGCCCAGCGTGTGCCCAGCCTGCGACTTGCTCGAAGAGCACGGCAATGTTGGGTCGAACAAGGCGCTGACGGCGAGGCTTTCCATGCTGTCGTTGTGTTCGGTCGCGGTGCCGTGCAGGTTGATGTAGTCGATGTCGGCAGCTTGCAGGCCAGCATGCAGCAAGGCCGCCTGCATCGCGTGCCGCGCACCCAGGCCCTGCGGATCGGGCGAGGACATGTGATACGCATCCGAGCTCGCGCCGCCGCCCATCAATTGCACTGGGCCGTGTTCGCGAGTCATCAAAAAGAGTGCCGCCGCTTCACCGATATTGATGCCACGGCGATGCTGCGAAAACGGGTTGCAACGTGCCTCATCCACCGCTTCCAGCGAATAAAAACCATTGATCGCCAAGCGGCACAAAGTATCCGCACCGCCGCAAAGCACCGCATCGCAAACACCCATGCGCAAAAGTCGCTGCGCACTGAGCAAAGCCCGCGCCCCCGAAGTGCAGGCGGTCGAAACGCCGAAACAGGGACCGGCCAGAGCCAGCCATTCGGCCAGAAAGGTCGCTGGCGCACCGAGCTCTTGATGGGCGTAGTCGTAGTCAGGCGGCCAGGCCCCTTCGCGCTGATAAGTGGCGATGCCTTGGGTGGCTTCTTCGATCCCCGCGGTACTGGTGCCGATGATCACTCCAACGCGTTCGTTGCCGTAGCGCGCGATGGCGTCGCGGATCTCGGCTTCGATTTCCAATGCGGCCGCGAGCAATAGACGGTTATTGCGGTTGTCGGGCAGACCTTCCGGTGTAGCGGGCAGCGGAGTGCGCACGGCGCCAAGCGGCAGGGTGCGGCCGGGGATCCAGCCCGCTTCCTGGCGGATGCCGCTGTCGTCGCCGGCGAATAGCGCTTCGGCGATGGCGGTTTTGCCGGTGCCTAGGGTGCAGGTGACACCTAGGGCGTTGAGGTAGGTATTCATGGGGTGGGAGGGGGTATTGGCTGGGATGGTTTGATTGTCATGGGAGGGTGTTTGCTGGCTGCCCATGTTAGGTGGGTTTTTGTTGGGATGGTTTGTTCTGTGCTGGGGTTTGTTTGGCTTGTTTGTTGTGGTGTGGCGATTGGGTCGCCTGCGGCGGGTTTCGACCCCCTGCCGGGGTCCGAGTCACTTTTCTTTGCGTGGCCAAAGAAAAGTAACCCAAAGAAAGGCCAACCCCGCTTGTCGCCCTACGGGTGCGTGAGGTCTGGCCGGGCTTTTCGACAGGGCTCCTGCCCTGGCGAAAAGGACTCGGCGTCCCTGCCGAGTCCCCTGCGGGCCTGATCGTCCAACCCTCACCGACGCACAGGGGCCCCGAAGGTCAAAAGCGGTAGCAACGGCAAGAGCAAGAGCAAGAGCAAGAGCAAGAGCAAGAGCGGCGTGCGGTGTCGTGCCGACTTTCGAACGTGCCACCTATGCCCGGCGACTGCTTGCAGTCGCACCCGAGTGCGCGCAGGATGCGCGCTGCTCTTGGGCCCCCTATACCGCGGTGAGGCTGGGTCGACAGGCCCGCAGGGGCATCGACACGGACGTCGATGCCTTTTCGCCAGGGCAGGAGCCCTGTCGAAAAGCCCGGCCCAGCCTCACGCACTCGCAGGGCAGGATGCCCGCAGAGCGCGGTATGGGGGTGCTCTTTCTTTGGGTTACTTTTCTTTGAGCACGCAAAGAAAAGTGACTCGGACTCCGGCAGGAGGACGAAACCCCGCCGCAGGCGAACCAGGTCGCGGAATCACTAGAATCAAGCGAAAACGCCCCACCCATCACAACCCCTAAAGAGCGCGCACAAACAAACACCTCACCCAACCCCAACCGGCTTCCGCGCAGCCACATTCACCAACGTCTCCTCCCGCTGCCCCGGCGGTGGCGGCGCGCGTAGGCCCCAGCGTTCCAGCAAACCGAAATCACTCGACCGGCTCCACCACAAATAGGGAAACGACACATTCGGCGCGCCAAACACAAAGCCACGCCGACGCAACATATCCAGGTACTCGTCCGCCGTTTTCTGCACCTCCATCGGATGACGAAAAAACCAGCGGATGACCCAGGTATCGATATACGCCTTGGTCGACTCAGCAAACAGCAACAGGCCACCGGGCTTGAGCACACGCCAGAACTCATCCAGCGCACGCTCCTGCTCAACCAGGTGATGAAAGGTCTGGTGGCAGAACACGATATCGACGCTGGCATCGTGCAACTCGATCTTGGCGCAGTCGGCTGCAAGCAATTCCACCGCCAGGCCCTCGCGCTGCGCTTCGTGGCGCGACAACTCAAGACTGCGTGGATCGGCATCGAGGCCGATCATCCGGCCAGGCTGAAACGTCTGGCTCAACCTGCGGAATGACTTGCCCTGACCGCAACCCACATCGAGCAAGACACCGCCTTGCGGCGGTGGGGTGCCGGTCAGGCGTTTGAGATCATTGATGGCGACACGCAATACGTGGTGCTGCCAGGTATGACTGCGTAAAAAATGGAAGCCCAAACGGGTTTCTTCGACATAGGTGGCGCTGGCGTAATTCATGACGTATGAGGTGCGTGAGGATGGGATGCGCCGCCATGCGCGGCGCTGGATGTGCTGAGCAGGCGCTGTTCGACCATGTCGGTGAATACCTTCGGCGAGACCAATTGCATTTCAGCGCTGGCCATATGCACCGCTACCTGCACGGTGCTGGCGCGGGTCATGCGCGCACCGGTCAGCGCATCGCTGATCAGATAATTGAGCTTGAGCCGGTTATGCCATTCGACCAGGTCGGCGCGCACGATCAGGCGCTGTCCGAACTCCGCGGCGCGTACATAGCGCAGTTGCAGGTCGATGATCGGCCAGACGTAACCGGCGGCCTTCATCTGCGTGTAGTTGTGGCCGATGTCATCGAGCAGGGCACAGCGCGCGACCTCCAGATACTTCACATAATGGCCATGCCAGACCACATCCATGGAGTCGACGTCGAAGAACGGCACGACTATCTCGGTTTCGATTTTCAGGACGCCGTCAGTGCGCATCGGATGCCTCGATCGTTTGCCAATAGGGGTAGAAGTTGAACCACTGCTGCGGTGCTTCCAGGCATTGTTGCGCCAATCGATCAGCGTAGCGTTGCATCCAGTTCTTGATGGTCGCATCGCGCTGGCTGCGCTCCCAGCTGGGCGTCTCGATGAAGGGCTCCAGATAAATGCGATAACGGCCATCGACCTTCAGGCAGCACATCAGATTCACCGAGCAGCGCAGCAGCCCTGCCAGCAGCCAGGGGCCTTGCGGAAAGGCCGCCGGATGACCGAGAAAATCCACCACCGCATGCCGGCCACCGTGCACTGGCACCCGGTCACCGGCAATCGCCAGCCATTCGCCGCGTTCAATGCGCTGCGATAAATCCATCATCATCGCGGTATCCAGCTCGCTGACCTGGATCAGCCGCAGGCCGCGGTCACCGGCTTCATCGAGCAGGCGGTTGAAGTGCTCTACATGGCGGTTATGCACCAGCACATTGAGCGGTACTTGCTCGCCGAGTTCGGCCATGGCACGGCAAACATCCAGGTTGCCCAGATGCGTGCCGACAAGGATTTGCCCACGACCGCCGTCACGGCTTTTCAGCAATTGCGCGCGGATGCCGCTGGGGTCGACCAGTTGCACTTGCTGTAGCTGTAGCTTGCCGCGCCATACGTCGAGGCGGTCGAGCAGGCTTTCGGCGAAGGCCATGAACTGACCGAACACGCTGCGCAGATGTGGGCGCAGTTCGTTGCGTCCGCTCCAGTGCGCGAGATAGGCCTGGTACTGCCGCACGTTGCGCCGCGCGCTGCGGCCGGAGATAAAAAAGTACAGCACGATCAGATACAACACCGGCGCCAGCAGCCGGCGACCGAGTACGCGCACGGCGAACGCGGTGAATTTCATCAACACGAAACTGCCGCGTTCTTTTTGCAGCGCCCAGTGACGTTCCTTCGTCGGTGTATCGGTCATTCGTGCATATCCGTTGGCATCGGGCGCAAGACGAGGCGGCCGGAAGAATAGGAATGCTCACCAAGGCGGTAAGCGAAATGAAGTTTGCCGCGCGCGGCATCCCAGTGCAGGGTAAGGTCGACGCGGTCGCCGGGGCGCAGCACATGCTGAAATTTAAGCGCCTCCATGTTGCGGCAAGCGTTGGGTGTACCCAGCCGCGCGGCCGCCAGTTCCAGCGCCCAGGCTACTTGCACGACGCCAGGCAGTACCGGGGCGGCGGGAAAGTGGCCGGCGAAGTAGGCGAGCTCGGGCGGTATGCGCAGCTGCAGCGTCCACTCGCCGTTTTCTTCGCGCTCCGCGAGGGGAACCACGCTGCGCAACGGCGGTGCGGTGGCCAGGTCAGCCGGCGGCGCGTGCTTCACCTAGGCCTCCTCACGTTTGGGTTCTTCATACCTGCGGCGTAGCCGTTTGCGAAACAGCCACTCGCCGCCAAACAAGGCGCCCATGATGAAGTAAGCGATCAAGCCGTTGTAAAGCGTCCACCACGACAACGGCGCGTAGAACGAAAGCAGCGCCGAGGTCATCCCGTTGAAGATGAAAAAACCGACCCAGACCCAGGTGACCTTGCGGGTATAGCGCACGGCGTGCGGTGGTAGATCCGGCTCGCTGACCCGGGCAATCCGTTCGACCACCGGCGGGCCGAATTTCAAGCTCAAGCCAAACGCGCATAACAACAACGCGCTGATCAGCGTGGGGTACCAGTGCAGCAGGGATTCATTGCCGCTGAACCCAAGCAGGGCGCAATAGGCCAGTGCGGCGCCGACCATCCAGCGTCCGCCCGGCTGGCGTAGCAGGGCAGGGGCGCGGATAAGCCAGATCGCACCCAGCACCAGGGCGTACATCGGCGGCGACACTTTATCCATGCCGAAATAGACGACGAAGGGATAAAGCACGCCAGCCAGCGGCAGCAGGAAAGAGGCTAGGCGGCGCATAGGGTCCGCTGCGCGTCGACGAAGGCCGCCAGGCTGGTCACCGTGGAGAAATGCTGACGAGCGTCTTTGGAGTCCGATGCAATCCGGATCGCATAACGTTTTTGCAGCGCCAGGGCGAGCTCCAGCGCATCGACGGAGTCCAGCCCGAGTCCGCTACCAAACAATGGTTGCCCGGCAGGGACATCCACCGCGGCGACATCTTCGAGATTCAGCGTATCGATGATGAGCTGAGTAATTTCCAGCTCCAGCGGCGTGTGGGTCAAGCCATTCATGACGAGGTGAGTTCCTTGAGGTAAAGGCGATGCAGGTGTTCATTGAGGCGGCGTGATGCAATCGGCATGGCGGCATCGGTTTGAAAAGGTTCCACGGCGATGTCGTCGCCGACGCGCAACAACACATGTATGCGGCGATCGGGGATGCGGTACCAGGGCTCGGCCTTGGTCAGGGTGGTGGGCTGCACCGAGATAAATACTGGAGTGACCACCCGCGCACCGCGCACCGCGATGGCCGCGGCGCCGCGATGAAACAGCGGCGCCTGGCCGGGCGAGGTTCGGGTGCCCTCGGGAAAGACGATCAGTGTCTGGTCTTCGCGCAATACGTTGGCGGCCTGCTCCAACATGTCCGGGCTGCCGTTGTTGCTGATGTATTCCGCCGTGGTCACCGGCCCGCGGGTGCAGGGGTTGCGCCACATGGTCTGCTTGACGATGCAATTGGCGTCGCGGATATGCGCGATCAAGAACACCACGTCAATCAGCGACGGGTGATTGGCGACGATCATCTGCCCGGGGCGGCCCAGGCGTTCGGCGCCCTGGACCTGATAGGTCAGCACGCCGCTGCGCAACATGAATTGCACATGCAGGTAAAAGGCACGGCTGATCGCGGCGCGCGCACGGCGACGCTGCGCCAGGCGGTCGCCGGGCCATAAGCCGAGCAAGGGCAAGATCAGCAGGCGCAGGGTCAGTCCGCCGAGACCGAATAGCAAAAAGCTAAGCCCGGTGGCCAGCAGCCGCCACGCATACGCGTCGCCACGCGATGGTTTTACCTGAGTCGCTGCCAAATCCATTGACGTGTCTTCCATCGATGCTGCAGGGATGCGCTGCGCTGATGCAGCGCGCGGAGAAAGTTGAGTGCATGCGGCCAGGCGCTGCTGCTGTCGGCCTCGCCCGTGCTTCGTGCAAGCCGTAGTTGCCAGTGCTGCGCCGTGGGTGTCGATGGCGTCGCGGTTACCCGCAAGGCCACGGCATACGAGAACGGCACATCGTGAATCCACGGTTGGTAGGCTTCGGCCGGGCGTTCTTCGGCGATCACGACGATGACCGCCGGCGCACCTTCGGCCAATAGCGCGGCGGCCTCCAGCATGGCGTGCTCGAAGGTATCCGCTTCACCGGCAATGGCCACCGATTCGCCCCGTTGCCCTCGCAACATCGACCATTGCCCGGCGACGGCGTTATGCACCGATAGGCCGAACTGCGTCGGCGACAACGGCTGCTCGTCCACCAGGTCGGTGAGCAAGGCATACGTGCGCGGTGACTCGCCATGACGCGAGGCAAACACCAGCGGCAGCTGCTCCTGCTCGCCGCACAATGGCCATGCAACGCCTAGCGTCATGCGCGCCAATCGGCTTAAGCGTCGTCGCTGCATCGCGGCGACAAAGTCACAGCCGGGCTGCTCGCCATTATCGGCCAACGACTGCGGGGCGTTGCTCCAATCATGCCAGGCGTCTTCGCTGTCGAGGCCGGGTGCCCAGGCACGCCATTGTTCGATATAGACGTCGATCATCTCGTCGACTCCGCATGACGGCGAAACAGCAGGGAGGCGCAACTGCCGCCAAAACCGAAGTTGTTCGACAGCACGCTGTCGATGCGTTGTTCTTGCAGCGCCTTGACCCAGGGGGCTTGCGCAAAGGCCGGGTCGGCTGAGTCGACCTGCGTATTTGGCGCGATGAAATCATGTTCCATCATCAACAGGCTGGCGATGGCGTCCAGCGCGCCGGAGGCGCCGGGCGCGTGGCCGCATTGCCCCTTGATCGACGACATCGGCGGTACCGCGGCATGGCTTTCGGCGAACACGGTTTCGATCGCCTGCCATTCGGCCAGGTCACCCTGTGGCGTCGAGCAGGCGTGCGTATTGATGTAGTCAGGGCTGACCGCCGCCTGCTTGATCGCCTGCCGCATCGCCCGAGCAATGCCGGCTGCGCCCGGGGCGACCATGCTGGCCGCGTCGGTGCATACGCCGTAGCCGCTCAGTTCGGCGAGTATCGTCGCGCCGCGCGCCTGCGCATGCGATAGCGATTCAAGCACCAACATGCCGGCGCCGGCAGCCAGGACAAAACCATCGCGTGCGCCGTCATAAGGGCGCGATGCCTGTGTGGGTTGATCATTGCTGGCGCTGGATAACGCGCCCATCGCGTCGAACCACAGCGCGGTCGTGTCATGCAATTCTTCGCTGCCGCCGCACAGCACGATCTGCTGTTTGCCTAGCTGGATCAGCTCCATCGCATGACCGATCGCATGCGTTGCGCTGGTACATGCCGAACTCATGGTGTAACTATGCCCGCCGATGCCGAAGGCGTGCGCCATGCTGGCCGACAGTGCGCTACTCATGCCGCGCGGCACCAGCAACGGTGAAAGTTTGCTGGCCCCCTTGGCGTAAAAATGTTCCAGCGCGCGTTGGTGCTCGCTCATCGCACTGCCGCCGCCGATCACCAGGCCGCAATCCGCGCTGCTCCATTGATCGCGTACCAGCCCCGATTGTTCGATCGCTTCCTGCGTGGCATGCCAGGCATACAGCGCATGCGCCGGCAGAAAGCGGCGCAATTTGCGTGGCAACTCGGGCAGCTCACCGATAGCGACGGGGCCACCCACCTGGCTACGCATACCTAGTGCCGCAAATTCAGCCATGGCGCGGATGCCGCTACGCCCGCTGCGCAGTGCATCGAGCAAGGCCGCGCGGCCATTGCCCAGGCACGAGACCGCGCCCATGCCGGTCACCACGACACGAGGCAAGGCCGCGCGCGGATGAGCTGACGGTGGCAGCGACCGGGACATCAATCGCAAGCCTTGAAGATCAGCGAGGTATTGATACCGCCGAAGGCAAAGTTGTTGCTCATCACGCAATCGGTGTCGATCTGGCGACCCGCTCCGACGATATGCTCCAGCTCGGCGCAGTTCGGGTCAGGCTCGGTGAGGTTGATGGTGGGCGCAAACCAGCGCGCCTGCATCATGCGAATCGCCCACCATGCCTCCAGCGCGCCGCAAGCGCCCAGGGTGTGGCCGACATAGCTTTTCATCGAGCTGATCGGCACCCGCGAGCCGAGCACGCTGGCGGTTGCATGGCTTTCGGCGATGTCGCCACGGTCAGTCGCGGTGCCGTGGGCGCTGATGTAGCCGATGGCGTCGGCTGGCAGCCCGGCATCATCCAGCGCCAGCCGCATGGCGACCGCCATGGTTTCTCGCGTGGGCTGGGTGATATGGCTGCCATCGGAATTGCAGCCGAAGCCGACGATCTCCGCGTGAATCGTGGCGCCGCGTGCGCGTGCGTGCTCGTACTCTTCCAGCACCAGGCTGGCGGCACCTTCGCCGACCACCAGACCATCGCGCGCGCGGTCGAATGGGCGCGGCGTCAATGCTGCCTCATCGTTGCGCGTGCTGGTGGCGAACAGGGTGTCGAACACCGCCGCGCCGGGGCCGGACAATTCTTCGGCGCCACCGCACAGCATGAGTTTTTGCTTGCCTTGCTGGATCGCCTCGAAGCCATAGCCAATCGCCTGGCTGCCCGAGGTGCAGGCGCTGGAGGTCGGCACGATGCGTCCCTTGAGGCCAAAGAACACACCGACATTCACTGCAGCGGTATGCCCCATCATCTGGATGTAGCTGGTAGCAGTGACACCTTGCATGGAGCCGGTTTCCAGCATGCGCCCGACCACCCGCACCGGCTCGACGCTGCCACCGGATGAGCCGTAGGCCACACCCATGCGGCCATCGCGAATGCTGGCATCGTCATACAGGCCGGCGTCGCGCAAGGCGTGCTCGCTGGCAGCCACGGCGAGTTGCGCCACACGGCCCATCGAGCGCAGCTGCTGACGCGGCCAGCTAGGTAATGAGAAGTCGTCCACCGGGCAGCCCAGGCGGCCGTTCAAGGCATCGAAATAATCCCATTCCGGCATCCGGCGCACGGCGTTGCGATAGGTGCGCAGGCGTGCCTCGATCTGAGTCCAATCGTGTCCCAGCGGGGTGATGCCGCCCATGCCGGTGATGACGACACGCTTCATGGCGACACCTCAATCTGCAGCAGCATGCCGCTTACCCTGCGGGTTCCAAAAAAGGGACCAGCTTCGCTCGCACGGGAAGGTTGGCAGGGGGTAACCGCCAGCGATAAAAACGCATGCCGCCTCGGCTCATTCAAACATGCCAAAGAAGCGGTAACGGCTTGAGTCGCGCGCAACATGATCATCAAGTGTTTTTCTCGCGAATGACCAGACTCATCGGCACCAACAGCGCGGTGAAGGCGATGCCCAGCAACAAGGTAAGTCCGAAATGGCGCAGCGCCGGCATGGAACTCAATGCCAGCAAGCCAAAGGAGAGCAGGGCGGTGACCGCCGAAAGCAGCACGCCGGCATAGGCGGCGCCCGGACGATGCCTGGCATGCGGTTCGCCTTCCTGCAGAAAGACGGCGTAATTCGCGCCAACGCCGAGCACCAGCATCAGCGCCATCCAATGGAACAAGGTCAACGGCTGGCCTAGATAGCCCAGCGCCGCCAGCGTCAGGCCGATACCGAAGACCGGCGGTGCCAGCACTCGTGGCGCGATGCGCAGGCTATAGCGCCAGACAAACAGCGGCACGATCAGCACGATGGCGGCGAGTAACCACAGGCTGGCGTACTGGCGGTAGCGACCGAACAAGGCGGACACGCTGGCCGGTTTGTCGACCAGCTCGACACCGGGCAAACCTTCGGCGGCGCTGCGCAGCACGCTGACATCGTCCTGGCCTTGCGGCAGCACCAGCGAGGCATAGCCGTGCTCACTGTGTCCCATCCATAAATAGTCGAAAGGGCGGGACATCGGCATCGCCTGCCATTGCTCCAGCGTCAACGACGTACCCGGCCAGGCGGCAAGATAAGCCGCGATTACCGGCGCGCGAAAACCGGCGCTGGTCAGCCATGCCTGCATTTTTTCCGGTTGCGCAAACCACGGCGCCAGCGCCGCTTGATTCGACTGCTGCCGTTGCAGCGAGGGCACCATGCCGGCGACGCCGATCCAGCCTTGCAAGCGGCCTTGCTCGCTCATGCTTTGCAAGCGTGCTTCCAGCGCTTCCTCGCGTTGCAGGGTTTGCTCGGCGGTTTCGCCTTGCACCAGATAAAACTGCGTGCTGTTGCCCAGGCCGGTCACATCGCGAATACGTATTTCTTGCGCGGCCAGATCGGCCGGCGGTGAAATCAACAAATGAATATCGTCATCGTGGCTAAGCATGCGCCAGCCGGGCAGGGCGGCAAGCAGTAACAGCACGAACACGATGACCGCGCGCTTGCCCGTGCCTATGCGGGCACCGAGTATTTGCAATGAGTGAGCCCATGAGACCAGCCGCGGCGATAACGGCTTCGCCGGTTTTTGCAGCAACGCCGGCAGCAGCCAGAACACACTGAAGCAGGCGGCCAGCATCCCCGCCATGGCAAAGCAGGCCATTTGGCGTAACGCGGCAAAGGGCAGCAGACCCAGCAGCGCATAACCGAGCAGCGAGGTACCCAGCGCCAGCAACAAGGCCGGCCGCACTTGCCGCGATCCGGCTAGGGGCTGCCAGGCAGGCCCGGCATTAGCGCGCGCGCACAGGTATTGAATCGAGTAATCCACTGCCTCGCCCAGCAACGCGGCGCCGAACACCAGGGTGAGCAAATGCATCTGGCCGAAGACCAGCAAGGTAGCGGTGATCGCGGCGCTGATGCCGATGGCGGTGGATAGAAACGCCAGCAGCAACGGACCCGGCGAGCGGAATACCCACCACAACAGCAGCGCGATACCCAGCGAAGAAATCAGCCCGACCACATGCACATCGCGTTCGGCGCCGGCACGCGCCGCGGCAGCATGAAATACCGCGCCGGCGCGCGACAGCCGAGTGCCGGGATATTCGTGTTGCATGGCTTGCTCGGCGCGATTCAATACACCGAGCGCGTTGCGTTGCACGGTGTCGTCATACGACGAACCGTTCAAGGCGGCGGTAATCAACACATAGGTACGGTCGTCGCGATGCGCGGTCAGCAAATCATCTTCGGGCAGCAGCGGCGAGCGGCTCCAGGGCTGTTGATCGAGCCAATGCTGCAGCCAGCCGAATGGGTCGTCCTGCAGCTTGGTGCCGATGCCGGCCAGAAAAGGTTCATTGAGGCGACGGGCCAGTACTTGCGTCGGATCGTAGCCGGGCGCAGACAGTGCGGCGCGATCGGCATCCGATAACAGGCTGAAACGGTGAGCCAGAAAGGGTGCCAGGATCTGGTTCAGATCGAAGGGCGGCAGCTCGGCCGTCACGGACGTAAAGGCCGGGTTGTGCGACAACGCCGTCCCCAGCATGCGCGCGGCGTCCTTGGCGGTGGCATCATCGGCGTGTTCGACCAACAACACCATGCGGTCGCCATTGGCATGGGTCAGCCGCTCCACCGCGACCTCGGCCAGCGGGTGGCGCTCGGTAGCAGGCAGCATGGCCAGCAGGTCGGTCTGGATCGGCACCCCGCTGCGGCCGAACAGCAGCCAGCCGCCGAGCAGGGCGACCGTGATCGCGACGATGGCAAAGCCGGTCGCGCGCCAGCGCAGATGCCTGCTCATGGGATCGCGAGCGCTCGTGTTTCCAGCGCGCTCAGCGTGCCCGCGTCGCGGGTGTCGGTAAAGCGGATGCGGGTGGTTTCGCCGTTCTGCAGATCGACGCGGATGCCTTGCAAAAAGCTGCCGCCATCGAGTTCGATACCGGCCAGCACCCGCGCCATGCGCGACTGCCTGGGCACAAAGCGCAGCACCCATTGTGATGCCGTGCCCTGGGTTTTTATATCGAACTGGCGCAACGCATCGTCGGGCTTGCCGGCAAGCATCGATTGCAGCATTTGCGATACCTGCGACACGCCGCGCTCGCCGCCACGCACCGTCTGCAACTGACCTTGCGCATCGATGCGTGCCGTGCGCGAGCCAGTCAGCGCCAGCGTTTCCGCATACGGTTCGTGGGTTTGCCACAGCATGCCGTGGCCGATTACAAACAGCAGTTGCCCACGGCTTACCTGCGGCTGGGCCAGGGCTGGATTCTCACGGCTTTGGGTAAATTCCGCGCGCACGCTGGCATGGCTGCTCAATTGGGCGAGCACGGTTTTGAGCAGGGCTGGATCATTATCTTGCGCGCGTGCGCCGGCACTGATGAACGCCAAGCCGATGAGGCATAGCGCCCAGACGGCGAAGCTGCGGCTGATCAGGTTGCGCATGCGGCCCTCCGGCGCCGATGGGAGCTTGCTTGTCGCCACAATAGTCGCGGCGCGCGAGGCAGCATGCCTAGTAGCAATCGGGTATGCATGGCCGAGATGCGCAGGTTGTCGTGCAGCATG